>JBLHXN010000004.1:0-72437 GCA_047630355.1 Spirosomataceae bacterium | reverse complement strand
AAACCTCGTTCGGGTGGAGGAAACCGTAATGGTGCCGAAAGCGGCGAACGATCTAAGAAGCGTTTTGATAAAAACCGAAGCGACAATCGAAATAAGCCAAGTGACGGAAGTGAAAACAGCCCAAAATCAAATTAATAACCTCGTAAAGCCTTTTTTGAAGCCGAAAAGTAAATGTCAGTTTCTAACCTAAAATCTCGTTGGCAAGCCGATGAAACCATTGTGAATGCGTGGATAAGTATTCCAAACTCTTGGACTGCCGAAATAGTTGCTCATGCAGGTTTTGACACCATGACCATTGACACGCAACATGGTCTTGCCACTGATTTGAGCACCATCTTACCAATGCTGCAAGCCATTTTGGCTACGGGAACCGTTTCATTTGTTCGTTTGCCTGATCATAATGCTGCTTACATTATGAGAATGTTGGATGCCGGAGCAGGTGGCTTGATTTGCCCGATGGTGAATAATCGCCACGAAGCAGAAGAGTTTGTCAAAAACTGTCATTATCCACCGTTAGGTTATAGAAGTTTTGGGCCAGTTCGGGCGGGGGAACTGTACAAAGGAGATTACTTTAAAGATGCAGCTGATACTTTTCTCACGATGGTAATGATTGAAACCGCTGACGGTGTTAAAAATCTCGACGAAATTGCGGCAACGCCGCACTTAGACGGTTTGTACGTCGGACCTTGGGATTTAAGCTTAGCGATGGATTTCAATACACTGGCAGATTTCCAAAGTCCTGATTTGTTGAAATTACTCGACAAGATTCTGAACGCCGCCGCGAAGCACGGAAAGACAGCCGGAATTCATTGTAACTCTCCCGAAACGGCACGTCAAATGTCCGAAATGGGTTTTCGGTTCGTAACGCCATTTAGTGACAGTAGCGGGTTAAGTAACGCGGCAAATGAGGCATTAAAGGAGTTTAAATCGAACCGTTCTCCTGAAACAAATGGTTACTAAAGAAATCAATGCCGTATTATCATTGTTGAGATTTGGAAATCAAGTCTGCTATATTACCTTGTCTCGAACCTAATGTCTCACATCTCCAATCTCAAAAATAAAGCCGTTCAATTCCACAATATCGGTCTGATGGATTATAAGGAAGCGTGGGATTTTCAGACCCAAATCTTTGATGAAGTGGTAGCGGCGAAAGTGGCTAATCGAACAAGGGAAAAGGCAGGGAACGAAAAGATTCCAACGCCAAATCACTTGGTCTTCTGTGAGCACCCGCACGTTTACACACTTGGAAAGAGCGGTAAAGTGGAGAATTTACTACTTGACCAACAACAACTTACAGAGAAAGAATCGACGTTTTACAAGATTAATCGGGGAGGAGATATTACGTACCACGGCCCAGGGCAACTGGTTGGTTATCCGATTCTGGATTTGGATAATTTCTTTACTGATATTCACAAATACCTGCGTTTTTTGGAAGAAGCAATTATTCTAACGCTTGCCGATTACAATATTCCCGCCGGAAGAATTGACGGCTTGACAGGAGTTTGGCTCGACCATATTGAGCAGAAAAAACCTCGTAAAATATGTGCGATGGGAGTGAAGGCAAGCCGCTGGGTAACCATGCACGGTTTTGCTTTTAATGTAAATACTGACCTCAACTATTTTAAGAATATTATTCCCTGTGGCATTGATGATAAAGCGGTTACGTCTATGCAAGCCGAACTTGGGTATGAATTAAACCTGAGAGAAGTTGCTGATAAATTACGAAATCACTTAGCTGATTTATTCGAAATGGAAATTACGAATGCCCCGTTGGCAATCGCAGATTCCGACGGTAGTGATGCTTAGATAAATTACTTCTTCAAAGCCTAAACCTATTCAACTTCTCCGCGGTATTTCGAGCCTTTTAAAATTTTCTGAGAGTCGGTTATTTTCATCAACTCAGATAACGAAACGTTTGTGTTCTCCTCGCGATACGCCTGAACAATTCGCCAGCCCAGCCATTGCCCGATTCTTCCAGGACACGCAGGTCCAATTTCAGGAACGCCGGGACGCTCACCGATGTAGCGTTCTTTCACCCGAACGTTTTGTTCGTATAACAATTGGTTATCCAAAAAGTACGCCCATACAATGTTTTGAGCGTTTTGTACTTGTTGTAAACTGGAATCAGGATACGCGATAATAAGATTTTTATCAACGTCAGGAAGTACACTGGCGGTAAATTCAAATGCCTTACCGAAGTAGAGTATATCGCTCAATAATGAATTGTCAGAGTCATCATTCATGTTATACTTGTCAGAAATAAACCGGACAACTGTCGGGACGATATATTCTTTTTGATAACGTTCTAAGATGTAATTCGGCTGCTGAGGGCGATAACTGGCACTCTTGCCCATGAAAGCTTCCAATGCAATATAAATTACTGAATCTGAGACGTATATATCGTTTTCCAAACCAGTGAAAGTGGCAACCACCTTCGGCGTTTTGAAGTCAGGAAATTCCTTTTTTATTCGGGCAAATGCTCTTCCTAAGTCTTCTTCTATGTCTGCCAAATCTCCGTAAGAAGCAGCTACTTCTTCGTAGAATTTCTTCGAATCGGGGTGGTTATAAATGTAAAAAAGATGGTTCACGAAAGCGGTATCGTCGGCGAAGGCACGATAGAATGAACGGGTATAAACCGGATTCTCAATTAAAAATTGTTGCAGGTCATCGGGCGTTTCCATTTCGAACAACTGCCGATCCAGACGCACTACCTTCACGGCTTCTGGCACTATCTTCGAACCTTCACTTTGTGAATCGCAACTAATGAGTGCTAAAAAAATAGCGAAAAAACTTGCAATATTTACTGACATAATTATTGGGAAAACGAGCGAATTAGGAAGTTGTTAAATAGAATATTTTTGTATTTATCACGGTAATATTTGTTAATCAATCTAATAACAAACTACTAACTGAGTGACCTTTAACTACCCTATACCTTTGAGGAAATTTAAAAACCTCGTAAAAATATTGTTTTTTTTTCGTTTTTTTTGTCGGAAGATATTTTAGCTCAAAAACGAAGTAGGCTCGATATTAGTATTCCGAGGAACCGCTATATGACGAAACAGCTCAATTCTGTGAAAGAAGAACTCAAATTATCTAAAGCCAGAGTTAACGAACAAGCCGGTACGATAAACCAATACGGAAGCGAAGTAGAGCGAAAAAACGACAGTATTCGTACGCAAAAAGAATGTTTTGAACGGGCACTCTTAAGAGCAAACTACCAGATAGCTGCTTTAGATGATTCACTAAAAGAGTACCGAGAATACCGTGCATAAGTGCACCGCGAAAAGCTAAAAATGGTACAGGATTCCACAATTATCCGGGTTTATGAATTGCCTTTAGGACAGGTTATAGTTAGAACGCTCCGAAAGGCTTTAGATCAGGGAGTTGATTTACTCATTGAGCGTAATACAGACTAAGGTTTTTCAGGATAGGAAATCACCGAACCTTCTGAAGCTGAGATACGCATGATAGAGCATCCTTTTTACCCAAACAGAACCTTATTCTATATGGATTTGGAAGCTCAGGAAAGACACAAAAGAGGAAGTCTTTCGTCGAAATAACTGACCCTCTACTATTAGATAGGTAGGAGAAAAAATTCCTTGACTTCTTCTTAATTAATCTACCACTTTCGGTACCGTTATGTAATCAGTAGTTCGTTTTGGAGCATTTTTGAGTCCGTCTTCCCGACTGAGTCTATTCACGGGTTTATCTTCCCTTAGCACATTTACTTCGTTGCTCATGTGAGTAAGTGGCTCAACACCGCTTGTATCAACCTCGTTAAGCTGTTCCATCCAGTTTAATATTTTTGATAAGCCCGTTTGCATTTCCGTTACTTCATCATCAGAAACCTGAAGACGAGATAAATGAGCAATCTTTTCAACGGTTTTTTTATCTATTTTCATCGCTTCTTAGTTGTTTTCGTCGATTGTTTTCTGAATAATTCCGTACACTTCTTCTCTCAATGCGTTTATATCCGCCTTCGTTTTATTTTCAGTAGAAATAGCTTTATGGATTACTACTTCTGGCGTACCCCACTGGAGTTTAAAGCCAGGCATTATTTTATAATTGTTAACAAAGGTTATTGGCACAATTGGTACTTTATTTTCAATCGCCATAATGAACGCCCCGTCTTTAAACGGATGTGCCATCTGCGGGATATTTTTTGAAACTACACCACCTTCTGGCATTACAAAGACGCTTCTTCCTGACCTGAGTGATTTTATTCCACGATTCAATGAATTACTGCGACTGTTTCTATCACTTCGGTCAACCATGATATGCAGCCTGTAAAACATATAACCTAAAAGCGGTATTTTGCGAACTGAGCTCTTTCCGATAAAAGCAAAGTGGTTATTGAAAATGCCCATTCCGGCGGCAATATCGAGGTAAGAAAAGTGGTTTGCCACGAAAACGTACGTGCCTTTCGGATTCATCTCGAATTCCCTTTCTACACGTATTTTTTTTCCAATTATGAAAAATAGCAGGTAAGACCAAACCTGCGTCAGCTTGTGTCCGATTGGATGCCAGGATTTCTGTTGAATCGCAATGTATATGAAAGGGAAAAGTAATAAGTAAACTCCCACAAACCACAACAAACTCCAGACGTTGTACAGGAGCAAAGCGATACGTTCTACAAATTTCATACGCGGGAACAAACGGAGTAAGTGGTTCTACAAAGTCCAAATGTACGCAAAAAGGAGAAATTTTAGTCTGTTAACTTCTCGGCAAGCCATTTGTACTCTTCAACAAAGGAATCAATATTCTTCTGAAAAAACTCGTCTGTCAACACGCCTGATTCATCAAACTTTTTGTCAACGCCCGGAATAATCAGCATTTGCGGACAAGGTACGCCGGCAAACGCACAAACCATTTGCTGAAGTTGTTGCGAAGCCCGCATTCCGCCCATTGCTCCCGGCGATGCCGTGACAATACCGAATGGCTTTCTGCTCTGCTTCGCGAAATGATCAAATAAGTTTTTCATCGCTGGAGAGTAACTTCCGTTGTATTCGGGCGTAACGAGGATGAACGCATCAGCACCGAATATTCTTTCCGCAAGTGGCTTCCACTCTTCCGGCACTTTGTCAATAGAACCCCAAACTTCCTGTATCATTGGCAGCGGGAAATCCCGTACGTCTAATAAGTCAACATTATGCTTGTCGAATTTTCTGCTTAGTTCATTATTCAGAAACTTAGCAACTCGAACTGTAACGCTATTTTCACGGGGGCTTCCCGAAACTATCTCAATATTCATCTGTAATTAATTTATTTTAAATCTTCACGATAATTAACGCAAACGGAGAAACTACGTTCCGCGTTGCGGTTGATAACTCATCGTAAATAGTTTCCTGACATTCAGGAAACTTGAATTTGACCATTTTGTTACTAATATTTTGTATAATTAGTAAGTTGCCAGACTCGTGCGGTCTTACAAAGGCAACTAATTTGTTCGGTGAAACTGAAAGGGGACTTTCTTGTAAATTAGGCGGAGAAACCTGACTCAATGCGAGTTGTGATTTACGCAAATGGATAAGTTTACGATAATGGTTATACATCGAACCCGTGTCCGTTTTTTGCTAATTTAACGGTGTAACCCGGGAGTCAGTATTGTATTTCGGTTTACGCCAGTTGGTCCGGTCTCTATCATTTTTTCTAATATCCCAAAGAAAAGCCTCCCGAATTCCTTCGTCTGGTTTTACGGTTTCCATTTCACTCCTGAATTCTTCCCAAAATGCGTGAGTTTTGTGCACTTCATCGTCAGGACAAATGTGCTTTGCCGCATCCATCCTGAACCCGTCTACTCCTTTACTTAACCAGAATTTGCCGATGTCATAAATTTCGCGGCTTACTTGCGGCTCATCCACATTCAGATCGGCCATGCCGCTCCAAAACATGCCATAATATTTTTTCTTATCGCTTTCATTTACCCAGTGCCAAGGATCGGTCTCGAATGAGTCTGCCGTTTTCTCCCTTCGGGCAATTCTTAACTCCTTGATTTTTTTGGAGTCAACCAGTTGTAAAAATTACGGTAAGGATTGTCGGATCCTTTTTTCGCCTCCCTAAACCACCTGTGACGGATACTCGTATGATTTATTACGAGGTCAATAATAACCTTTATATTTCTTTGGTGAGCCTCAGAAACGAGTCTCTCAAAATCAGCCATGGTGCCGTATTTAGGATCAATTTCCCGGTAATCGGTGACGTCATATTTATGATACGTAGGAGACTTGAAAATGGAGTGAGCCAAATTGCTTCAATACCGAGGTCTTCGAGGTATCCAGTTTAGAAGTGATTCCGTTCAAGTCGTCGATACCGTCGTTATTCGAGTCGCAAAATGAACGTACGAAGGTTTTAACATACCTTAGGTAAGTTATTATTGTGGGAGGTTTTCAATAGCCTAAACTTATTGCTGTAAAGTTGCGTCTAAAAGAACTCAATGGCTTAAAATGTGCCTTGAATTGCCCTCAGAGAGGTGAGGGCTCGGTAGGTTCTTTCAAAACCCGGTAAGTTTCGTACCCGAGCCATACCCACGGAGCAGCGTGAAGCAGCAAATCAAAATAATCAGTTGCGGCCATTCCTTCGGCACCACCGAATAGCCACTTAATTTTGCCAAGCAAGTGCGGTTCAGGAAAGAAGGGGGCGAGACCGAGTGATGCGGTAGCTACGGCAGCCATTAATAACCGACGGTAGGTTTTGTTTTTCAAAATTTGTTGAGTGGTTGCCAAAGTTAGGAGATGAGCCAGGAAAAGAACAAAATTACGCTTATCATACTCACGTAATAATAGATGTCTTTACGGTTCATAACACATTAAATTTATTGGATGAAAGAGGGTACAACAATGTAAAAGTATGCGAACCTTAGTTGATTTACAAGCAGATTCGTTACAAACCTTTGGCTTTCAATTGACTATATCCTGCTCCTTTTAAATTATAAATTTGCTTGAAACCAGCATCTTTTAATACTTTAGAAGCCTTCGCACTTCGTCCTCCGACGGCACAATACACAAATACGGGCTTGTCTTTATCAAACTTCGCTACGCCTTGAGAGAAGCTTTCGCTTAGATAATCTACGCATACTGAGTTGGCAAGCTTGCCTCCTGACCATTCATTGGGCGTCCTTACGTCAAGTAATTGTGAATTCGGAGTTGATTTATAAATCTTTACGAAGTCGTCAATATCGAGGTTAGCCTGTGCCGAAGCGGCTATTGTTAGCATCGTAAATAGAAATGCCGTCGTGAATTTGAATAGTAACTTCATGGGTACTTATATTTTCAGTATATAAGATTGTAAATATAGGGCGTGGTCACTACCTTTGCACTCCTTTTTGGGGAAATATTATATTTTTAACTAAAAGTTAGTTTGAGTGTCCGGCGAACTAACGTAACAACGGACTAATTATCAATTATTTATGGCAAATCAAGACATCATGGAATTTGATTGGGATAGCATAACCGATAAAGGTATCGGAAGTGGGTATTCCAAGGCAGAAAAAGCCGAACTTGAGACAATGTACACGGATTCATTGTCCAGCATCGACGAAAAAGACGTAGTAGATGCATCCGTTGTGGGTATCACTGATCGTGAAGTATTATTAAACATTGGATTCAAATCTGATGGTATCGTTTCACGTAACGAATTTAAAGACCTTCCCGATTTGAAAATCGGTGACATCGTACACGTTTTTATTGAAAAGCAAGAAGATGCAAACGGTCAGTTAATCATTTCACGTAAGAAGGCGAGAATCCTGAAAGCGTGGGAGAACATTGAGAAGGCATTTGAGGAAGATACAGTACTTGATGCACTTGTGAAGCGTCGTACAAAAGGTGGTCTTATCGTGGATATTCACGGTATCGAGTCTTTCCTTCCAGGTTCACAAATTGATGTTAAGCCAATCCGTGACTTCGACGTATTTGTCGGTAAGCAAATGGAAGTTAAAGTGGTTAAAATTAACCACGCCAACGACAACGTCGTTGTTTCACATAAAGTGTTGATTGAGAAAGATCTCGAAAAGCAGCGTCAGCAAATACTTAACAACCTTGAGAAAGGTCAAGTGCTTGAAGGTGTTGTTAAAAATATTACCAACTTCGGTGTATTCATCGACTTGGGTGGTGTTGATGGTCTATTGCACATCACTGATATTTCTTGGGGTCGTGTTAATCATCCAAACGAGGTACTTAACCTTGACGACAAGCTTAATATTGTTGTTCTTGACTTCGACGAAGACAAGAAGCGTATCTCTTTAGGTATGAAGCAGCTACAAGAGCATCCTTGGGATTCTCTTGCTACTGAGCTTGAGGTTGGTTCTAAGATTAAAGGAAAAGTTGTAAATATCGCTGATTACGGTGCATTCCTTGAGTTGAAGCCAGGCGTTGAAGGTTTGATTCACGTTTCGGAAATGTCATGGTCGCAGCACCTTCGTAATCCATCTGATTTCTTACAAATCGGAGATGAGATTGATGCCGTAGTGTTGACAATGGATCGTGAAGAGCGTAAGATGTCATTAGGTATTAAGCAACTTACTGAAGATCCTTGGAACAAGACAGACTTGTTGACCAAGTATGCAATCGGTACACAACATAAAGGTACAGTTCGTAATCTAACTAACTTCGGTCTCTTCTTAGAGCTTGAGGAAGGAATTGACGGTCTTGTACACGTATCTGATCTTTCTTGGACCAAGAAAATCAAGCATCCTTCAGACTTCGTTAAAATTGGTGAAGAATTAGAGGTGATTGTGCTTGAACTTGATACTGAGAATCGTCGTCTGGCGTTGAGCCATAAGCACTTGGAGCAAAACCCTTGGGATGCTTTCGAAGATACGTTTGGAGCTGGTACCACCCACGAATGTTTAATTACAGTGAAAACTGATAAGCAAGCAATGCTTGAGCTTCCTTATGGAATCGAAGGTTACGCTGCTTTGAAGCATTTGGCTAAAGAAGACGGTTCGGTAGCGGAAGTAGGCGAGAAACTACCTTTCGTAGTACTTGAATTTAATAAAGACGAGAAGCGTATCGTTCTTTCGCATACACGTAGCTGGGAAGCTCCAAGCGAAGAGCCGGTTGTTGCGAAGAAGGCTGCTAAGTCAACTTCTAAGAAGTCAACTGAATCTTCATCTAAGTCACAAGAGACTGAGAAGTCAACTCTTGGCGATCTTTCTGCTTTGGCAAACTTGAAAGAGCAGCTGAAGGGAGAAGGAAGATAATATACAGTTCTTCAGAACTTGTTTATGAATATTTGAACGGGTCGCACATTTTGTGTGACCCGTTTTATTTTTCCACCTGACTTAAATAATCTGATTTTTTTTTGTTATTTCATTAGCATGCTCGTACTTTTGCATTCCCAAAAGATAAAAGGTTCCGTGGCCGAGCGGCTAGGCAGAGGTCTGCAAAACCTCCTACAGCGGTTCGAATCCGCTCGGAACCTCTTTTTCTTCACGTTCTTGTTCTTCTCTCCGAAGTTATTAGTCCAAACGCAATCTACACATTAGAATTGCAGCCATTTCTGAACGTACTAAACCTATATACGTAAGAGAAATACTTATACAAGGAACTTATAGTGAGATGATTAAGTACTTATTTAGAATAAGTATAAATAAGATTGGCTCATAAAAAAAGTTATACAACTTTTTTGATTCAAGTCATTCCTCGATTAGTTTTGCAAATAGAAAAAAGCACTTAATTGTACTCATAAAATTATGTACCTAAAAATACAGAAAAGCTTGTTCAGGACTCTATTTGTGGTCTTCTTCGTTACTGCTACGGCAGTTGCACAAGATGCCGCTCCTGCTGTTGATGCGGCACCTGTAGCTGTCGAAGCCGCTGCTCCCGCAGACAGCGATGGGGATGTTGTTCTTGGAGAAAAACTATACAAAAATAACTGTGCCCAGTGCCATGCTACAGATAACGCTGTTGTAGTGGGACCTGGCTTAAAAGGTATTCAGGAAAGGCGTGATTATCCTTGGTTGAAGAAATGGATTAATAATCCAAACGCGGTTATTGCTAGTGGCGATGATTACGCGGTTAAGCTGTACGAAAAGTACAATAAAGCTCAAATGACCGCCTTCCCAAGTTTTGGGGACGCAGAAATTAAAGGAATTTTGGCATATATTAACGCCGCGAATGTTCCGGTTGTAGCTGCTGTCCCTGTTGCGGGTGCTGCTGTTGCCACGGGCGAAACGGGTGGAGGTCAGTTTTTTAACGTAGTATTAATTGCATTACTCGCTATCATGGCGTTGGTATTAGTTGCTTTGTTAGCAATCATACAATTGTTAACGAAACTTGCTGGTGCTGAAACTCCAGAAACTACGGGTATGTCGATTTCAGAGCGTTTTAAAGCAAATTTGAAAGGTTTAGTAGCAAATAAGACAATCCGCTCTGCGGTAATCTGGATGTTTATCCTCTTAGCTACGAAAGCATCTTTAGACGGCCTTTACGGAATTGGTGTTCATCAGGGATACGCTCCTGAGCAGCCAATTGCATTCTCTCACAAATTACACGTTGGAGAGTACGAAATTAATTGTGCCTATTGCCACACAGGTGTTTACAAAGGAAAGCAAGCGGGTATTCCGTCGGCTAACATTTGTATGAATTGCCACAACATGGTTAAGCGTGAGTCTCCTGAGATTCAGAAAATCTACACTGCTCTTGAAAATGACCAGCCAATCGAGTGGATTCGTGTTCACAACTTGCCAGATTTAGCATATTTTAATCACGCCCAACACACAAATGTAGGCGGGTTGGATTGTACAAATTGCCACGGAGAAATACCGACAATGGAAGTGGTACAACAAGCAAAATCATTAACTATGGGTTGGTGTATTGATTGTCATCGTCAGACAAATGTAAACGGAAAAGACAATGCTTACTATGATCAACTTATGGAGGCTCACTACAAAACGTCCGAAGGACCAATGAAAGTGGAAGATATTGGTGGGTTAGAATGTGCTCGTTGCCATTACTAATTTACTAAAAATACATTATAAATTTACTATTATATAATTCGCAAAGAACAACTCATGGAGAATACTAAAAAGCGGTATTGGAAAGGAATTGAGGAGTTAAAAAATGATATTAACGTGGTCAAGAACGCTGACCGCGAATTTAATATAGATAACATGGAAGGGGGCGAACCAACTCATCGCCGTGACTTTTTGAAAGTACTAGGTTTTGGAATGGCTGCCGTAACATTGGCTTCTTGTGATGTTGGTGCACCTGTTCGTAAAACAATACCCTACCTCAACAAACCGCTCGATGTAGAACCAGGAATCGCAAACTACTACTCTTCAACGTTCGTTGACGGAAGTGATGTTTGTAGTGTTCTTGTTAAGACACGTGAAGGTCGCCCAGTTAAGATTGAAGGGAATAAGCTCTCTGGAATTACAGGCGGCGGTACCTCAGCTCGTGCTCAGGCTTCGGTTCTTTCTCTGTACGACAACGAAAAGCTCAAAACTCCTGTAAAAGGTGAGAAAGCGATTGACTGGAAGTCTCTTGATAAAGAAATAAAAGCGGCACTTTCATCGTCTAAGAATGTTGCTATCGTTTCAAACACGATTACTTCTCCTACTGCAAAGGCAGTTATTGCTGATTTTACTGCAAAGTACGCCGGAAAGCACATCACGTATGACGCTAACTCTATGTCAGCCATCCGTGAAGCTAACGAAACATCTTTCGGCTCGGCTGTTATTCCGGGCTATCGTTTTGATAAAGCAGAAGTTATCGTGGGTATTAACTGCGATTTTTTAGGAACTTGGATTTCCCCAGTAGAATTTTCCAAGCAGTGGGCTACTACCCGACGCTTGAGTAGTGCGAAAGACGGCAGAAGAAGCATGTCTCGTCACTATCAATTCGAAACTGGAATGACAATTACTGGGGCGGCAGCTGATTACCGTTCTTCGGTGAAGCCTTCTCAGGAAGGATTGTTACTTGCCAACCTTTACAACATGGTCGCCAAGAAAATGGGCGGCACGACTATTTCGGCCGCGAAAATTGAAATAGCCTACTTAGATAAGTGTGCTACTGATTTGGTTGCTGCAAATGGGAAAGCAATTGTTGTATCAGCTACTAACAACGTAGCAATACAAAATTTAGTAAATGCTATAAATGGTTTACTTGGAAGTGTTGGAAGTACTATTGACTTCACAACGCCTTATATGATAGGAGAAGGAAACGATACAGAAATGAATCGTTTTGTTACAGATTTGAACGGTGGAATTTACGACGCCGTGATTTTTATGTCAAATCCTATTTACGATCATCCTGAATCAAGCAAAATTGCACAAGGTCTTAAAAAGACTAAAGTGAGTATCTCGCTTTCAGATCGTATAAACGAGACTGCAGCTTTATGTCAATATACAGCCGCAACTTCACATTACTTAGAGAACTGGGGAGATGCTGAGTTGAAAAAAGGTTATTATTCGTTAATACAACCTACAATAACTCATATATATGATACACGTCAGGCAGAAGCAAGTTTATTAACCTGGACGGGCGTTTCGGATGATTATCAGGCTTATCTGAAGAAAAACTGGAATTCAAATATCCTCAATGGAGGTAAATCTTGGGTTCAGTCTTTACACGATGGCGTTTATGAAGCAGCACCATCAGAAGGTAGCAGTTCTGCTGTATTTACTGGAAATGTGAGTTCTGCTGCAGCAGCAGTAGGTGCTGTAAAAAGCGACGGTATTGAATTGCATGTTTTTGAAAATGTAACTATAGGAACAGGTAGTCAGGCAAATAACCCCTGGTTACAGGAAACACCTGATCCAATATCTAAAGTTACGTGGGAAAACACCGCAGCAATTTCGCAGATAACGGCAAATAAGTTAGAAATTGCTCAAGGAGATATAATTAAAATTACGTTGCAAGGTGCGGAGATTGAGTTGCCAGTTATGGTACAGCCCGGACAAGCTCACGATACTATATCTGTTGCCTTAGGGTACGGACGCACTGCAGCTGGAAAAGCTGGAAATGTTGGTGTAAACGTTTTTCCGATGGTAAGCACGGTAAACGGTAACTTAAGCTACTGGAAAACTGGTGCTAAAGTAACTAAGACAAATTCAGGTTACACACTTGCTCAAACGCAAACACACGAAACCGTAATGGGTCGTCAAGCGGTTGTTCAGGAATCAATTCTTTCCGAGTACGTTAAGAACGTTCAGGCCGGAAGGTTTATGCCGAAAATTGCTACTTCGGAAGGACCTACAAGACCTTATTCAATATCATTGTGGAACGGCCACGATAAGAAAAATCATAGCTGGGGCATGGTGATTGACCTCAATACCTGCACCGGATGTTCCAACTGTTTGGTGAGTTGTCAGTCAGAAAACAACGTTGCCGTAGTTGGAAAGAAAGAAGTTGCCAGAGCGAGAGAGATGCACTGGATACGTCTTGACAGATACTATAGTTCAGATGCAGATATTACTGATACTTGGTCTGTTGGCGGTCTTTCCGCCATGGAACAAGCATCTGATAGTCCAGAAGTGGTGATTCAACCAATGATGTGCCAGCATTGTTCAAATGCTCCGTGTGAAACTGTTTGCCCAGTTTTGGCAACAACGCACAGTTCGGAAGGCCTAAACCAAATGACTTACAACCGTTGTATAGGTACTCGTTATTGTGCCAATAACTGCCCTTACAAAGTACGTCGATTCAACTGGTGGAAATACTTCGAGAACGATGAGTTTGATTTCAACATGAACAACGAACTTGGGCGAATGGTCTTAAATCCAGACGTTACGGTTCGGTCGCGTGGAGTTATCGAAAAATGCTCGATGTGCGTTCAACGTATTCAGTTGGGTAAACTGGAGGCCAAGAAAGAGCGTCGTCGTCCAGTTGATGGTGAGATTGAAACTGCTTGTTCTCAATCATGCCCAACAGGAGCCATTACCTTCGGAGATATGCTTGACCCAGAATCAAGGGTTTCGCAGATGCTTGAGGTTGAAAGAGAGGGTCGGGCATTCCACGTCTTAGAAGAAATTAACGTTCAGCCACAGCTGAATTATTTAACTAAGATCAGAAACAAAGACAAAGCAGACGCTAAGTGGCAATTCGTTCATACGGACGAAGGTAATGCCGGAGCACACAAAGATGAAGAGCCGAAAGCTCATTCTTAATCAAGATTCAAAAGTACAAAAACTCATATTCATGGAAGTAGTTTCGCCAATAAGAGAAAAACTGATAACGGGTAATAAGAGCTACCACGATGTAACGGTAGATATTTGCCGGCACGTTGAAGACGAGCCAACCAAAGAGTGGAAAATCGCTTTTGGAGTTTCCCTACTGGTGCTTGCCTACGGCTCGTTCTGGTTAGGAAAGACTTGGTGGGAAGGTTTAGGCGTTTGGGGTCTGAACAAAACCGTAAACTGGGCGTGGGATATCACAAACTTCGTGTGGTGGGTTGGTATCGGTCACGCTGGAACGCTTATTTCGGCTGTTCTTCTCCTTTTTCGTCAAAAGTGGAGAACATCTATTAATCGTGCCGCAGAGGCAATGACCATTTTTGCCGTACTTTGTGCTGCTTCATTTATTTTGATGCACATGGGGCGTCCTTGGTTAGCTTATTGGGCATTACCTTTGCCTAACACTTTTGGATCACTATGGGTGAATTTCAATTCGCCGCTCATTTGGGACGTTTTTGCAATTTCCACCTACTTCTCCGTGTCTCTATTGTTCTGGTTTATTGGAATGGTGCCCGATTTGGCAACAATCCGTGACCGGGCAACGGGCGTTCGTAAAACCATTTATGGTGCACTTTCTTTAGGATGGACGGGCGGAGCACGCTCGTGGGAACGTTACGAAGACTTATCATTGATTTTGGCCGGTTTGGCAACTCCTCTCGTACTTTCCGTACACACCATTGTATCCTTTGACTTTGCTACTTCGGTAATTCCCGGATGGCACACCACCATTTTTCCTCCGTATTTCGTTGCCGGAGCAATCTTCTCCGGTTTTGCGATGGTACAAAATTTAATGTTGTTTACAAGGGTTGTTTACAAGTTAGAAGATTACATAACATTGGAGCACATTGGTCTGATGAATAAGATTATTTTGGTGACAGGTTCTGTTGTTGGAGTTGCCTACATAACAGAATTTTTTATTGCAGCTTATTCAGGTGTTCAGTACGAAAGGTATGCTTTCTTTAATCGGGCAACCGGGCCTCTTTGGTGGTCTTATGCCGCAATGATGTCGTGTAACGTACTTTCGCCACAAATATTTTGGTTTAAAAAGATGCGTGAGAATATCGTTGTATCATTCGTCATAGCAGTGATTGTAAATATTGGTATGTGGTTTGAGCGTTTCGTGATTATCGTAACTTCACTTCATCGTGATTACTTGCCATCAAGCTGGACGTATTTTACTCCACGTATGGGAGATATTGGTGATTACCTTTTCTCATTCGGTTTTTTCTTTACACTGTTCTTCCTGTTCACCAAGTTCCTTCCGGTCATAAATATGGCGGAGGTCAAAGCCGTAATGCGGTCATCTTCCGAGATGAAAGAAGAGCCGAAGAAAGTAACTGTATAATTCGGGTTAAAAGTTTAAACGATATATTGCTGCACAAATGACTGATAATAAATTTTTAGTGGGCATCTATGACGATGAACGCGTGGTGCTGAAGGCTGTCGAGAAAGTCAGGGAATCAGGTGTTAAGATTCACGAAGTCTTTACGCCTTTTCCAGTTCACGGATTAGGTCACGCATTAGGATACAAAATGCCAAGAATGGGTGTTCCGGCTTTCTTGTTTGGCATGACAGGAACGGTTTGTGCATTTTTGTTAACATTCTGGACAATGGGTGTTGACTGGCCAATGAATGTTGGTGGAAAGAACTTTTTTCCCTTTCCAACGAATATACCCATCGTTTTTGAGTTGACCGTATTGTTTGCTGCCTTTGGAATGGCATTTACCTTCTTTTTCATGGAAGGGTTGGGACCAACGGTGAAGCCGCTCATCTTTGATCCGAGAAGTACAGATGATAAATTCATCATGGCAATTGATTTAGGAAACAACACTTCCATTACCGAAGGCGTTATCTCAGACACACTGAAAAATAGCGGTGCCATTGAGGTAAATATAAAGGAAGTTTAATTTAAGATTATTTTAAATAATCCATTTCGATTAACTACAGAGAAATGAGTACCCAATTGAAGAAAAAAACACTCCTCTTGTTCGTAACAGTATTGGCTATGCTGTCATTTACATCATGCAACGATGAAAGTACTGGTGTAGAATTTGCCCCGAATATGTATAATTCAAGGGCATTAGAATCCCAGTCTCAGTGGAGAGAGAACACAATCAATCCGAAAGGAATGAACATGAGAATGCCGGCCGAAGGAACAGTTCCAAGAAGCTATTTCAAAACTGCCTTTTTGCAGGATGATGATAGTACGGTTGTGAACGACCTAATGCGTTATGACATTCCTGCCGACTCGATAGAGCTTGCTTCAAGAATTTTGAAGAACCCTATCCCTTGGTCAGAAGTAACCGAAAAAGAAGGGAAAGTACTTTACGAAAGATATTGCTTGCATTGCCACGGTGAAAATGGTGGCGGAAATGGTAAGGTAGGCGTAGTTTACAAAGGTGTACCTGTCTACTCATCAGCGGCCTTGAAAGACATAACTGGAGGTCATATATTTCACGTTATCACGCACGGAAAGGGTAGGATGTGGCCACATGGTTCACAAATGACTCCTGAAGAGCGTTGGAAAATCGTTCACTACGTTCATCGTCTTCAACTTGGTAGTTAAGTTATACAGAAAAGATAGTTCTTCCTCTCAGAGATAATAATAATAAAATACGAAATGGCTCATTTGCACGAAATACCTTCAATCGAAGAAAATTTTGAGTTCAATCCCGCTCATAAATCAAAATTGCTTTTGGCTATCGCTATCGGTGTAGCAATGGTGGCGTTGGGAGCTTTCCTATTGCACAAAGGCTGGAGTATCGGAGTGTGGGAAACTGCCGAAGGGCATGGTGGAGCTGGACCAGAACATGGCGAAGGCCATCACGGTGCAACTCTCATGTCGAGAATAGTAGGAAACATTTGGATGAATAGCGTCTACTTCTTAGGAATATCTCTGATAGGGGCGTTCTTTATGTCATATAATTATGTAGCAAAGGCGGGTTGGTATATTTCCATCAAACGTGTTGCCGAAGCGTTTCCGGCATTTATGGTTATTCCAGCAGCTATTTTACTTACCCTATATCTTATTCCAGCTACCCGTCATATTATTTTTCACTGGACGCATGACGGTATAATGACTCCGGGAAATGAACTCTACGATGAGATTATAGCTCAAAAAGAATGGTATCTCAACTTCTGGTTCTTCCTAATACGAATCGTAATCTACTTTGTAGTATGGTATGTATTATGGAGACAAATACGCAAATATTCATTACTGGAGGATCAGTACAATAATATAGAGCATTATCACTCAAGTCGGAAGTACGCTAAGTTCTTCTTGATATTTTTTGCGGTTACCTCTTCAACTGCTGCTTGGGACTTATCTATGTCGATTGATACGCATTGGTTCTCATCTATGTTTGGATGGTATCACTTGGCAAGCTGGCACGTATCTGGTTTAGCAGCAATCATGTTAGCGATTCTACTGCTAAAGGATCAAGGCTATTTGAAAGCGGTCACTGACAGCGTTCTACAGGATTTGGGAAAATTGATTTTCGGCTTTTCAGTATTTTGGGCTTACGTATGGTTTAGTCAATACCTCCTTATTTACTACGCTAACCTCCCGGAAGAAACAATTTACTTCAGGGAAAGAGTCAGCGGCTTTGATGGTCGTTATTTTGCTCCGTTTATAATTAATATTCTATTAAATTTTGTATTTCCTTTCTTAGTAATGATGGCCCGTGGTTCAAAACGTAACTACATGTTACTAAAGCTCGCTTGCGGAGCAATTCTTATAGGTCATTGGTTTGACTTCTATCAAATGTTGATGCCGGGAATTGCGAAAGACCAAGGCGGAATCGGACTTATAGAATGGGGTACAACCTTAGTCTTTGCATCATCCTTTATCTTAGTGATAGCTCATCAATTACAGAAAGCAAACTTGATCCCTAAACACCACCCGTTTATCGAGGAAAGTTTACACCATAGCATTTAAAATTTGTAGATAGGAGTAAACATTTCTGGTAAACATTTCATTTAAATACCAAAGTAAAACACGTAAGGAGATGACAATAATAATCGGCATTTTAGCAGTTGTATTCTTGGTGATGACCTTTATGGTCTTGAGCAAGACACAGTCGTTATTGAAAGGAATACGTCCGACCGAAGCGGCAGCGGATGATAATGGAGAGTACGTAGATGATGCGAATAACTTCAATGGATACGCTATGTTTGGGTTTTGGGTGTTAAGCGTAGTTGGAGTTGTGTGGTCGTTCTTGCACTATCGGAAAGACTTTCTTCCTGAAGCTGCATCGGTTCACGGAAAAGAAACAGATTACTGGTTTTGGGTCTCAATGGCAGTAATAACGGTAGGCTTTTTCGTGGTTAACACGCTTCTGTTTTATTTCGCATACAAGTACCGTTTCAAGAAAGGAAGAGTTGCGACTTTTTACCCGCACAACAATAAATTAGAAGTAATCTGGACAGTAATTCCAGCAGTAATAATGGCAGGGTTGGTGTTTACAGGTCTTAAAGTTTGGACTGATGTAATGGCAGACGCTCCTGCAGATGCAGAAGTGATTGAAATCATGGGCAAGCAATTTGGATGGCAAGTAAGGTATCCTGGAGTTGATGACAACAAGTTGGGCAAATATGATTACAAACTAACCAACGATGCTGAAGGAAATGAGTTCGGGGTTGATTTTGCGGATGAGAATTCGTTCGATGATTTCGTGAATCCATCGGTTATGCACATTCCTGCTGGCAGACCTGTTCTGTTAAAGATTAGAGCAAGAGACGTACTTCATTCGGTTTTTATCCCACACATGCGGGTCAAAATGGATGCGGTTCCTGGAATGCCTACTAAGTTTTGGTTTACGCCAACGCAAACGACTGATCAGGCACGTGCTGAACTAGGAAACCCTGATTTTAATTTTGAGATCGCATGTACTGAAGTGTGTGGTAGAGGGCACTTCGCAATGAAATTAATCTTGGTTGTTGATGACGAAGCATCTTATGAAAAGTGGAAAAGGGAACAAAAACCTCTATTGGCAATGTATCCTTTGTTAATCGAAAAAGTGCCAACTAATTTGAAAGCCAAAGCGATGAAATACTTACCCGTTGAGGAAGGAGTTGATCCAGTTGTAGCAGAAGAAGCAGCATCAACTGGCGGAGCAGGATCGCAAGCAGCGTTAAAGTGATAAATACATAAACAAATTATAAACATGGCAGCAGTAGCACAAGCAGTAGAAGCTCATGCACACGAGGAACAGCATGAACATCATGAGTTAAGCTTTATTCGTAAATACATTTTTTCGGAAGATCATAAGACAATCGCCAAGCAGTACCTGATTTCGGGTATTATCTGGGCGGTAATAGGCGGACTGATGTCCGTTGTCTTTCGTCTACAACTGGGTTTCCCAAACTTAGACATGGCTTGGTTAAAGCCTGTATTAGGTCAATGGATTTCTATCTCAGCTGAAGGAGTTGGTAAATTAGATCCAAACTTTTATTTGGCATTAGTAACAATGCACGGTACTATTATGGTATTCTTTGTGTTGACGGCTGGTCTAAGTGGAACGTTTTCTAACTTCTTGATTCCGCTACAAATCGGTGCACGTGACATGGCATCCGGTTTTATGAATATGTTATCGTATTGGTTCTTCTTTCTGTCGAGTTTAGTGATGTTTGTTTCCATTTTTGTGGAAACAGGCCCTGCTGGTGGTGGTTGGGTAGTATATCCCCCGCTAAGTGCATTAGCAGATGCTAATCCTGGTTCAGGAATAGGAATGACTTTATGGTTAGTCGCCATGGCCCTATTCATCATATCAAGCTTGTTAGGTGGTATCAACTATGTGACTACTGTAATAAATCTTCGTACAAAAGGGATGTCTTTTGATAAGTTACCACTAACTATCTGGGCTTTTACATTTACCGCTATTTTAGGTATTTTAGCATTCCCTGTACTCTTCTCTGCCGCGTTACTATTAATATTTGACCGTAGTTTTGGAACTAGCTTTTTCTTGTCTGAAATTTACGTGAATGGTCAGGCGTTGCCTAATCAAGGCGGTAGTCCAATTTTGTTCCAACATTTATTTTGGTTCTTAGGACATCCAGAAGTTTATATTATTATTTTACCTGCTCTTGGTATTACATCTGAGGTCATCGCTACAAACTCACGTAAACCAATATTTGGTTATAAAGCTATGATTTTCTCAATGGCTGGTATTATGTTCCTAGCATTTATAGTGTGGGCACATCACATGTTCGTAACGGGTATGAATCCTTTTTTGGGGTCTGTATTCATGTTATTAACATTAATAATCGCGGTACCATCTGCGGTTAAAGCCTTTAATTACATCACTACACTTTGGAGAGGTAATATCGTATTTACTCCTGCCATGCTATTTGCAATCGGTTTGGTATCGTTTTTCGTATCAGGTGGTTTGACAGGTATCATTTTGGGGAATAGTGCGTTAGATATTCAGCTACACGATACATATTTTGTAGTTGCTCACTTCCATATCGTTATGGGTGCAGCCGCAATATTTGGTATGTTAGCTGGTGTTTATCACTGGTTCCCTAAAATGTTTGGTCGGATGATGAATGCTAAGTTGGGATACGCTCACTTTTGGTTGACGTTTATAAGTTCATACTTAGTTTTCTTTCCAATGCACTACATTGGTATTGCAGGATTCCCAAGACGTTATTATCAGTGGTCAGGTTTTGCAACTTTTGATTCGTACGCTGATTTGAACGCATTTATTACTGTCGCTGCGATTATATCGGTAGCTGGTCAGTCAATATTTATCGGAAACTTTGTGTACTCTATATTTAAAGGTAAAAAAGCTCCGGCAAATCCATGGAATTCAAATACGTTGGAGTGGACAACTAATAACCCAGGTCACGGTAACTGGGTAGGGGAAATTCCAACGGTTTATCGCTGGCCTTATGATTATAGTAAGCCTGGTGCTAACACTGACTTTATCCCTCAACATATTCCTTATTCGGCCACTCCAGAGTCTAATTTAGCTCATGAGAATGAAATGATTGCCGACGAAAAGGAAATTGAGAAAATAAAATTCGACGTTAATATACCTGATTAATAAAAAATCCTCAAGGTAGGAAGTACACTATATAAAGTACACTCTTCGTACCTTGTATAGTGTACTTTTTTTATGGACAAAAGTAAGGCGTTTAGAAGATGGGGAATTGCAACAATAGTTGCCGTTTACCTACTAATCCTGGTCGGAGGAATTGTTCGGGCTACTGGTGCTGGCATGGGTTGTCCTGATTGGCCAAAATGCTTCGGAATGTGGATTCCACCAACGGCTGAAGCAGAACTCCCGGCTAATTACAAAGAAATATTCGGAGCGAAGCTGAAAGGGGAGGTAATATTCAATCCAGTCAAGACTTGGATAGAATATGGAAACAGGCTCATTGGAGCTTTAATTGGTCTTTTCATATTTGGAACCTTCGTATTATCTGTCAAAACTTACTGGAAGCAGGACAAACTTATTGTCGGCGTGAGTTTTCTGACACTTGTGCTAGTCTTATTTGAAGCATGGTTGGGTTCGATCGTTGTATCAACTGAGTTGCACCCTGGCATGATAACGCTCCATATGTTGGTTTCCATAGTAATAGTAGCCCTGTTATTGTATGTTGTGCTTCGCTCTTACAACAAGCGTCTACCCATTGAGGAATTTAGCAGCAAACAAGCACTGAATTTCATTCTTGTCGTACTGATTTTTCTTTCTATCGGTCAGGTTTTGATGGGTACGCAGGTCAGAGAGTCAGTTGATATTTTACTAAAAACAAACGCTGGCGAAATCAACGAAGACTGGCTTAGCCAGATTGGTGGAAAATTCTACATGCACGTTGCCTTTTCTGTAGTTCTTCTGATAGTTCATTTTTTTTTATTAAAAAAAGTGAAATTAAGCATCACCGGGAAAGGGCTTATCTCTAAAACAACTACCTACCTTTTCGCTGTTGTATCAGTAGAAATTATTAGCGGAAGCATTATGGCATTGTTTGATATTCCTGCATTCGCTCAACCCATTCACTTATTGTTCGGGGTAGTAATTTTAGGAATGCAATTCAGCATTTTTTTGTTAATGAATCGGGAATATGTTTCTGATCAATCGATAAGAATAGCTTAAAATGGTAGAAGTTATAAACAATAGAAGTTATATACAGACTAAGGCAAGAGCCTATTTCGACTTGACTAAATTCCGTCTTTCAATAACGGTAGTTTTCTCAGCTGGATTCGGCTACTATCTCGGCGTTTCAGAAATGAACTGGGGATTGTTAGCACTTTTCTGTTTGGCTTCATTTACTACCACGGCGGCGGCGAATATCATTAACCAAATCATAGAAAAGGATTTGGATAAGTTAATGAATCGGACGAAAAATAGACCACTTCCAAGCGGCAGGTTGAGCGTCAACGAAGTGATGGTATTCGGTTTTGTCATGGCAAGCATTTCAATCCTTATATTATTTAGCTTTTTTAGTTGGAAAGCCGCTGGGTTGGCAATGCTGTCGATGTTATTATACGGGTTTGTTTACACTCCACTGAAGAGAGTTGGCCCAATCGCGGTTGTTGTTGGAGCTTTACCTGGTGCATTTCCTCCTATGATTGGTTGGGTCGCTGCAACAGGACACTTTGGTTTAGAGCCGGGCATTCTGTTCGCCATTCAATTTTTCTGGCAATTTCCCCATTTTTGGGCAATCGCTTGGGTTACCCACGAAGACTATACTCGTGCAGGTTTCAGGTTGCTTCCTTCCAAAGGAGGGCAAGACCTGAATTCTGCTATTCAAATGATGTCCTACACTCTTTTCTTATTGCCTTTATGTTGGGTGCCTTATTACCTCGGCATGACAGGGGTAAACTCAGCAGTGTTTGCTATGATTATGGGAGTTCTATTTTTAGCCCAGACGTTTCAACTAATGCGAAAGGTAAATCGCAAAGCAGCTTTACAGCTAATGTTTGGGTCATTTATTTATTTACCGTTTGTTCAGATTGGATACTTAATTGATAAAGTTTAAACTATATGGCAGAGCAAATTAATCTTACAGAAGAAGAGCCAGACCAAATATTACGTATAAATAAATGGAAGTTTATTACGTGGCTCTTTATTATTTCTATCGTTATGTTATTCGCCTCGCAGACGAGTGCGTACTTAGTTAGAAGAGCTGAAGGAAACTGGGTAGAATTCACAGTCCCAATAATCTTTTACTACAGTACGGCAGTTTTAGTGCTGAGCAGTATTTTCTTACACCTTTCTTATCTATCGGCAAAAAAAGACGACTTTGTAAAGCTAAAGTTATTTATTTCAGTAGCTTTTGCCGCTGGACTCGCTTTTCTGGTAATGCAATATTACGGATGGCAAGATTTACAAACACAAGGAGTTTTCCTTAAAGGAAACCCTTCGGGTTCGTTTTTCTACGTTTTGACAGGTTTGCACTGCTTTCACCTGGTTACAGGTTTGTTCGTACTTCTGTTTGCATTCGTTGCAGCTTTTCGCACAAAAATCAATGCAAGGGAGCTGAACCAACTACAAGTTTGTAACACTTATTGGCATTTTTTAGATCTGCTTTGGGTCTACTTGTTTGTGTTCTTATTGTATTTCAGATAATTTTAATACAGCTTTTTGTGTGTAGGGGCAAATATTTAATTATTTTTGCCCTCTGATTAAAAAATATTAACTGTTTTATGGCGACTGCAAATTCATCTACTTCTACTCCCGAAAGGCTAATGTGGCAAGGAGGTATCCAACCAATGAAGGTTGGCTACGGTAAATTAATGATGTGGATATTCTTATTGTCTGATACGTTTACGTTTTCAGCCCTATTAATATCTTACGGACTAGTACGTTTTAGTTATCCTTCTTTTCAGGACTTAAACCCTGGCGTTTTACTGAAAGACTTTACGTTCTCTCAGGAGTGGTGGCCTACGCCCGAAGCAGTTTTTGAGGCAGTCCCGTTTTTACATGGTATCTCGCTTCCATTGGTTTTTGTCGGAATCATGACATTCATCCTCATCTTTAGTTCGGTAACAATGGTACTTGCTGTTGAAGCAGGACACCGTATGGATAAAGCTGATGTTGAGAAATGGATGCTTTGGACAATCTTGGGTGGTATCACCTTTTTAGGCTCACAAGCTTGGGAGTGGAATCACTTCATCCACGGCACGCCTGAAGGTTCTATGATTGATGGAGTTCAATTTTTTGGAGCGAACTTAGTTCACAATCAATATGGTCCCACGGCTTTTGCCGATTTCTTTTTCTTCATAACTGGTTTTCACGGAACACACGTTTTGTCTGGAGTTATCCTTAATATCTTAATTTTCTATAATACCGCAAACGGTGTTTATGAGAAACGTGGACATTATGATATGATAGAAAAGGTTGGATTATACTGGCACTTTGTAGACTTAGTCTGGGTATTTGTATTTACCTTCTTCTATTTAGTGTAAAAGATTCAAGCACAGGAAAAACCTCTTTAAAATATTAAAAGCTTAGACTCATGGCAGAAATAGTATATGATAAAAACGGAAACGCGAAGCCGCAAACTAAGGCACTTTGGCGTGTATTCTGGATTTTGTTAGGAATAACAGCGGTAGAGTTTTTAATCGCGTTTACGGTTAGTTCGGATACTGGTTTTGGAAAATGGTTGAAAATTAGTTTGTTTATCATTCTAACTTTCGTGAAATCATTTTATATCGTTGGAACGTTCATGCACTTGAAAGACGAAGTTAAGTCTCTCATCTGGACAATCGTACTACCAATCATCTTTGTAGTATGGTTTATAGCAGCGTTGGTTTACTTTGAAGGAAGTTATATTGGTGAAGTAAGGTAATATATGAACCGTAAATTCTTGAAAGCCGGAATACTATTAGTTTTGTTAGGTGTTCCGGCTTTGATTTTTGTGATACTGCATCAGTTTGGGCAGAACCATTATGATTTGCCTTATTTGTTTCCGGAAACGGATAACGGCGGCAACGCTGTGGTTGCAGATGGAGATACAGTCTTTATTCAAGTTCCTGACTTTGAGTTGACAGATCAGTATGGGCGAGACTTTTCGTCAGATCAGATGAAAGAAAACGTAACCGTGACCGGGTTTTTCTTTACCCGCTGTGGTACAGTTTGCCCAAAGATTAGTTCTGAGTTAACTCGGGTTCAAGGCGTTTTTAAAGACAATAAAAACGTGTTGTTAATGTCAATGTCAATTGACCCTAAATTTGATTCAGTCAATGTACTGAATGATTACGCTAAGGAGTACGAGGCCATTAAAGACAAATGGTTTTTTCTGACGGGTGACAAAAGAAAAATCTACGATTTAGCTATCAAAGGGTTCAAACTTCCCGTAGCTGACGCGTCAGAATATAATCCCGAAATAACAGATGTTGATGATACATTTATTCACTCTGAGAAATTATTATTAATAGATAAATCAGGTTTTACACGAGGCATTTATGACGGGACGAATAAAGAAGAAATTGACCGTTTAATCGTAGAAATAAGCGTATTGTTGGATAGCTATAACACTCAAAGATCTGATAAGTAAAATTCAAAACGTAAATGAGAAATACAACTGCACCCGGCGGTGAAAAGAAGTCGATGGTATTGATAAATACACTATCAGTGGTTATTCCGTTAGCAGTAGCCATTATGTTAGGAATCAGAACGAAACTTGATTTGGGAGAATGGACTGCCATTTTACCGCATTTAAACGCCGCTATAAATTCGCTAACTGCAATTTTTCTGTTAATCGGATTATGGTTTATCAAGCAAAAAAACATTCAATATCATCGATATATGATGACTGTTGCGTTTAGCTTAGGAGCTTGCTTTTTAGTGTTTTACGTAATATATCACCTGACAAACGCCTCGACCAGTTTCGGGGGGGAAGGAAATATTCGGTACTTTTACTACTCTATACTAATCAGCCACATCCTGATGTCGCTGATTGTATTGCCGTTTGTACTACGAGCTATGTTCTTTGCAGTTACTAAGCAATTTGTCCGCCATCGTAAAGTGACTAAAATCGCTTTTCCAATCTGGCTCTATGTATCAATTACGGGCGTGATTGCTTATTTGATGATTTCTCCTTATTACATTTATTAATAACATGTGGAAGAAAGTCTATCGCTCAATTTTATACGTAGTATATCTGACAGTAATAGTCTTCATATTATTTGAAGTTGACTCCGTATTTACAATCCAATACCCGTACGTTTAAAAGGTGAATCTATCGTTCTGCCGATTAATCAGGAAATATCGCTCCAGAATGACTTCGCGTGCTTTGCCCGGTTATTCTCATACCAAGAATTCACTGGGCTTTACTACTGGGCTAAAGAAACCCGAAAACTTTGAAGAAGTAGAATCTATTATTGCCGTAGGTGGTAGCACTACTGAGTGTTATTTTGTTTCAGACGATAAAATCTGGACAAAGTCAGGATAGTCTGCGAAAAATACAACCTGCAACTTGGGTTAATAATGCCGGACTAAACGGTCATTCTACTTTCGGACACAAAATCCTGCTGTGAGACCACGTCTCAAAACTCAAACCTGAAAAAATAATTTTTCTTACTGGAATCAATGACATCAATCGGGAAGACTTAGGCGATTTTGACAAGGTAATGTTGTAGGGTAATTATGTTACGTCGAGTAAAAGTAAGATTAAGAACTTTCTCAAAACGGCGGCAAATAATAGTGAAGTTATCAACCTAATCTATAACGTCTCAATGGCTTCAGACGCTAAAGGTAAGCACATGTTTATTAATCGGGTGTTAGAGTTGAATCCAAAAGATACGCTACTACTCAGCGATTCTTACATTAAGCAAACAGTTGAAGAACAGGACAAGTTACAGTAATCGAATTGCGAATTTACATAAGGTGTGCGTCAAAAACGGCATTGAACCTATATTCATGATGCAGCCGTACTTATTCGAAGTCGGAGCTGATCCTGTAACCGGAACTGATTTAGCGAAGTATAAATTTAGCGATAATCGAAACGGTGAACTCGTTTGGAAACAACTTGAAGAATATAATAATGCCTTTCGCAAATACTATACTGACAGTAACCTTTTCTTGGTAGACTTAGCCAATGAGTTACCCAAAAGCAACGAATATTTTTACGACGAAATGCACTATACAAATGCAGGGTCAATCCGAATTGGACAAATCGTAGCACGAGCATTTACCGACCGCAGAATAAAAAACCAACGTTAAATACTTTTTAACCCCGCTATTTATCGACATTTTTGCACCTTCAGAAACGTTAAGCTAAAATAGAGGTTGACGAAATATCATTTATTGCTAGAGTTACTATATGAAAATTCTTGGAATCTCGGCTTTTTATCACGATTCGGCGGCAACGTACACAGAGAACGGTGAAGTCATCTGTGCGGCTCAAGAAGAGCGGTTTACACGCATCAAGCAAGATTCGGGGTTCCCGACAAATGCCGTTAAGTTCTGTTTGGAGTTTGGAGGTGTTTCACTAAAGGAACTAGACGCTATTGTATTTTATGATAAGCCGCTCCTCAAGATGGAACGCCTATTGGAAACGTATTACGCTTTCGCTCCGCAGGGAATTCGTTCGTTCATTACGGCAATTCCTGTTTGGTTGAAAGAGAAGCTTTTTCTTAAAAGAGAAATTTATAATGCGTTAGCGGAAATTGAAGAATTTGACAAGAAAAAAGTCAAACTCCTTTTTCCTGAACATCACTTATCTCACGCCGCAAGTGCCTTCTATCCATCGCCTTACAACGATGCTGCTATTCTGACGATTGATGGAGTAGGAGAGTGGTCAACGGCTTCTATCTGTCACGGAAAAGGTAACGATATAACGGTATTAAAAGAGTTGCGTTTTCCGCACTCTTTAGGCTTACTTTACTCAGCATTTACTTACTTCTTAGGCTTTAAAGTCAATTCCGGTGAGTACAAGTTAATGGGCTTAGCTCCTTACGGGAACACGGGCTCGGAGCGGGTAGAAAGTTACAAAGCCATTGTAAAAGATAAACTTATCAAGATTTACGAAGATGGCTCTATCTGGCTTGACCAAAGTTATTTCAACTACTCAACCGGACTCAGAATGGTACGGGATAAAAAGTGGGAAGAATTATTTGGATTTCCCCGCCGCGAATCTGAAGACGAATTAGAACAACACCACTGCGATTTGGGGTTAGCCATTCAGGAAATCACCGAAGGGGTAGTTGTCAAAATGTGCCACGAAGCAAAACGTCTTACGGGGTCAAAAAATGTCGTTCTTGCGGGTGGAGTTGCTTTAAATTGCGTTTCAAACGGAAAAATTCAGTTAGCTGATGTTTTCGAGAATGTTTACATTCAACCATCGGCGGGAGATGCGGGTGGCTCTTTAGGTGCTGCTTTAGCGGCAAACTACATCTACTTCGGAAACGAGCGAATCGTGAAAAAAAATAAAATAGATAGTATGAGTGGTTCGTACCTCGGACCAGAATACAGCGACATGGATGTCGAATTGATGGCTAAAAAGTACAGAGCCGTTTATAAGCATCATATTGAGTTCAGTAGTGTTGCTAAACAGACTGCCGCTCACTTGGCAGACGAGAACGTAGTTGGATGGTTTCAGGGGAAGATGGAGTTTGGCCCCCGTGCTTTGGGTAACCGAAGCATCTTGGGCGATCCCCGAAGTCCTGAAATGCAGAAGAAGTTGAACCTGAAAATTAAATACCGCGAAAGTTTCCGCCCGTTTGCCCCATCAGTACTTGCCGAAGACGTGCAAGAGCATTTTGAATGTAAAACGGATTCGCCGTATATGCTTTTAGTGCACAAAGTGAACGAAAATAAACGTATTCCGTATCCTGAAGGCTACGAAGACTTCGATTTGAAAGATAAGCTTTATTACCTTCGTTCTCACTTACCGTCTATTACCCACATTGACTATTCGGCAAGAATTCAATCGGTACACAAGGAGACGAATCCAGAGTATTACGAGCTTATAAAGTCATTCAAAGATATTACGGGTGTTGGAGTTGTTATCAATACAAGTTTCAATGTCCGGGGTGAGCCCATCGTGTGTACGCCGCAAGACGCTTATAAGTGTTTTATGCGTACCGAAATGGATTATCTCGTTATCGGAAACTATATTTTTGACAAAAAAGAACAGCCGAATTTCGAAGATAAAGAAAACTGGAAAGAGACTTTTGTTTTGGATTAATTGACCAATATAACTACCTCATGGATTTAATAAAAGACCTTTGGAACTTCCTTAAAGAACGTAAAAAGTGGTGGCTGATGCCCATAATCGTGCTTTTGCTACTAATTGGCGTGCTAATTGTTATCGGTGGCGGTTCTGCCCTTGCTCCGTTTATATACACATTATTTTAAAAAATGAGTAATCAAAATAACCTAAATAAAAAACCGGACGGAAACGTAACGCTTGCCATTGTGGTGGGCTTTGTGGCTCTGTCGCTTATTTTTGAAATACCGATATTAACCTATCTCGCTTTAGCGGTTGGCTTTGGCTCGTTGCTTTCAACTACTATTCAGCGAAGTATTATCTTCGTCTGGGAAAAGATTGCAAAAGTTATCGGTACGGTAAATAGCTACCTGTTGCTGTCAATTATTTTCTTCATCTTCTTAACACCTATTGCGTTGTTGATGAAGTTGCTCAACAATAAAGACAGCCTTCGTTTAAAGAAGCCAACAGATAGTAACTTCTTTGAACGTAATTTCAAGTTCAAGAAAGAGGATTTAGTAAATATTTGGTAAATTTTCAACCATTTACTTCATCAGTGCGTTGTAAAAGAAACAGCATAATCATGAAAAAAATACTGATAACCGCTTTCTTTTTTATCGTGAATATCTCCATGAGTTTCGCTCAGTGTGCCATGTGCCGTGCTACGGTAGATAGTAATCTTAGTGAAGGGCGTGGCGTTATCGGAACGGGTCTGAACTTTGGTATTATGTACCTATTTATGATGCCCTACTTATTGATTGGAATATTGATATTTATGTACTTCCGCGTTGGCAAGAAAGAGTTGAATAAACGTCTACAGCTTCAACAAAGAATCAAAAATATTTACAACTGAGAAATCATCCATAGTTGAAAAAGCGGTTTGCCTGACAAAGGGAAACCGCTTTTTCTTTATACTTACTTCATCTTTTTGATGCAACCTATTACAATAATTCTGCATCTAAAAATTGAAAGCCCTTTATATGTTAAAAGCTATACCCCTATTCGGAACAGAGCATGATTTAGCCAGAGCCATTAGCAAAGGCGACTCGAAGGCACAGTCTATGCTGTACGAAAGATACTCCCCCAAAATGCTGTCGATTTGCTTGCGGTACATGGGTGACATGATGGAGGCTGAAGACGTAATGATAGAGGGCTTTATGCGAATATTCGACAAGATAAGCCAGTTCAATTTCAAGGGTAGCTTTGAAGGCTGGATGCGTCGGATAATGGTAAACGAAGCGTTGATGCGTTTACGAGGAAAGAAAATGATCAATGTGGAGTTAGACGAAGTCAGACAAGAGAGTAGTGGGGTTACGGTAGAAAGTAATATAAACGCCGAAGAACTTCTTAAACTCGTGAATGAACTTCCGGTTGGGTACAGAACGGTCTTTAACCTGTTCGCCATCGAAGGTTACAGCCACGCCGAAATTGCCGAGCAACTCGAAATTTCGGAAGGTACTTCTAAATCGCAATTAAGCAGAGCGAGAGCACTGTTGCAGGAGCGACTCAAGGTAATCGAAAAAGACCATTTGAGAGAAATTAAATGATATTAACAATTATTAAAATGAAAAAACATCCAATAGACGAACTGTTTGCCTCTAATTTAAGAGAACACAGTGCCGTACCCTCGTCACGAGCGGCGGAGATTTTTCAGCAACGGTTAACAGAAAAGAAGAAGCCCAAAGGAATATTTTTTAAACCTCCGGCAAGGAATTATTATTGGGCTGCAGCCGCAAGTGTATTATTTGTGTTGACGATGGGTTGGTACGCAGTTCAAAACGAACAAACTACTCAAGCTGTAGCTCAACAAAGCAACAAAACTGAAGTTGTAAACGAACTTGTTGTAAAGCCCGAAAGTAACCCTGTTGAAAAAACAGCTGCCACGGTAATTGACGTTCAGAAAGACGAAAGAGCGTTGAGCACTACTACGCAAATTGCCAAGGTCAATAAGGTTAAAAGTACTTTTGTGCCGGTAATAAAAGAACTTAGTGAAACAACGCAGAAAGTTGAGCCCAAAAAGAAAGTTCCGGTGTTTGTACCGATGATTCTTGACGAACCAATTATGGATAAACTTACCGTTGCGGTTTTAAACGCCGAGCGGGAGAAGAAAAAAGAAGCAACGAAGCAGCGGAAGCTACAAAATGAGAACGAGGGTTTATTTAAAAAATCGATTGCTGAAACTGTTATCGTGATCTCTGAGATTCAACCTAAGGAAGAGCAATTGTACATTCCAGAAATTAGTGGAGACTCACGGGTAACAATCGCTCAGGCAACCAAAATGGGGCAGGAACGTCAGCAAGCGGATCGTTCTTTTATCGCTAAAGTTTTTACTGAGATCAAGCATTTAAAGCACGGCGAGAAACTTGACGTCGCCGGATTAAATAAAAGGTCAGATGCGGTATTTGCCCGTTCTGATGAAGGTTTTATTGCTAATGAGAAAGAAGAGTTGAACTATCGTCTCGGTAGAATAAGAGACGTTTTCTCAAAGAATGAGCTTCGTTAAAATACCAACTTCCCTAAACCACTTTTAGTAATTAATTTACTGTTACAAATGAAAATCAACGTACTCATACTTACATTAATCGGCGTTTTTGCAGCAATGAGCTCTTTCGCTGTCGTTCTTCCTTCCGATACTACCGTTATCGAATTTACCGATAAAGGCGTGAAAAAACGGGTAACCGTTCTCACCGAAGGTGGTAAAAACTTCGATGTTCCGAAGGTTCTCAACCTAAATAATTTACTGCGGGAAATTGGTGTTGACTCTACCGAGCGTAAAAAAGCAATGGTTATGGTGGAGGGTGATGATGGTAAGAAAGACACCATTTTAGTAATAGCTCGTGATGGGCGTACTATTAAGATTGTGGCTCGTAATCCTTTTCCGGAACAGGCAACAGAAGCTGACGATCGCTGGACTATCAATCAAAAAGATTCAGCAAGAAAAGAAGATGATGACTACGATGACGACGTTCAGAGATTGGGGAAGAAACGCTTTTTCTCTAAAAGCGATTTTGGTATCTATCTGGGCTTGAACGGTTGGCAAAATAACAACCCGGCATCGCCGAATCAACTGACCGATTTGAGAACCGGAAGGTCACGTTATGTAGCACTGTCTTTCCGTAAAAATGCTACGCTTCTGAATACTGAACAGGTAGATATCGCTTTAAGCTTAGGGCCAGAAATTGCGTGGTATAATTTCATGTTACAAAATGACAACATCGTCACGAATGTGGGAGATCAGGTAACGTTTTTAGAAGGCAATCAGCAATTACCTAAATCAAAACTGGTAATGCCTTACATCAACCTTCCGATTTTGTTAAACTTTGGTTTTGAGGAGTCACAGTTTCAAATAGGAGTGGGTGGATACGTTGGGTATCGGTTTGGGGGATATTCAAAAACTAAAGACGCTAATGGTAATAAGACCCGTTTAAAAGACGATTATGGCATGAACGACCTGTTCTATGGTTTGACAGGAGAACTTGGTAGAAGGCGTGGTTTAAAGCTGTTTGTGCGTTACGATTTAAACCCTATGTTTAGAGATAATCAGATTAATGCTAACAAACTGCAAGCTTGGAGCATTGGGATACGCATTTGATTTGTGTGGCTATTTTTCATAAATATTAATAGCACTTACTTGAACTACTTAAATCTTGAAAAAGCAGAAAGCACATTCTGGAATTAGAGTGTGCTTTCTGCTTTCATCCATATTGACTTTGTGGTTTTTTATATCTATTTCAACTTTCTCGTTGTTACAGGTAAACAAGGGTTAGGAATACACCTTCTTACCAAGCCTGCATCAATTGTCAGTACTACTGATTCGTTATCGCTTAATTCGATAATATCAGAAGAGAATGTAGTTGAATCAAAGTCAGAGTCTAAAGCACGGTCAAGAGCTTGCTCTTTCTTAGTTGATACGAAAGCACCTAGCGGAACGGACGCTGCAATAATCTTCAACTTATACATACCTCTTCCTAAGTTGTCAAACAGGTAATTTCCGTTATCGTTAGTTGTTACTTCACCGATAATATCTCCGATTTGATTTCCGTTAGCATCAACCCGGCAAAGTTGTAGTATAACTCCACTAACCCCATTTTCATCAGCGTCCTGAATCCCGTTGTCGTTGGTGTCCATCCAAACAAAATCGCCAATTTGACCGACAGAGCAGTCTTTCATTTCAACCTTCACCGAATCAACGCATTGATTCAGTTCGTAAATGAATGTATAAGTGCCCAAGACGGTAAGTCCGACAATATTTCCGTCAGTATCAATAGTCGTGGCGGTAGGATTGGTAATTGCGGCTGTCCAATTTCCGTTTGGCGTAACAGGGGTAAGTTTAACCGTGTTATTATCGAGACAAACGGCATCACTATCTGTGAAGTCTTTTCCGCCGTCAGGCAGAGGTTTTACGGTAATCTGGATTGTATCTGAACAATTAAGCCCTGCCGGTTCAAATACTAAAGCAAACTTGTAATCTCCTGCCGAAGTCATGCCAGTAATCTTTCCGGTTGTTGCATCTATTTGAGCGGTTGCAGGTCCGTTCACGAAACTCCACTTTTGACCAACGGCAGCGTCAGCAAGTTTTGCCGAATCTACTGGTGCACAAAAAGAAATATCTTGTCCGGTATCGGGTTTTTCGCATTTGATTAATCCAACATCGTATTTGTGAGCGGTTTGTCCGGGAAAGCCTGAATTTATCGGAATAGTCACTACCCCGGTAATTAGTTCTCCGTCAGAATCACGTTCGTCGCCATTTTCTGAAGTGTCATTATCTTTCGGGGAAATTTTATCGAATTGATTATCTGTGATGGCACCTTGACCAAAGACAAACCTGATCTCATAATTTCTGTAATAAGCCAAGGAAGGAGTATTTTCTGGGTTGAAGCAGTAAATACCTCCTTTTTGCGTCGTGACAGTACTAACCTTTGCCGCGTTGTTATCCATGTCGTACAACTCAACTATAACTCCATCAACGCCCGTTTCGTCGGGGTCTTGGATACCATCAAAGTTTTTATCGTACCAAATTCTGTTACCTATTTCTATCGCTGTTGCTTCGCAATCAATTTTTAATTCACCTACGCCGCCAGACTTTCCGAGTGTACCAGGTACATCGCTGTACAAGGCAAATCCACGAATCATTGAGCCATCGGTGCGATTAAATGTACGTACGCCACCCGATTGGTAAATTTCGTCAACAGGGTCCATTGCTGAAACCATGATTTCTCCTAAGCCAGGTAAAACTAAAATACCTCCACTAGTAATTTCATTGTGAGTAGGTTTTCCAAAGAACTTCCATACGTCATCACCAAAAAATTCTCCACCACCGGGGCCTTCGGTATTGCCAGCTCCAACACCCGTTAGGGTTCCTGACTTACCGTTACTTTCGAGTGTAAAGTCGTTGCTGCTTGGATTGTACTGTGCCCTTAAGATATCGCCACCTACAAAACCATCGTACAACATGCCGTCGTCTTTTGGTCGCATGTTTCTGTATCCTGAAAACAGACCGAAGCGATCCATAAAACCTAATAACATAGAACCATCCGCATCAAAGCTTATGCTTGACAAGATTGGTTGCGGATTCATGGCAAAGTTTACCACCTTATTCCCGTCGAAAAACTGAGCACAACCCTGTGGGAAGGTATCCGACCAAGCTCGCCATGTATCAACGTTTACGCATTCTCCGGTTACATCTAAAGGTCCTTTCTTGTAACTCATCGGTGTAGACATGACTTCATTAAATGAGCTAGTACGTACATCTAATTTGTAAACGTACGCTTTGAGCTTGGAGGTGTCTTGTGAAATCTCTGCTGAGTTAACAAGACCAACGTAAACATCTCCTCGGTAAGTAGAAACCGCCCATGGCTGATGTTCTCCGTCTCCCATTGGATCTGGTATGTTATAAGATTTCAGAGTAGAGGCATCTGTTGGCGGAGTCATAGGAACACCCACATCGAAGCTATAGAGCTTTTTATCAAAAAGGTTTACAAAATATAGTGTTTGCTGGTCTTGTGAAAGGCTCATTGAGCCAATTCCTGTCTTTGCAGTAGCGTGGATTGTTAACGAATCTCCGTTCGGAACGAGTTTGTTAGCGGGTAAATTTACGTGTGGATCTGCACCAGTATTAATATTAAGTGGTGCCGCCTGAACATCAATAAATTGACTTGTTTGTCCGGTATTATCATCTACCATGTAGATACCGCCAGTACCTAATGGGCCAAGACCCGAGTGACGACGCACTAAGGCGGATACTAAAAACCTCTTCGAACTTGATTGATAAGTAAGTCCCCAGGTAGAACCAACTTTTTTTACTTTCGCTATGTAGTTTACCGTAGGGGCACCGTTCTGACCGGTTAAACCATTAGCATCATAGGGGAAAGTCACTAAAGCGACGTCTTCTCCGGCGGAGCCTCCTCCTAAAGGGTCACCGTTAACGTAACATGTTGTCAGAATATTTGGTCCGTTAAAATTACAATATTCGCTTGGTTCGAGTATACCTAATGAAGCATCTGTATCTGCTCCGGCATTTACGAATAAAACAGTGGAGTTACTTTGCGAACCTTTAATGCCCGCGAAATAACCGTTGAGTTCCGAAAACTCTACCCGAAACCCGAACGGGTGTATTAGCAGGTAATTGTGCCGTAGAAAATGAATAGCTTTCGTCGTTGAGAGTTTTTGTGTTAACACTACCATTAGTGGTAAATGCGGTAACTAAAACCCCTCCAATTCCGACTTCATTGGTGAGGTCTCGCTAGCCGTTACTATTAAAATCTTTAAATACATTTCCGTTCAATTGGGCTACCCCCGTAACCGTAGTAAATTGGAAGACTACAAAAGCAACAATGAAGTAAATGATACGTAAACGTATTAGTAATTTCATTTTAATTAAAATTATTGAGTGATTAATGAGAACAAATCTTATATTTATGTACGTACATTTGCACTGTATTCTGTTTATTCACAATCAAAAGTTATGCCATTCCATCTTTTGAAAAGTAGATGTTACAGACGATTTATATGATTATGAGTGCTTTATATTATTTACATTATCATAATTACTTTTTGTATATAAATGCAGGTTGCTGTTGAGGAAATTCTCTGAGTAGATTGGTTTTCAGTCTTTTATAGTAGTGTGGGTAGGAATATTTTGGAGAGAGGTTTTTGACGCTAAAAAAAAAGCATACAGATTTATGCAACAGCTTTGGAAAAGTAGTTCTTTCGTTTTACCTTTGCAATCCGATTTTAAGGGGGTGTACCAGAGTGGCCAAATGGGGCAGACTGTAAATCTGCTGGCGTACGCCTACGGTGGTTCGAATCCATCCGCCCCCACATTTATATTCAGATTTAACAAGCGGGAGTAGCTCATTTGGTAGAGCGATAGCCTTCCAAGCTATAGGTGGCCGGTTCGAGCCCGGTCTCCCGCTCTGTTTTGCCTTCGTAGCTCAGGGGTAGAGCACTTCCTTGGTAAGGAAGAGGTCGGCAGTTCAATTCTGCTCGAAGGCTCAATTGAAATTGTTACTTGCCGATTTTAATGAAATAGGGTAAGAACTTTGTTTTAATGTATTCTATTTTTGAAATTTATAAATAACTTATAATTTAAATAACATGGCAAAAGCTAATTTTGACCGTAGCAAACCTCACGTAAACATTGGTACTATCGGTCACGTTGACCACGGTAAGACAACTTTAACTGCTGCAATTACAACTGTTCTTGCAGGTAAAGGTCTTTCTGAATTGAGAGATTTCTCTTCAATTGACAACGCTCCAGAAGAAAAAGAACGCGGTATTACAATTAATACATCACACGTAGAATATTCAACTATCAATCGTCACTACGCTCACGTTGATTGTCCAGGTCATGCTGACTACGTGAAGAACATGGTTACTGGTGCGGCTCAAATGGATGGTGCAATTCTCGTAGTTGCAGCAACTGACGGCCCAATGCCACAAACTCGTGAGCACATCCTTCTTGCCCGTCAGGTAGGTGTACCTGAGTTAGTAGTATTTATGAACAAAGTAGATTTAGTGGATGATCCTGAGCTTCTTGAGCTTGTTGAAATGGAAATCCGTGAATTGCTTTCATTCTACAAGTTTGATGGTGATAACATTCCGATCATTCAGGGTTCTGCTCTTGGTGGTTTGAACGGAGAGCCTATGTGGGTTGAGAAAATCGAAGAGCTAATGCAAGCAGTGGATGATTTCATTCCACTTCCTGAGCGTGCTACCGACAAACCTTTCTTGATGCCTGTTGAGGATGTATTCTCGATCACTGGTCGTGGTACTGTCGCTACTGGTCGTATTGAAACTGGTATTATCAACTCTGGAGAGGGTGTAGATATCTTAGGCATGGGTGCAGAAGGTTTGAAGTCTACTGTAACTGGTGTTGAGATGTTCCGTAAGATTCTTGATCGTGGAGAAGCTGGTGATAACGTTGGTTTATTACTCCGTGGTGTTGAAAAAGACCAAATCAAGCGTGGTATGGTAATCTGTAAGCCAGGTTCTGTGAAACCACACTCGAAGTTCAAGGCTGAAGTCTATGTTCTTTCGAAAGAAGAAGGTGGACGTCACACACCATTTTTCAACCGTTACCGTCCTCAGTTCTACCTACGTACAACTGACGTAACAGGTGAAATCATGTTGCCAGATACTATCGAAATGGTAATGCCTGGTGATAACGTAACTATCGAGGTTAACTTGATTAATGCCGTAGCTATGGATAAAGGCCTTCGTTTCGCGATTCGTGAAGGCGGACGCACTGTAGGTGCTGGCCAGGTTACTGAAATTATTGAATAATAAATATTCTTTATATTAGAAAAGCCCCGCATTTTGCGGGGCTTTTTTTGTTAGAAGTAAGCACTAATTTAACAAGAATGAAAAAGCCACGTTCTGCCGCTCTGATTTTTATTTTTATAACCGTACTAATCGATGTGATTGGTATCGGTATAATAATTCCGATCATTCCGGTTTTGATTCAGGAATTAACGGGCGGAACAATAAGTGAATCTTCTTCTTACGCTGCATTATTAGTTCTGGCTTACTCTTCTATGCAGTTCTTATTTTCTCCAATCATTGGAGGGCTAAGTGATCAGTTTGGCCGTCGTCCTGTATTATTAATCTCATTATTCGGGTTTGGAGTTGATTACATATTTCTGGCGTTAGCCCCAACTATCGGTTGGCTTTTCGTTGGAAGAATTATTTCTGGAATAACCGGAGCTAGTTTTTCTACTGCGGGAGCATACATAGCTGATGTAAGTCCGCCAGAGAAGCGGGCTCAGAACTTTGGATTACTTGGTGCTGCCTTCGGGTTGGGTTTTATTATAGGCCCTACGCTTGGCGGACTTTTGGGTGAATACGGTAGCCGAATACCGTTCTTTGTATCAGCAGGATTATCTTTACTCAATTGGCTATACGGATATTTTGTTCTGCCTGAATCTTTGAAGCCCGAAAATCGACGAAAGTTTGATATTAAGAGAGCGAATCCTGTAGGTAGCCTACTTGCTCTTAAAAAGTATCCGATGATAATAGCCCTCGTGGCATCTTTATTCTTAGTTACCGTTGGAAGTTTTGCTGTACAGGGAACGTGGACATTTTACACAATGGAAAAATTCAGTTGGAGTGAATGGCAAGTTGGTCTTTCTTTGGGCTTCGTCGGTTTGATGGTTGCCATTGTACAGGGAGGATTAATCCGAGTCATTATCCCAAAATTAGGACAGGAACGGGCATTGTTTTTTGGCTTAATCATTACTTCCTTCGGTTTAATGGCATTTGGTCTTGCCTCCTCCCCTTGGATGATGTACGTCATCATGGTTCCTTTTGCTTTGGGCGGATTGGCCGGACCTGCTTTCCAAGGTATTATTTCGAGTCAGGTCAGTGATAAAGAACAAGGAGAGCTACAAGGAGCTTTGACCAGTCTCAACAGCGTAGCCGCTATCATAGGGCAGCCGTTGATGTTGTGGCTCTTCAGGTCATTCACTGCTCAGGATACTACTTACTACTTTCCGGGTGCCCCGTTCATATTAGGTTCAGTGTTGACGGTAATTAGTATATTTTTAACGATGCGGGTTTTAAAGAAACCAGCTTTCGGTAAGTGATGTTATACTACGCAACGTAGTGAAATGAAATGACAGAATACCAAATATATACTTTGCCAAACGGCATAAGAATAGCCCACCGCCAAGTAGCCCATACTAAAATAGTGCACTGCGGAATTATGCTCGACATTGGAAGTCGGGATGAGCAACCGCATCAATCAGGTTTAGTGCACTTTTGGGAACACATGGCTTTCAAAGGGACCAAGAAACGTAAATCTTATCACATTATTAATCGGTTGGAATCGGTAGGTGGTGAACTTAACGCTTACACAACCAAAGAAAAAGTATGCTTCTACGCTTCGGCGTTAGATATTCATTTTGATAAAACAGTAGAACTATTAACTGATATAACATTTAACTCCGTATTTCCCGAAAATCAAATTGAGAAAGAACGGAGCGTTATCTTGGAGGAAATGTCAATGTACGAAGACTCTCCCGAAGATGCGATTCAGGACGAATTTGACGAATACGTCTTTTCGGACCATCAGTTGGGAGTAAATATTTTAGGAACGCGGGAACACGTAAAATCTTTTACAAAGAAAGATTTACAGGAATTCATCGCTCAAAATATGGATACTTCCAAAATAGTAATTTCCATTGTTGGAAATATCTCCTTCAAAAAAGCCATTCAGCGAGTAGAAAAATATGTAGCCGACATTCCTTTTAAGAGTGTAGATTACAAACGTGTTGAGCCGTTTGCGTATCAAACAAAGCATACAAGCCTCGAAAAGCAAACTGTGCAAGCTCATTGTGCCCTCGGTAGAAGATCACTGTCAATCAAGGATGAAAGTCGGCTGGCGTTTTTTACTTTGATAAATTTATTAGGTGGCCCGGGAATGAACTCTCGCTTTAACCTCTCGCTTCGGGAAAAGTACGGTTTAGTGTACGGCATTGATGCCAATTTTACTTCTTATACAGATACAGGCTTTCTGGGGATTTACTTTGCCACCGATCCGGCAAATTTGGAAAAAGCCATCAAGCTAATCTATCGGGAGATGAAGTTACTTCGTGAAAAACCGCTGGGCGAGGTGCAATTACGCAATGTAAAAGAACAACTGATGGGGCAGCTCGCTATGTCAGAAGAGAGTAACCAAGGCTATATGCTTTCTATGGCAAGAAGCATTTTGGATTTAGGATATGTGCAACCTTTGCAACAAATCTTCGATGATATCAGGAATATTACCTCAGCCGACCTGCAAAACCTTGCTAATCAATACTTAAATAAAGAGGAGTTTAGTAGTTTGATTTATAAGCCTGTCTTAAATTAAATAGTTTAATGTTAACTCTGTTGTACTTCAACAGAGTATTCCCTTGCAGAAATGAATAGGCTGGTCATTAATAAAAGTTCACGGTTCATGGTTTGAGTCATAGTTTGACATATTCCCAATAATTTCTTTAAATTTGATTAATTCAACCTTAAAGAAACCATTTGATGAAAACTTCCTACCTCAACCGCCGCGACTTTCTCAAAATTTCCGGTGTTACTACGTCACTTACTGCCTTACCCTCAATGACCTTTGGTCGTAACGATGAAGTCATCGTCGGGCATGGGTCGCATCAATATAAAGTTGTGAAAGGCTGGGGAGTATTAGACGCTGACAAGAATCCCGTAAATGACTGCCACGAGATGGTAGAAGTAGCTGACGGGCGTTTATTCATGTTAACTAACGAAACAAAGAACAACGTCCTGATTTACGATAAGTCAGGAAAGCTATTAGACGTTTGGGGTGCGTCCTATCCCGGTGCTCACGGTTTAACAGTTGCGGGTGAAGGAAAAGACCAATTTCTTTTAATCTGTGATAACAATAGGAGTCAGGTAATCAAAACGGATTTGAAAGGTAAAGAGTTGATGAAACTCGAATATCCCAAAGAAACGGGCAAGTACGATTATCCCGGTCAGTTCGTTCCGACCGAAACTTGCGTAAATCCTGTAAACGGTGATATTTACGTAGCCGATGGTTACGGAAAAAGTCTAATTATTCAATATACTTCCAAAGGTGAATATATCCGCCATTTTGGTGGTCGGGGAAAAGAGAATGAGAACTTAAATTGTAGTCATGGAGTATTGATTGACAGTCGTGGAGGTAAAACCCCGACATTGCTCGTTACTTCCCGTGACGAATGCTCATGGAAACGCTTTACGCTCGACGGTAAATACCTTTCGACTATTCATTTACCCGGTACTTTTATCTGCCGTCCGGTGATTCGTGATAATTACCTCATTGGAGCCTCTTTTCGTTCTACTTCACAGTCGTATCCTAATTCGGGTTATGTGCAGATTTTAAATGCAGATAACAAAGTGATTTCAACACCGGGTGGTAGTGAACCAATCTACCAAAACGGCGAACTTCAGAAACAAAGACAAGAAGATCCTACAAATATATTCATGCACCCGCACGATGTTTACATGGATGCCGACGATAGCTTATATGTGCCACAATGGGCATCGCAAAAAACATATCCTATCAAGTTAGAACGAACATAATAATGGTTGGCATAATCTTTGTGAACGTATAGTTAAATGTGTTACTATATGAAAAACTCCACGAAGATGTTTGTGTTTATATTACTGATGATAAGTCAGTTATCTTTTTCTCAATTAGCGAAAGAAGAGTCGTTATTGTGGAAGATTACTGGGGATGAAATTAGCGAACCTTCGTATCTATTCGGGACAATTCACATTATTTGTAAAGATGATATAAAAATAAATGCAGCGGAAGCCAAAGCCTTTTCTGAAGCAAAGAAGATCTACCTTGAATTGGATTTAGACAGCCCGGAGTTAATTGAAGAAATGCAGGCTTCTACCCGAAGTAAAACCCATTTAAAGAATCATATTTCCGCAAAAGGGTACGGTGAAATAGATGATTTCTTCTCTCATCAATTGGGTTATCCTATGGAAGCAGTAGGGATGGTAAAACCTTACTACTTGTTATCCTATACATACAAGACAAGTATTGGCTGCGAAAACTCCGTTTCTATTGAAGAGTTATTAGTGAACGAGGCAAAGTTTCAAAAGAAGGAAATTTTGGGTTTAGAAACGCTCAAGCAACAAACCGAAGTATTCGATAATTTGAATACTCGGAAACAAGCCCGTTTACTTTTGCGTCAGGTTAGAAGAAGTCATTTGATACGAGACACTTACAGCGAAATACTTGACCTTTATCAACACGGTTCAATATCACTACTTAATAAGAAAATTGTAAACAGCCCGTCGCGTCGTCTAAATAGAAAACTGTTAAGAAAGCGTAATCAGGCGTGGATAAATAACTTTACAGAAGTATTACCGAAGCAGTCTAACTTTATTGCGGTAGGAGCGGCTCACCTTGGTGGGCGTAAAGGTCTTATTAATCAACTTCTCAAAAAAGGTTACACGGTAGAAGCGGTGAAGTAATCAGCTTTCACGCATTTTTAGGGAATTTCAATCTACTTCGCATTAGGGTTTCTCCCTTTTGTCTAAGTTCTTGTTTATTTTGTCATAGACAGTCCATTTCTCTAACTTTGTAAGTAACCCTATTCAATCGTTGCCTGCTTGTATGAAAAATCTACTTCCTGTTCTACTCCTGTTACTTTCCTTGTCCGCTTTTTCTCAAAAATGGCAACATCAAAGTTCTGCCTTCGGAGATATTCCACTTTCGTGGAAAACTAATCAACAAACTGCCTCTCTACCACTTGATATTGACAATGACGGTGTGGAAGAAATTATATTAGGCGGCAGAGTCGCTGCTCCCGCACTAATTTACCTGAAATACGATCGTGCGATCGGTTGGCGGGAATTTGTGATCGAAAAAGCACTTCTGACTATTGAAACGGGTGGAGCATTTTATGATATTGATGGTGACGGTGATAAAGACGTAGTTTTCGGAAATGACTTGCAAGGGAATAAAATGTGGTGGTGGGAAAATCCGTATCCATACTTTAATCCGAATGTACCGTGGAAGCGTTACGAAATCAAAAATAGCGGCGGTAATCAACACCACGACCAAGTCTTCGGTGATTTTAAACAAACCGGACGTTCCCAATTAGCATTCTGGAATCAAAGCGATAAAGCTATTTACATTGCTGATATTCCGCAAGACCCTCGTGCCGGAGCGTGGAAATACGAAAAAGTGTACGAAGGCTCAGCGGATCAAACCAAAAACTGGTACCCCGAAGGTTGCGATGCCGCTGATGTGGACGGTGATGGCTACGAAGATTTGATTGCTGGAAATTATTGGTTCAAATACGATATTGAAAACAAGAAATTCAAAGCCATAAAAATTGGAAACGACGGTGGACGTATCCGTGCCGCTAAATTCAAGGTCGGAAAAAGACAACAGTTCGTTATCTCACCCGGCGACGGTTCGGGAAGGTTAATGTATTACGAAACCGACGGCAATGCCGAAATAACCGAAAACTGGAAAGGTAAAGATTTAATCGGGCGGGAATTAACGCATGTCCACACACTCGAAGTAGCGGATGTGAACAACGATGGCAACCTCGATATTTTTGTAGCTGAAATGGTTCAATGGTCGAATGACAAAGTAGATAACCCCAAAGCCGAAGCGTTCATTTTGTACGGCGACGGGATGGGGAATTTTGAGAAAACGATTTTCCAACGCGGCTTTGACTTTCACGAAGGTAGATTAATGGATATTGACGGCGATGGCGATATTGACGTAGTTTCAAAACCTTATACTTGGAACGCTCCGCGAATAGATATGTGGCTACAGAACGGAACGGGAACTGCTTATCCGAAAATCAACAAAGAAACCGAAGGACGTATCGGTTTAGAACTTTACAGTTTGCGGGATTATTTAAAGACAGATATTTCCGGGACACTGAAGTACGTGAAAGATCTGGGAATTACCGAAGTGGAAGTAGCGGGTTTTCCGAAAGAAATGAGCTCAGCGGAAATAAAAATGGCTATAGACGAAGCCGGATTACAATCTAAAAGTGCGTTGATGGGTTTCGAGGATTTCGACACAGATATTGAGAAAATCATTGCGGACGCCAAAGTGTTGGGCGTTCGGTACGTGGGAATGGCTTGGATTCCGCATCGTCAAAATCAGTTTGGTTTAAAAGAATCTGACAAAGCCATCGAGGTTTTCAACAGGGCCGGAGAGCGTCTTGCTCAGGAAGGAATGCACCTGTTCTACCACGGACACGGTTATGAGTTCAAGCAAATGGATGATGGCAGCGGAACGTACTTTGACTACATCGTCCGAAGTACAAATCCAGTTAACGTTAGCTACGAATGCGACGTTTATTGGGCGTTTCACGGTGGACAGGATCCAACGTTATTACTGCGTAAATATCCTGGTCGTTTTGTGGCGTTGCATTTAAAAGATATGGCGTATGGTCAGTCCACGGGGGAATACTCTGGTGGAACACCGCTAACCTCTGACGTAGCTTTAGGAACTGGTCAAATCAACTTTACACCAATTATGCGAGCCGCTATCGATACGGGCGTAAAGTTCTATTTCATTGAAGACGAAAACGCCGATGTAAAAAAGCACTTACCGATTACGTTGCGGTATATGAAGGGATTACGGTAGATTTTACGTTTCAAATATCCATCTACAATAAATGACCGAAGAGTATCTTCGGTCATTTATGTTTTGCGGGTTCTTTAATTATTCATTATGAACTACCTGCAACAATAGTTGGTGCGGCGGGTTTACCGTAATCGTCACAGAAGTAGAAGCCGGACTTTCTGGCGTATTATTGGCTGATATGTTTGCTAAGTTTATCGAATTAGAAGAACAAGTATTTACGGCAGAAGCCTGACTTAGATTTGGAGAAACGGCTCCAACTCTACAGAGCGGAGCAGTGGCACAGCGGGCACCATCATTAGCATTTGGTGCTGGTCCGTCAGAAAAGAAAACGGCAGGTTTCGTTGAAGCGGGGTTTGTCAAAGCAGCAGACTTTTCTGGTACTGTTGCCGCTTAGGTACAACGTACCCTTTCATCAAAATAAACCGCCCCGTAGGTTTGCGAGGGTATACTATTACCAATCGCTCTGACGGTAATCGCGTTACCGTTTGCCGGATTAACTTTCGTGATCAAACCGTTGTTGGTGATTCCATAAACAAAGCCATCAATCGGATTAAAAGCAAAATTAGATAAACCGAGGTTTGAAGTGTTTAGTACTGACAGTTCAGTCGGTGTGGGCGTATTCAGATCGTATGGAAAATCCAATGCCGATAAGACATCGCTCTGCCAGCAACCTCTGTACGGTTTCAGTCAAAAGTAGGTTTGAATTTAAGAAAATGGGAGGTAGCAGTACCACGTACTGTGGCTACGATGTTCGAGGTAATTATACTACTTGGATATTTGAAGGAGTTGCGATAGCCTATCGCATGAAAGTAATCAGTTTTGTTAATTGTTTCAGATTTTTCAGGCCCGGTTCAATTTCAAATTTACTATTTATGTCAATTCCGTAAATATTAAGGTGTGTTAATTTTTTGACGTCTTCGATGTTTTCAAGACTGACGCCACCCGCCAATAGGAACGAGACTTCGTTGTCATAATTATCAAGAATTTTCCAGTCGAACGCCACACCGTGTCCACCGTGTCCACCTTTGGCTTTGGTGTCGAAGAGGAAATAATCAACTGCTTTTTTGTAAGGGTTTGTGGTTGCAAAATCAAAACTTTCATCTACCGAAAAGGCTTTAAAAACGAGGAGGTTTTGTGCTTTTAATCGTGAACATAATTCTGACGATTCATTGCCGTGAAGTTGTACGCCATCTAATTTATATTCAGTGACTTGATTATTTATTTCTTCAAAATTAGCATTCACAAACACGCCGATTTTCTTGATACTTTCGGGCAATGCTTGCAGCACATTTTTATCCAATTCGTTGATAATATTTCGGGGAGACTTCTTGTAAAAAATAAAACCCATAAAGTCAGGTTTCAACTCAGCAACGGCTTGGATATTTTTGGGGTTTTTCATCCCGCAGATTTTGAGTTTCATGGGTGGTTTATTCATTTTTTTTACACAGAAGGATAGTTTTTCATTCCAAGAAAAAAACCGTTCATCAACTTGTTAATAAATTCATCGTACTCGTGAAATACAAGCTTAACTCTTTTCAGGTCGTCAATCGAAATTGCTTGAAAGTCACTCGAACTTTTAGGATGTGTGATTTTATCTCGTTCGGCTTTGGCAGATATCAGTCGCTCTAATTTAGACTCAAAATATAATTTTTGAGTTTCTGATTTTTCCCAAGTCTTGCATACCTGCTTCAAAGTCTTTTAGGTTATCATAGTACTTCGTTGGACGATTTACTTCCATAACCAAAAATACTAAATTCTCTCAATAAATCCCGCTAACGGCAGGTGAACCGTTTTGCATAAACGATTCACCAATCATAAAATATTGATAACCAGTTTTAAAAGTTTCTCAATATCACACCCTAACCTGACCACTTCCGAAAATATAGTACTTATTGGTTACCAGTTGCTTCAAACCCAAAGGTCCTCGGTGGTGTAATTTGTCGGTACTTATTGCCAGTTCTGCTCCAACTCCCATTTGTCCGCCGTCGGTAAAACGGGTGGATGCATTGTGATAAACCGCTGCACTATCTATTTGCTCCATAAAAGTGGCGGCCTTCTGAGTATTTTCGGTTAGAATAATGTTGGAGTGTCCGCCGGAGTAAGTATTGATAAAGTCGATGGCGTTTTCTAATCCGTTTATTGTTCCTATTGCTGCTTTTTTAGCTAAAAACTCTTCGTGCCAAACGCTTTCATTACTGATTCCATCTTTTGTATCAAGAATTTCGAGTAAATCATCCGTGGCAACAATGTGAATACCATGCTTCGTCAACGCCGATTCTATTTCCCGTGCAATTTCCTTGAAATTAGGATGATTTTTATCAATCAGGATTTTATCCAAGGCATTACAACCCGATATTTTATCGGTTTTTGCGTTTACAATAACCGGAATTACCTTTTCTGTGTCTGCATCTGGAGCTACGTAAGCAAAGTTATTTCCCCTTCCGCTTACCAAAACGGCACATTTAGCGTGTTCTTTCACAAAATTAATCAATCGTTCTCCGCCTCTTGGTACAATCAAATCTAACGGTTGATCCGGGTTCTTCAAAAACGCCTGAGTTGCCTCGCGGTTCATTTTTAAGTACTGAATCCAGTCTTGTTCCAAGCCGTTTGCTTCTAACGCCTTGTGCCAGCATTTTACTAGTTCCTCGTTGCTGTTATGTGCTTCTTTTCCGCCTTTCAATAGTATTTTATTATTGGCTTTGAAGGCTAAAACTGCGGCCTCAATGGTAACATCAGGTCGAGATTCGTAAATAATCATGATGGTGCCAAACGGTGCGGTTTTATTGGTGATGTTCAAGCCATTTGGCAGCGTGTCTTCGCTAATGGTTTTCCCCACGGGGTCTTCTTGTAATTTCACTTCTTTTACCGCCTGAATCATATCGTCCACTTTGGCGTCATCTACCACTAGTCGATCATACAAGGCTTGATCATCCCCACTAAAAGCTTGCAGGTCTTTTTTATTCGCTTCAATAATTGACACCCTGTTTTTATTCAGTTCATCAATCATTGATTGTAGTACGTCGTTTTTCTTAATCGTTGGTAGTAGTTTCATGCTTTCTTATTTAGACGAAGTAGACAGTTCTTTCTGATAAACTTTAGTCCCGGTTTCTTTGCCATGTACTATGTCGATGATAGTATCTACCTGTTTGCCATTGGCAATGTAGGTTGGGATATTTTTGGCGGCTGTTTTTTTTGCAATATTTAACTTAGAACCCATTCCTCCGCGGCCTTCGCCTTCCTTTTTCTGAGAATGCTGAACAAACTGCTCTACTTTTTGATCTGTTGCGACTGATTTGATTAAACGCGAATCTTCATCCTCCGGATTCCCATCATACAAGCCATCTGTATCAGTTAACAATATTAGCATATCTGCTTGAATCAATTCAGCTACCAAACTTGCCAATTCGTCATTATCGGTAAACATCGACATGGAAAGTGAAACAGCGTCGTCTTCATTTGCAATCGGAATTACTCCTTGGCTCAGTAAACCTTCGTAGCAATTAATCATGTTTTCGCGATGCCTTCCTTCGTCAAAATCGCGTTTTGTAGCCAATACCTGTGCACACCGCATCCCGTAATTATGGAAAATGCCGTAATAATGGTGCATCAACCTCGGTTGGCCCACCGCTGAATATACTTGTCTTCGAATGGTATCATCCTTAATATCATTCTTATCCAAAACTTCTTTTCCGGCAATTACTGAGCCTGAAGAAATTAAAACCGTAATAATACCCTCTTCGTATAACCGAGCTATTTGATCGACTAAGTTTTTCAAGATTGTACCTACAATGCGGTTGTCTTTATTGACCATTACATTGGTACCCACTTTAACTACAATTCTTTTTTTATACTCCATAACTATCTATTTTCTTCCTTTCCTAATTCAACTGCCCTGTTAAATGCGGCATAGGCAGCTTCTTCAATTAAATCTTTAATATTATTGTCGTCCATAGAGTCAAGTGCTGCTCTGGTAGTACCGCCTTTTGAGGCAACTTTATCCATCCATTTCATAGGTGTCAAATCTGACTGATTAAACAGCTCTACGGCTCCTTCAAAAGTTTGACTTACTAATACCTTAGAATCGTGATCTGAAAAGCCCATCTTCTTGGCTGCTTCCATCATGGATTGCATAAAGTAAAAAACGTAGGCTGGACCGCTTCCAGAAATTCCGGTGGAGGCGTCTATGTCATTTTCAGTATCTAAATGCACGGATTTGCCGGTGGTGTTTAGTAACTGCTGAACCGTAGATGTTTCTAATCGGGAAACTTCTTTTGAGGTAGTGAAAGATGTTACACCTTTTCCAACTTGTGCTGGTAAGTTTGGCATTGCCCTGACCACTTTCAAAACTCCCAAACCTTTTTGAATACTTTGTATATTCACTCCGGCCATTAGAGAAACTATAACTTGATCGTTTGTGGTCAGCGGTTTTAAATTCTTAAAAAGTTCTTCGGTGTGATAAGGCTTTACTGCAAGAAAGACAATGTCTGCTTTTGGCAAACAATCCTTTAAATCACTATAAACATCAAACCGGCTAATCTTTTTTAACTCTTCCGTTTTTCCGGGGTCGGTGTCAGAAATCATCAAGTTAGACTCACTCAAGAACTCGGACTTTACAAGAGCTTTGGCGTAAGCTAATCCCATATTCCCCGCACCAATTACTAATACTTCCATACTGCTTTTTTAATTAAATCAAGTTATGAGTATATACCTTGTGCAAACATGGTGCGATACCCTGTATTCTCAACTATTTCTTTGGGAGAATGGAAAAGGTTGAGTTAATATGATTTTAAGTACTGATAGATAGTGATTTAAGTATTTTTTTTAAAAAAAGGAGAGACTGCCATTTTGGTATTTGTCGCGACAGTATGTCAGGTATTTGGAGTCATATCAACATATGAGCTGAAAACGGTAAGGTGAAGGCAACCTTACTAATTGATAGAAGATACTAAAGTTCAACCGAAAGAGGCTAAACCTTAATGATGGCTTGTAGAAAACGGATACACGTACCAAAGGTGTGCGTATCCGTTTTTATGAACAAGAATATAAATGGGGTTTAATAGCTAACTACTCGCAAGTCGAGGCAGATTATAAGCTTTATAGCTGTTCCAGAAATTCTGCCAATGCCTTTGGCGGATTTACCATTTTCATAAACGATTCACCAATCAGAAAACCTTGATAACCAGCTTTTTTTAACTCTTTAACGGTTTCAGGTTTGCTGATACAACTCTCGGAAATTTTGACTTTGTCGGCGGGAATTAACTCGCTCAATTCAAGCGATGCGTTAATATTGCTTTCTTCAAAATTCTTTAAATTTCGGTTGTTTACACCAATAATATCAACGAACTCCAACGGACTTTTTTCGAGTTCTTCTTTATCGTGAACCTCGAGTAAAACTTCTAATCCGAGTTCATTTGCTTTATGACTTAATGCTTTAATTTCGTCGGCGGAAAGTGCGGAAGCAATTAGCAAAATTACGTCTGCTCCCCACGCTTTTGCTTCGTAAAGCTGGTACTCGTCAATTGTGAAATCTTTACGCAGAATGGGCGTCTTTGGGTTGTTTTCACGAGCAATCTGAACATCCTCCTTAAACCCACCGAAGTAAACGGTATCTGTCAAAACAGAAAGCCCCGCTGCCCCGGCGTTGGCGTAACCCGTGGTGGTTTCAGAAATGCCCGCTCCAATATTTATATTTCCTTTTGAAGGCGACTTTCGTTTGAATTCTGCAATAATTCCCGTTGAGTTTTTAGCTTTCAGGGCTTTTACTAAAGAATTCGTTTTTCGCTCAAAAAAGGGCATCTGCTCTAACATCGAAATGGGCATGGCGGTTTTTGCCCGCCCTACTTCGTAACTTTTGTTTTCAATGATTTCTTCTAAAATGGTCATTTTTTTATGGTCAGTAAGTCTGTTTGTCAATTAGTCAGTTGGTTTAATATTATTCTAATACTACAAAATTCACTAATTTTCGCCACTTTTAACCCGTAAAAACGAACGAATGCTCAAAAAATTATCTAACTGGATTTACGAACGTGCTCACGGCGGACTTGTTCTATTATTTCTTGGTTTACAAATACTCTTTGCCGCTTTCATTTTGCCATATTTTCAAGAGCAATTTCAGCCGGAAGGTTCGACGGAATTGTTAGACTTGAAATTTGGTTTTGATACAACTACGGCTTTTCAGATACTGGATAGTTACGGCGAAGTTGGCCGGAGCGTTTATCTACAGTTTGAAAGTGTTTGGGACGTACTTTTTCCGTTGGTTTATACGCTGTTCAATATCTTGTTTATCAGTTTTCTGCTGAGAAAAACATTTCCCAAAAATACAAAACTACGATTACTAAACTTGCTTCCTTTTGGAAACCTTATTTTCGATTTGGGAGAAAACTTCGGAATCGTTAAGTTACTTAGGGGGTTTCCCAACCTTTCCGATTTTTGGGTCAATTTCGCTTCTACATCCGGTATTATAAAATGGCTTTTTTCGGGAATCGGAATTGCAATCACTTTAGCTTTATTGCTTTCATGGTTAACAAAAGCGGTGCGGCGACGTTAATCCATTTAATCAAGAATGTTAATTCTACGATACTACTAAACTTACCTTGATAAACATCAACTAATGGAAAAAATTGACTGGCAAATTGCCAAAGAATACGAAGACTTAACTTATAAAAAATGCAACGGAGTGGCTCGAATTGCATTTAATCGTCCCGAAGTGCGAAATGCGTTTCAACCAAAAACGGTTTTTGAACTAATTGATGCTTTTGAAGACGCCCGTAACGACAGTAGCATTGGCGTGGTATTACTTTCGGGCGAAGGCCCGTCAGCTAAAGACGGCGGTTGGGCGTTTTGTAGCGGCGGTGACCAGCGAGCCAGAGGGAAAGACGGATACAAAGACGAAATGGGCGTAGGGCGATTGAATATACTTGACGTACAACGTCAAATTCGGTTTATGACCAAGCCCGTTATTGCAGTTATTCCCGGCTGGGCAGTTGGCGGCGGACACAGTTTACACGTGGTCTGCGATTTGAGTTTAGCGAGTAAAGAACACGCTATTTTTAAACAAACCGACGCTAACGTGGCAAGTTACGATGCGGGTTACGGTTCGGCGTATTTAGCCCGGCAAGTTGGACAAAAGCGGGCGAGAGAAATTTTCTTTCTGGGACGAAGTTACTCGGCACAAGAAGCTCTCGATATGGGGATGGTGAATGCCGTAATTCCGCATGATGAATTAGAAAACGAAGCGTACAAATGGGCTCAGGAAATACTGGAGAAAAGCCCAATGGCGATTCGAATGCTCAAATTTGCGTTCAATATGATTGACGACGGTTTGGTAGGACAACAAATCTTTGCCGGAGAAGCTACCCGCCTTGGTTATATGACCGACGAAGCCCGTGAAGGGCGAGATGCTTTCCTCGAAAAGCGGCCACCTGATTTTGATCAGTTTCCGAAGCATTCGTGATCTTTCCGATGTTGTATTTTAAATATTGCTTTTATCAATTGCCCACGTCTTGACCTTGGGCAATTGATAAACAATACTCAATGTGTTGGTTTATCGGGAGGAGCGGAGGCGTGATAGCCTAAATCTCGGATTTTATTGGCGAATTCGTCCATTAATTCGAGTACTCGCTCACGACTTTCTGATTTCACAATCAGCCCGACGTGATATTCTTCGTCCATTTTCCAGACCACTTCGGGAGCTTCAAACGGAGTATAATCTGGTTTGTGATGGCTCGATAATGAGATAATTATGCCCGAATATGTTTTCTCAGTTTTTGGCAATTTGTATTTACCATCGGAGGCTTTGGCGGTTTCTACTTTTGCCCATTCCCGCCACAAATTAATACCCGAGGCGGCTTCCACCATTTCGGCAAGGTGTGCTCCACCAACTCTTGAAGCTGTTTCTAAAAAGTAATATTCGCCCGTTTTGTGATTCTTGATTACTTCAGTATGCGAAGCACTAAATTGCATCCCGAAGGCCTTCATTACTTCCTTATTAATTTTCCGCAGAGCCTTCTCATCTTTCGAGTCGTATTCTACGGTAACTGATCGGAAAATACCACCGCCGTGAGCTACTTCTAAAGGTGTGTTGAGGTATTGGCTGCAACAAGAAAAAATAACTTTTCCGTCAACGGTCAGCGAGTCTACGTGAAATACATCACCGGGTTTAAACTGTTCTAATAGATAGTTATGGCGTTGTTCGCCAAGAGCATGTATTGCATTCCAGGCTTCGTCGAAAGAGTGTACTTTCTTGATGCCCGTCGCTGAAGCTTCCGATCGGGGCTTTATCAACCACGGAGCTTCGGTACTTTGCAAGTATTCGGTAATATCAAGGTCGTGAAATAGTGGAGTAAATGGCGGTATCGCTACTTTCTCATCTTGGGCTTTTACCCGCATGGCTAATTTATCACGAAAATACCTGCCCGTCGTTTGTCCCATTCCCGGAATCCGAAAATGTTCCCGAATCAATGCTGCTTTTTCTACATCGAAATCATCAAGTGCAACTACCCAATCAATTTTTGTGGAACGCATTAATCCTGCAACTCCTTCTAAAATTGTTTGATACGTACCGAAGGAATTATCAACATTATCCAAGTAAAAAAACTGCTCGACAGATTCGCGTGGCCAACTTTTGTGCTCTAACTTTTTATCGGTCAAAAGGTAGACGTTGTTTCCTTCGGCTTTACAAGATTTGAGGAATTCAGAGCCTTTGAAATAGGTGCAAATGCAGAGAAAGTTCATGTAGATTGTTGACGTTGATGAATTTACTAAAGGCTAAATATACTGATAGAAACCAAAAAAGCCACCTTTCGTTGGAAAGATGGCTTCAAGTTGTACGGAATTAATGACTTATTCGCCAGAAGTAGCTTTCGGTGTAACTTTACCTTTAATGGTAAGTACCACAGTAGCATTTTCGGCGTTACTTGTCACGGTAATTGTCTTAGTGAAATTGCCCGGACGGCCAGAAGTATTATAACCTACTTTGATAACAGCAGTAGCACCTGGCATTATTGGATCTTTCTTCCACTCAGGAGTGGTACATCCGCAAGAAGCCATGGCGTTTGAAATGACAACTGGAGCATTCCCTGTATTTTTCACTTCGAAAGAATACGTTGCAATCGGACCTTCTTTAAGTGTTCCGAAATCGTGAACCTCGTTTGTGAATTTAAGAACTCCTTGTGCTGATGCCGAAGCAGCGACGAATAATACAACTACGAATGATAAGAATAATTTTTTCATGATAAACTATTAGTTTAAAAGTGTGAATAATGATGTTATGCAAGTTGTTAAGAGTACTATTTTCTTAAAACTTATGTTGCAAAGAAAGGTACATAATATACAGCGTACAACTTTTTAACAAGCCATTAACAAAGACCTTACCAGTAAGGTTTTGATTTCTGTGTCGCAGCAGAATCATTTGAAAATGAAATGTTTTATTGTATTTTTGCAAAAAAGATTGTTATACTAATCAATTATTTGCTTACATCATTTGAGCCGTCAATTGTCTATTTCAATTACAACATTAGCCCATAATCTATGACTACTATTTCGTCTGAATCAACACTTGGAGGCAACCTCCTTATTTCTAAAGAAGAGGTTTTACTTGATTATAAACACGCGGTTGAGAGTCGTGAAGTGAGCATTCTTGGGCGAAAGGATGTATTTATGGGGCGGGCTAAGTTCGGAATTTTTGGCGATGGTAAAGAAGTTGCTCAATTAGCAATGGCGAAGGTTTTCCGAAAGGGTGATTTTAGGTCCGGTTATTATCGTGATCAGACATTGCTTGCCAGTCTTGGAATTCTGACCTGGCAACAGTTTTTTGCCCAATTGTACGCTCATGCTGACCTCGAACACGATCCTTTTAGTGGCGGACGGTCCATGAATGCTCATTACGGAAACCGCTGGTTTAACGAAGGCGGTGACTGGCTACCGCAAACTAAGCATTTCAACAGTGTGATGGACGTATCGTCCACGGCGGGGCAAGTTCCCCGAAGTATTGGTTTGGGCTACGCTTCCAAATTATACCGTGAAAATGCCGACCTGTCTGAGATGTCTAATTTTTCAAAAAATGGTAATGAGGTTTGCTTCGTCACTATCGGTGATGCTTCTACTTCTCAGGGGATGTTTTTTGAAGGTATCAATGCCGCTGGTGTATTGCAAGTCCCCGTAATTTTTTCGGTTTGGGACGATGGTTTCGGTATCTCCGTTCCGAAGAAATTTCAAACCACAAAACAAAGTATTTCTGAAGCCTTATCTGGTTTTCAACGAACGGATGATCAGCACGGTATTGAAATAATCACCGCCCGGGGGTGGGATTATCCCGAACTAATTCAAACTTACCAGAAGGCAGCTTGCTACGCCCGTGACGAACACGTTCCGGTTTTGGTGCATGTTGAAGAAATGACGCAGCCGCAAGGGCACTCGGCTTCTGGTTCGCACGAACGATACAAAACTGAAAAGAGGCTCAACTGGGAAGCAGAACATGATTGTAATATTGTTTTCAGAAATTGGATTTTAGAAAACAGTTACGCTAGTGAAAAAGATTTAGAAATCATCGAAAAGCGGGCGAAACAAACTGCGAAAGATGCCAGAAAAGCTGCTTGGGACGCTCTGAAAGTTAGTGTAAAAGAAGAAACTGAAAGTGCCTTGGATTTGATTGCTCAGGTAGAAATGGCAAGTAGTCAACCTGAAAAAATTAAATCTGTAAAGAAGCAGTTACAAAGTTCGCAGGGAATCTTGCGAAAGGATATAATTCAGGCTATTAAAAAAGTACGTCGGATTATTCTGAAAGAAGGTATTGGAATCCAATCAAATCTATCAAAGTGGATTGAAGAAGCTCAGGCAACAGGCTTTGAGAAGTACAGTTCTCACGTGTACAGCGAAACAAAGCACTCACCTCTAAAAATTACACCCGTTGCTCCTAAGTACGCTGAAGACAGCGAAATGGCCGACGGAAGGACTATTATTAATAAATACTTTGATTCGCTTTTTGAGTCTAACCCGTTGGTGTTTGCCATTGGTGAAGACGTAGGGAAAATTGGTGATGTAAATCAGGGCTTTGCCGGATTGCAGGATAAGTATGGCAAACTAAGAATCACGGATGTCGGCATTCGTGAAGCGACCATTATAGGTCAGGGAATTGGAGCTGCTATGCGTGGGTTACGGCCTATTGTAGAAATACAGTACTTCGATTACATATTTTATGCATTAGCTACATTAACTGATGATTTAGCTTGCTTACGTTATCGGACAAAAGGCGGACAAGCCGCTCCGTTAATTGTAAGAACCCGTGGCCATAGATTAGAAGGAATTTGGCATTCCGGATCACCAATGGGTACGATGCTAAACTCACTACAGGGTATGCATATTGCCGTTCCTCGTAACTTTGTGCAAGCTGCTGGAATGTACAATACACTAATTACGGGTGATGATCCTGCATTAATGATTGAGTGCCTGAATGGTTATCGCCTAAAAGAAAAGTTGCCTTCCAATTTAAAAGACATTCGGGTTCCGCTCGGCGTACCTGAAACTATTAGAAAAGGAACAGATGTAACAGTAGTAACTTACGGTTCAATGTGTCGTATTGTGATGGAAGCTGCTAAACAGCTTTCTGAAACCGGTATCGAAATTCAGGTAATAGACGTTCAGACATTGTTACCTTTTGACCTCAACCATTCGATTGTTGAGTCGATAAAGCAAACTAATCGAGTAATATTTGCGGATGAAGATATGCCTGGTGGCGGTGCCGCTTTCATGATGCAGGAAGTTATTGATAAGCAAAATGCTTACCGCTGGTTAGACTCTAAACCAACCATTATCTCAGCTCAACCTCATCGACCGTCTTATGGTTCGGATGGTGATTACTTCTCCAAGCCTAATGCCGATACTATTTTTGACGGTGTCTACGAGTTAATGCACGAAGCCAATCCTACAAAGTTTCCTGTTCTGTAAAGAGCTTTAAATCTTCTGCTTTACCGTTTTAAAATGGTACCTGAACCCGAAAGATGATTGCAATATATAATATGTATTGAAGTCATACATTGGTTGGAATTCTATGTGTAGAGATAGATTCCTAAAATCACTCAAAGGTCTTATTTGAACGCCCATAGGTACTATAAACCCTTGGTAGCCATTCAAATTTCCTCCCGCTCCGATATAAACGCTGTGGTTTTCTTTCTGAATAATATTATAGAGCAGAGCTGCCTCTGGTGTAAAATTATTAGTGAACGCATTTCCGTAAACCCGCACTTCTGTCCAAAGCCTGTCTGAGAAATTATAAGCAACTGCTGTCTTGGCACTTGAAGACTGATAATATGCTACGCTAATTTGAGAGAAAGATTCAAAAGAACTAAAGAACAAAACGCCAAGTAGAAGTAATTTTTTCATACGTCAGTTTATAAATGTTTATAAATGTTGATAAAGCTTAAATGTATGTAAAATTCTGAATGGGTTTAAGCCTGATTCCTGATAACTTATTTAACGGTAGTTCTTTATAAATTAGCTTAAATTAAAAATTCCTGAACCGAGTAATCGGTTCAGGAATTTTTAATAATTGTTAACTCCTACGAATTAATTCGTTGGGCAATAGTAGAAGTGATTCCCACATACTTTCATGAAGTAAATATCACAACCATTTAAAGAAGTAAACTTAAACGCAGCAAGATCTTGATCTCTACTGATGTTCAGCGTACTGTATTGTGTCTTGTGTGCTTTGCTGAAACCAATGTTTCCGGTAGTTCCGTAAGGAATGTATGTATCAGAAACCATGTCAGCAGTAACATCACTGAAACCGTTCGCATAACCCATATTCATAAACAGCTCGTTTAAGAACGTGCGATTAGTAGAACTCGCACGATAGGCTCTTTTCATTTTAGCTAAAAACTGATTAGGCGTTAAGCGTACTGAGTTTCCGAATTCAGGGTTTGTTCCTAAACGGGTAAGTGGTTTTGCTACTGCATCTGTTGGAATATCAAATATAGAACCAGAGCATTGGCATCCAACTGGCATAGGGCAACCATCAGGTCCGACCGCACCACCTACATCTGGACATTTATCATCTTTGTCCGCAATTCCGTCACCATCAGAATCAGGACAGCCTCTAAGTGCCATTAAACCTGCAACTGATGGACAAGCATCTTCGCTGTCAATAACTCCATCGCCGTCAGCATCTGGGCAGCCCTGAGTAGCCGCTGTACCTGCCTCGAAAGGACATTTATCGTCTGCATCAGCAATTCCGTCACCGTCAGTATCAGGACAGCCATTCAGAGTAATCAAGCCAGCTATATCTGGGCATTTATCATCTTTATCAGCAACACCGTCACCATCGGAGTCAGGGCAACCACGTAAAGCTATTGAGCCTGGCACAGTAGGACATTCATCGTCTTTGTCAGCAATTCCGTCACCGTCTGTATCCGGGCAACCACGCAAAGCTATTGGACCAGCTTGAGTAGGACACTCATCATCTTTGTCTGCTAAGCCGTCGCCGTCAGTATCAGGACATCCCTGAAACTTACGAAGACCCGCTTCATTCATACAAGCATCGCAGTTATCAACCACACCATCACCGTCAGTATCCTTACTTCCAAAACGGTAGGAGCCCATAATATTTGCTAAGAAATAACCATCAGGTCTTCCGTCATTACCAGCGGTACTTACGCCATCAAGATAATCAGAAAGTGAATAACGATACCCAGCTTCAACGCCCAAGGCGAAACGCTCAGTAGCGTTATATTTTAATCCAAGACCGAAAGGTAGGACAACGCCCCACTTTTTCAGGTCATTCATATCTGCATCTAAGTCACGTTGAAGTGGCGGGAAACGAGCTCCTGACTGTACTTCAACTTCAGGATTTGTGTAAGTAGCACCAATTCCACCAAAAAGGTAGGGAGCTAGTGTTTTCTTTATAATACCATCGCAGGTATATTTCCTCTCTCTAAAGGGATAAAGTTCTGCTAGTAAAGCTGCCTCTACCAGAGGAGACTTAAACTTCAATCGACGATAATCCCAACGGTTATTTGGGTTATCCAAATCGTTTCCAGCTAAACGCCCGAATAAAACTTGTGGACGTAATGCAATAAAGTCATTTAAATGTCTGCGAACAAAAAGACCGCTCATTAGACTGTTTTGAGAAGCATAAGGCGTGCTACAGTGCATATCACCAAAGTATTGGTTGACGCCAATTGGAATGCCTATTTCCCAAGGGTATGGCTTGCAAACTTTACAGGAGTCTTGTTGAGCCTGTACCCCGAATGACATTAATGTCAATAGAATAGCGAATAGAGAGAAGTTTTTCATTTCAAAAGGTTTAATACGGTTTTCTTTTCTAAAGTAGTAGGTTTTCATTTTCAAACCCATCAGCGTCTACTAAATAATTATTCCTCATCAAAACAAGGTTAATTTATACTGATTAGGATATGAGTCACTTAATTAAGTAACAAATTAGTTTATCAAAAAACAAAATTAAAAGAATAGTTGCTGTTTTTGGGCACAAATGGTAATTATCTTTCAAAAGTACGAAAATGTTCCACAAATAGTTATTTAAATTCATCTATAAAGTGCTAACTTTAACTGTACTTAAGGGTTATATATAGTATATTCTGTACCAATGCATTTTCTATTTATACGAAATGAAATATTCTACATTTATAATAGCCATTCTATTTGTTTTTAGCCTCACGTCATTTTATAAACGTGATGAATTAGCTAGGGTTTTCGAAGAAATAGACGCTAATGTTGAACAAAAGGGGAGAGCCTATGAAACATTAGGCGAAGTTACTAGTACTATCGGGCATCGGCTTACTGGCAGCCCTAACGGAAAACTAAGTGAGGAATACGCTCGTAAGCTATTAATTAGTTATGGGTATAAAAATACCCAATTTGACCCTTTTGAGGTTGATGCCTGGTCTAGGAGTAGCGTCTCTCTGTCATTAGTTCCTGACAATAGTGATAATTTTCACGAGTTAGAAGTGGTCGCATTGGCACATTCTCCGGTATCTGCTCACGTGAAAGCCAAAATCGTGGATTGCGGAGACGGCTTAGATTCGGATTTTGAAAAGGTGAAAAAAGAAATAAAGGGTAAAATTGCCCTGTTTAACATCAATGTCCAATTACCCAATAATGCAGGCAAGTCAAACCTTCACCGTTCAGAAAAAACCGCTTTAGCTATTCAGTACGGAGCCAAAGGCGTCATTATTGCTAATGCCGTAAAGGGTGGAGTGTTACTAACCGGAACTGCCTCAGTTACCGGAGAATTGATTCCAATTCCGGCGGTCTGCGTGTCTGTTGAGGAGGGAATCGCTATTCGTGAATGGATTGCTGACGAAGAAAACATCCTCGCAATTATTGATATGCAGAACTTTAGTCGCCCCATTCGGGCAAGAAACGTGATTGCTACGCACGCTGGTCGTTCGAGAAAGCTAAAGCACGAAAAAATCATAATTGGAGCCCACCTTGATTCGTGGGATTTGGCGACTGGAGCCATGGATAACGGCATCGGTGCATTTTCAGTAATTGATATTGCCCGGGTATTTAAGAGCCTAAACCTGAAAACCAAACGAACCGTTGAGTTTGTATTATTCATGGGAGAGGAGCAAGGGCTTTTGGGTTCAAAACATTTAGTAGAGAAATATAAAGAGTCAGGTTCGCTCGAAAATGTGAAATTGATGATGAATCTCGATATGGTAAATAATGCACAGGGCTTTAATGCCTACGGACGTGATGATCTGAAATTATTTGTGGACGAAATCGGCGAAAAAATCAAAGGAACCGACGCAAAATACGGCAGTAGAAATAGTAATAGAGCGGGTCTCCATTCTGATCATCAATCTTTTATGATGCAGGGAGTACCCGTTATTTCGCCTTCGGGCTCATTTCCGATTAAAGCGTACAATTGCTACCACGCCAATTGCGATAACTTCGACCTTATCAATAAAGAAGAAATGAATAACAACGTTCGGTACACAGCTATGATGATTTACGCTCTGGCGAACGCAAAAGAATTGCCCGTTCATCAATTTAACGATAACGAACTAAAAGATTTCTTGATCAAGCAAGAGTTGAAACCTTCGTTGGTGCTTGGAAAAGAGTGGCGTTGGGGAGATTAACCAATTTTATGAAACACAAATCAGCATTTCGGCAATTTAGTAGCGACTTTCAATTTCAGGATTTTAGCGTAAATTCGTCCGAAACAAACCTCAGTATTCGTGAGGAACAAAATCTAAATTCAACAAAAAGGCGAGAGTAATATTATCTGTGCCTTTCATTTTACTTATTAATATATGCTTTCAACCACTTTCGGAGCCGCCGTTTACGGAGTGAGTGCCACCTTGATAACAGTTGAAGTAAGTGTCATTCAGGGACTTGGACTATCCGTCGTTGGTTTACCTGATAACGCCGTTCGGGAAAGCTTGCAGCGTATTGAAGCCGCTTTGAAAAACGCAGGTTATCAACAAAGCAGACACAAAACGATTGTTAATTTAGCTCCCGCTGATATTCGTAAAGAAGGTTCAGCGTACGATTTGCCGATGGCAATCTGCCTTATTGCTTCTTCTGGTAAAACCGAGTTTCAAAAAGAATTATCCGATTATGTTATTTTAGGTGAACTCGCCCTCGACGGAAAACTTCGCCCCATAAAAGGTGTGCTGCCAATTGCTATTGAAGCCCGGGCACAAGGGTTAAAAGGGTTTATTCTGCCCGTCGAAAATGCAACTGAGGCATCCATAGTAAATAATCTTAATGTTATTGGTGTGGAGACATTACAAGATGCCGTAGAATATCTGCAAGGCACTAAAGAAATTACGCCAACAGTTACTGATACCCGTGATATCTTTTATCACACCATAAATGAGTACGAAGCTGATTTTTCTCATGTACAAGGTCAGGAGAATATCAAGCGAGCAATGGAAATTGCGGCGGCAGGCGGTCACAACGTCATCATGATTGGTCCGCCTGGAGCCGGAAAAACAATGCTTGCCAAGCGGCTGCCTTCTATTTTGCCGTCGCTTACATTACCTGAAGCTCTCGAAACGACTAAAATACATTCTGTAGCGGGAAAATTAGGTACTAAATCTCACTTGGTTTCCCAAAGACCTTTCCGTAGCCCGCACCATACTATTTCAGATGCTGCTCTTGTTGGCGGTGGAAGTTACCCGCAACCGGGCGAAATATCACTTGCTCATAACGGCGTATTGTTTCTGGACGAATTGCCCGAATACAAACGCACTGTTTTGGAAGTAATGCGACAACCACTCGAAGAAAGGAAAGTTTGCATCAGTCGGGCAAAAATGGCGGTTGAGTTTCCTGCAAACTTCATGCTCATAGCAAGTATGAACCCGTGTCCGTGCGGATATTATAATCATCCAGACAGAGACTGTACTTGCCCTCCTGGAGCTGTTGAGAAATATCTGAACCGAATTTCAGGACCTCTTTTAGATAGGATCGACTTGCACGTGGAAGTAACACCCGTAAGTTTTGACGAAATATCGTCGAATCGTAAGAACGAAACATCCGCTGAAATTAGGGAACGAGTAGTAAAGGCAAGGGAAACCCAAACCAAACGCTTTGATAAGATGGACGACGTGCATTGCAACGCTATGATGTCGCCGGTAATGGTAAAAGATGTTTGCGAAATCAATGAAGCAGGAAAAAACCTGTTAAAAAAAGCGATGGAACGCCTTGGTCTTTCCGCCAGAGCGTACGACAGAATCCTAAAAGTTAGTCGAACAATAGCAGATTTAGCCGGAACAGAGGAGATAAGAGTAGAGCACTTAGCCGAAGCTATTCAATACAGGAGTTTGGATCGTGAAAACTGGGCGGGGTAATTTTGTTTTGTTCCTTTGACCCTGCTGTTGGTATAAAAATTTACTGACTCATAGAAAATTAAGAGGCTGTTTAAAAATGTAATTTAAGAATTGCAGAAGTCAAATTTTGTATCAGGTCAAGGCGGTAAAGCGGGAGTTACACAGCGTGTAATGAGGATTTTGACAACGATGGACTGGTCATGAATTTAGCACTGTAAACTTTAAAGAAGAAATTTAAACAGTCTCTAAAATTTTAAATAATTAATTTCTTTCTCTTAACTAACTCCTAATCAAAATGAGCTACATTATCCGACTTATCGTTTCTGGATTAATTATTTATTTTATTCCTAGTTTATTGAGCGGCGTTGTCGTTGATTCATATATTACGGCTATTATTGTAGCATTTGTGATGAGTATTCTCAACGGAATTGTTAAGCCAGTTTTAGTGGTATTGTCATTACCCATAACTGTTTTGACACTTGGCTTGTTCTATCTCGTAATAACGGTTGCAATCGTTTATCTTTGTGATTTTTTAGTCGGTGGGTTTGCCGTAAATGGTTTCTTTACCGCTTTAATTTTTAGCTTTATTTTATCCATCGCCAATAGTATAATCGGTGGATTTCAAGACTGACCATTTAATGAATTTCAAAAAATACTTCTCTCTACCTTGTCTATTGATTGTCCTGTTCATCTCGGGTTGCTCTACCGTAGAAAAACCCGACTTAGGCACTTTCGACTCTGAACTTTTTATTTCTGACAGGAATGCCTGCGAAGGAAAGCGTGTAAATCAGATTGACGAATTACGTGGTATGAAAGAAAAAATCCTGGGTCTTTCCGAAACGCAAATAAAAGAAGGGTTCGGACGGTACGATTATCAAATCCTCGACCGCAGAAGTGAGAAGATTATTGTCTTTTTCCTCGAAAAAGGCCCGCAATGTGAGCAACTTCAACAACCATCCACAGCACTCGTGATGGAATTACACATCAATGCCGTTGGCTTAGTAAAGGAAGTGGACTTCAGAAGAGGAAATCCGGCGGAGTAACTTCCATCGGTAATTGTTCAATCAGACTGCTTCAAAGTGTTAATTAAAAAAGGCTGTTTCCTCTAAAAGGGGAAATAGCCTTTTTTTGTCTTTGATAAGTCGCAATTCATAATTCGATACGTCTCAAAACATAATTTGCAGCGATGAAACGCTGTCCCTGTTGCAATTTTGTATCGTCAATATCGATAACCGACCTCAAACAAATCATCATAAAATTGCTACTAGTAGCAATTTTTATTCTTGCTTCGCTTACTGGATTTTCTCAAAAAAAAATGGTGTCTATTCCCGCAAAATAGACCGTAGAGTTTGATTATCCTGATTACGACATATGCAAGGCAAATCTTCAGGGATCTGGCAATAATGGGATTAGCGTTGCAGTAGTATCAAAAGAATCAGGAGGAACAGTCCGGAGTTTCGGCTTGGGTAAATACGGCAACGTAGATGTAATGATTGAAGCCAAAACAGACTTGTGCTTAAAAATTCGTCAAAAAAAGAAGCCACCGTTAAAATCGAAATCAGTAAAGAAAATCGACCGGTTTTTGATAAAAAAGAAAGGTACATTTCCTTCAAGTTGAGAAACGAAACGGCGAAGTCTATTCCGTTGATTATTCCGAATGTGATGAACCCGAACCTTTCTCGGTTTTTAAATAGTAGCGTAGATTTGAAAATAGGACTCTAGAAAAAAAGGTAAGAAAATATTGTTTTTAGAAGTGGATGAATCGATAAAAGACGGTGACATAATCAAAGTTGGGGCTTCGCTAAAAGAGCGTAGTAAGTAAAATTGAAGGATATCGAAAAAGCCAAATTCAGTCCTATATAAATTATCACGAAGCCGCCAAGTTACGAAGGTTTAGAAAACTCATTCTTCGTATCTTGGCGGCTTCGTGGGTTAAATAATTTCGTTATTTTTCTCGATAATTACCTCGAATAATTTGGAGCTTCCCGCATAATCTGAATATCATGTGGATGACTTTCCCGCATTCCCGATGACGTAATTTTTACAAATTTTGCTTGTTGCAAAGCTTTAATATCACCGGCACCGCAATAGCCCATTCCAGCTTTCAAACCGCCCGCCATTTGGTACAATACCTCTGAGGCACTTCCCTTATAAGCAACACGACCAACAATTCCTTCGGGAACGAGTTTCTTTACGTCGTCTTCGGCGTCTTGGAAATAACGGTCTTTCGAGCCATCTTCCATCGCTTCTACCGAACCCATTCCGCGGTACGTTTTGAACTTTCGTCCTTCGTAAATGACCATCTCGCCTGGTGCTTCGTTGGTTCCGGCAAGTAGCGAGCCAATCATTACAGAATCTGCTCCGCCAGCAATGGCTTTTACCACGTCTCCCGAAAAGCGAATTCCGCCGTCAGCAATAATCGGAACGCCAGAACCCGCGATAGCTTTAGCTGATAAATGCACCGCAGAAAGTTGCGGCATTCCTATTCCGGCAATAATCCGGGTGGTACAAATACTTCCTGGTCCAACGCCAACTTTCACGGCATCGGCTCCGGCATCAACCAATGCTTTGGCAGCTTCTCCGGTGGCAATGTTTCCGCAAATTACGTCAAGGTCAGGGAATTTATTTTTGATGGCTCTAAGGGCCTCAATAACTCCTCTTGAATGGCCGTGAGCAGTATCAATACTTACCACATCCACGCCTGATTTTACGAGAGCCGCAATGCGGTCTTCAATATCGGGTGTTACGCCAATTGCTGCACCGACCAACAAACGACCTAATTTGTCTTTAGCGGCATTCGGACGGTTACGTTTCTTCAGAATATCCTTGTAAGTAATCAAACCAACCAAATCATTGTGCTTGTTGATAATGGGCAGTTTTTCAATCTTGTATTCTTTCAGGATATTTTCGGCTTGGTCAAGACCAATGCCTTCTTTTGCCGTAACCAGATTCTCTTTCGTCATGACCATTTCAATGGGCATCGTCATGTCATTCTGGAAACGCAAATCACGGTTTGTGACAATTCCGTAGAGCTTTCCGGCATCGGTAATGACAGGAATTCCGCCGACTTTAAATTCCTGCATAATGCGGAGGGCATCGCCCACCAAGGCATTAACTGGTAAAGTAATCGGGTCGATGATCATGCCGCTCTCAGAGCGTTTAACTCTGCGAACTTGATCGGCTTGCAATTCAATCGACATATTTTTGTGAATCATGCCAATTCCGCCTTCCTGAGCCACGGCAATTGCCATTTCGTATTCCGTGACGGTATCCATCGCCGCAGAAATTAACGGAATGTTCAAACTGATGTTTCGGGTCAACTTTGTGACCGTACTGGTATCGCGTGGAAGTATTTCGGAGTAAGCCGGGACGAGCAGAACGTCGTCGTAAGTAAGTGCTTCGTAAAGCAGTTTTGAAGAATCAATCATGGGCAAATAATACGTTTTATCATTTGCCACGCAAAGCTAAGGTATTTAGTTGGGATTAAAATAAGTATGGGTAAATAAAAGATGTGCCTTCGGCCGACCGGCCGACCGGCGGCCCGGTACGCTCAGACACCAGAAACGGTTTTGATGATTCAGAATTGAAATGAAGTAGAAATTGCTATGCTTGGGTACTAACAGAGAACTGACGTCTGAGCGAAGTCGAAATAGCTACGTTAGGCACTGACAGAGAACTGGCGGCTGAGCGAAGCCGAAGCCCGTTCCGTTACTGTGAATAGAACGATTATTGATAAAGGCGAAATATAATTTAGATATTTAGCTAAATGTTGTATATTTGATTTTCATTACTATTATTAACAAAATGAAAAGTCTCAAAATCGCTCTATTCCTATCATTCGTAATTGGTGCAAAACTAAACGCCCAACGCTGCATAACTGAGCGTAGCGACTCCACAATTTACACGACCGTTGAAGTGCCGCCTTCTTTTCCAGGCGGACATGATTCATTAGGCGTCTACTTAAAATACAATACAATCTATCCCGAGGTTTATCAGAAGTACGCCTATAGAGAAACGTTAATAGTGAAATTCGTAATTGAAAAGAATGGTAGTATATCGAGTGTAGAACTTATACAAGGAGGCTTTCGTGAATTCGAAAAAATAGCCCTTGACTTGGTTAAAAATATGCCTCGTTGGAATCCCGCCATGCAAAACGATGAGTTAAGAAGATGTTATTTCGCAATTCTGGTAAAATTTTGCCCCGAAGGTTGTGCAGGATGGTAAAGTAAAACCTTAACATAACTCGCTAAAAATGAGGCATATAACTGCAATATTTCTACTCACCTCAATCTACTTCCAAGCTCAGGCTCAATCTAATAACTCTGAAAAAGACGAGGTTATTTTCACAACGGTGGGAACGCCCCCGTCTTTTCCGGGTGGACAAGACTCATTGAAGACGTACCTGAAAAGACATGTAGTTTATCCACAAGCGTTGCTTGGAAGTGGTATTAAAGAAATCGCTTTCGTCAAGTTGATTGTAGAGAAAGACGGGCGAATTTTGGGAATTGAAAATATGCGGGAATGTCGTAGAGAATTTTTAGACGAAGCCGAACGGGTTGCTGTTAATATGCCCCGCTGGAGTCCGGCGAAGCACGCCGGTAAACCGGTACGCTGTTACTACGTCGTTGCAATAAAATTCTGTCCAGAGGGTTGTGCGGGGGAGTGAAATGATTATTCTTTTCCCGTTGTCAGTATCCTTACTGACAAGTTTGACTGACAAGTTTGCCGTCATTGTTAATGTCAACAAAAAAAGATTCTTTAAACCCGTAGAGAATAATCAATTCATAATCCATACTTCTCTTTCAATTTAGAAATAGATTCTTTCGCTGAAATGTAGTCTTTTTCATCTTCTGCTAAACGCTTATCTAAAGTCTGAGCACTCCTATTCTTAGAAAGATTTACGGTCAAATTATTAAAAGTTTCATCATCTAACTCTTTGAAAATTCCGGCATAAGATAAAATAGAGACTTTCTGTTTTTCCTTGATAGTAAGTGAGTCCAAATATGTATCGACCAACGGAAGTTTTTCAGTCGGGAGTTCTTTTATTTTTGAAATAATACCTTTTCGATAATTCTCTGCGGTAGCTTCCATAGGCGTATAGTTTTGAATAAAGATAAAACAATTATACAATAATTTCACAAAATCCCCACCCCTTCCAACTCTTCCCTCAACTGTTCCGCACTTTTAAAATGAACGGTGTGAAAACCTATTTCCTTGGCCGCTTTGATATTGGCGGCGTTGTCGTCTATGAAGACGGATTCTTTAGCTTTGATGTGGTAGCGGTTGAGGAGCAGGTGAAAGAATGTATGATCGGGCTTGATGAGTTTTTCTACGCCGGAAACCACGATACCGTCAAATTGCTCAAAGAAATCGAAGCGGTTGTAGGCAAAATCAATCGTTTCGGAAGACCAGTTGGTGAGTCCGTAGAGGTTGTATTTTGGGCGTACTTCGTGCAGGATTTTTACCGTTCCCGGAATTTGGTCTTTCATCATCGTTTCCCATTCACCGTAAAACAAGGCAATCAAATCGTGGTATTCGAGGTGTTTTTCCTGCAACAATTTCGTTGCTTCGGCGAGTGGTCGCCCGCGGTCTTGTTCGATGTTCCACGCATCGGTGCAGATGTTTTCGAGGAAGTCTTCCATTTCGGCTTCGGTGGCAAAATGTTCTTTATACAAATAGCGGGGATTCCAATCCACTAATACGCCGCCGAAATCGAAGATGATGTTTTTGATGTTCATGTGAAGTTTAATATTGAGGACATTGCTTATGTTAAAATAATCTGGACTGCCTTCGACAGTCCGCTCAGGCTGACACTTGTACTGCTGCCTGAGCGGATCGGGCGGTCGAAGGTAAGCTCGTTCGGGGAGTTCACACAAGTTGACGATACTTCGACAAGCTCAGTATGACACTCATTAGTCTTACGTAAACTTAAATAATAATCTCAATCTGCCACGATTTCTTAAAAGAGAATTAACATACTGGTATTTAGATTTACAGATATATTTTTGTAATTTTGCACTTGATTTAGATAAATCGTTTACAGAAATTCATTTTTTTAGATAAAATAACTTTTTCAAAATGGCAACAGCTACAAAAGCATTCATACCAAGTAAGGTAAAAGATATTACCCTCGCCGAGTGGGGACGCAAAGAAATCGGACTCGCCGAAGCAGAAATGCCCGGCCTAATGGAAATCCGTAAAGAGTACGGCCCTTCTAAGCCCTTAGCGGGTGCTCGCGTTGCGGGTTGTCTGCACATGACGATCCAAACCGCCGTATTAATTGAAACCCTTGTGGAGCTTGGTGCGGAAGTTACGTGGTCGTCTTGTAATATTTTCTCAACGCAAGATCACGCCGCCGCTGCTATTGCTGCCGCCGGAATTCAGGTGTACGCCTGGAAAGGAATGACCGAAGAAGAATTCGACTGGTGCATTGAACAGACATTATTCTTTGGTGAAGAGCAAAAGCCGTTGAACCTTATCTTAGACGATGGTGGTGATTTGACCAACATGGTATTTGACCGTTACCCTGAATTGGTTTCGGGTATCAAAGGTCTTTCGGAAGAAACTACTACGGGCGTTCACCGTCTGTACGAGCGTTACAAAAAAGGCACATTATTGCTTCCTGCCATTAACGTAAACGACTCAGTTACAAAATCCAAATTTGACAATAAATACGGCTGCCGCGAATCATTGGTTGACGCAATCCGTCGTGCTACTGACTTGATGCTTGCCGGTAAAGTTGCCGTTGTTGCCGGATACGGTGACGTAGGTAAAGGTTCTGCTGACTCACTTCGGGGAGCGGGATGCCGCGTAATGGTTACCGAAATTGACCCAATATGTGCATTACAAGCTGCCATGGACGGTTACGAAGTAGTAACAATGGACGAAGCCGTAACGCGTGCTCAAATCATTGTTACCGCAACTGGTAACTACAATATCATCAACGAACGTCACTTCCTGAAAATGCGTGACAAAGCCATCGTTTGTAATATCGGTCACTTCGATAACGAAATCGATATGGCGTGGTTGAACAAAAATCACGGAAAATCGAAGTCGGTTATTAAGCCGCAGGTTGATATGTACACCATTGAAGGTAAGGATATTATCGTACTTGCCGAAGGTCGTTTAGTGAACTTAGGTTGTGCCATGGGTCACCCATCTTTTGTAATGTCTTGCTCGTTTGCTAACCAAACCTTGGCTCAGTTAGAGCTTTGGAACAATACTGGCGAGTACGAAAATAAGGTATATGTTCTTCCTAAAATATTGGACGAAAAAGTAGCTGCTTTGCACCTTGCTCACGTAGGTGCGAAACTGGATAACCTAACCACCGAACAAGCTGATTATATCGGTGTAACAAAGGCAGGTCCTTTCAAGCCGGAAATGTACCGTTATTGATATTTTATAATCTTTCTTGTAGAAGAGACGTTATAACAAATATTAGGTTTGACTTTTTTCTTTGTAAAACTTTTTCTTTATTAGAAAAATTATTTCTTTTACAGAGAAGTCAGTTTAAACATTCAAATAATGTAAAATTATATGAAAAAAAATTAATAAATATAGAACTTGCTTCCTTTTGCCTAAGAACGATTTCTTCGTTGGAATGGGTACAGTACTTAATATTGCAGGAGACTATTTTGATTATAACTACTCAGAAAACGGGCATAACGCAGACTCGAAAGCTATTAAGTCTGATTGGTATAACGTTGGTAGTGATATCAAGATAGCATTAAAGAAGGCCGAAAAACTAAACTGATTAAAGTGTCAGGAAAAGCGGTAGGCAAAATTAACGATTCGGTTCCTGATGAAGGACTTCAAGAGTTAGAGAAAGAACTTAAAAGTACGAATCCTAAAATCTTTAATGGAATAAATAATGCAAAAAAGAACGAGATTCTCAGGTCCTTTGCTATTGTTTCTGTTCATGAGAGGACTCATTCGGGACCTATCCCTGATGCGGAGACTTTAGAAAAGTATGATTCTGTTATTCCAAACGGGGCAGATAGAATCATGAAGATGGCAGAAAATCAATCTGAACACAGAATATCCATTGAAAAAAAAGTAGTAGGAAGCCAATCCATGCAAAGTATTATAGGTCAAATATTCAGTTTTTTAACTGGGTTATTTGGTATAGGATGTGGCACTTTTCTTGCTTATAGTGGTGAATCTACTGTTAGGCGGAGTCATCGCAGGAGGCACAGTAGTTAGTTTAGTTTCAGTTTTCGTTTTAGGCAGGAAACGGCAAAAGCAGGATTAATCTTCTAAATCTAAATTCAAAGCCGCTACGTATCATACGTAGCGGCTTTCTGGTTTTGTTGTTTGTGCATTAAAAAGCGTCGAATGCCATCGCTTTCACATGAAAGTATCATTGATGGTTAGAATCTAATTACAATATATGTTCTAAATGAGCGATTTTTGTGCAGTTTTAATACCCTTATAGCCTTAATTATTTTTAAAAGCCTTTTATGAAACTCTCTAAGCAAGTCGTAGTACCTGAATACTCAACTCAGCGTCCCGAAAAAATACTTCAATTCGGAACTGGTGTATTACTTCGGGCTTTGTGTGATTATTATGTTCACAAGGGAAATCAACAAGGCGACTTCAACGGCTCAATTGTAGTGGTGAAGTCTACTGCCGGAAGTGTGAAAAATTTTGCAGAACAAGACAATTTATACAACGTTTGCATTCGGGGAATTGACCGTGGAACATTTCTGGAAAAGAACGAGGTAGTATCAGCAATAAGTAGGGTTATATCCGCAAAAGACAACTGGAAAGGTATTTTGGCAACCGCCGAAAGTGAGGACATGGAAATTGTGATTTCCAATACTACCGAGGTGGGTTTGAGTTATCAGGCAGAAAAGATAAATACGGAAGTATCACCCGATTCTTTCCCCGCCAAACTTACAACGTGGCTCCATGTACGCTACAAAGCAAACAAAAAAGGGATGGTCATTATTCCAACTGAATTACTCGTTGATAACGGAAAAATACTAAAAGATGCCGTTCTTAAAACCGCTGAAATAAGCGATTTGGAGGAAGGTTTTGTTGAATGGCTGAACTACGAAAATTCTTTTTGTAGTTCACTCGTGGATCGCATTGTTCCCGGAAAACCCAACGCCGATAAAAAGAAAGAAATTGAAGAGAAGTTGGGTTATCAAGACGACTTGATGACCATGGCGGAAACGTATTCCCTTTGGGCAATTGAAGGAGATTCAAACGTGCGTGAAGTGCTTGGATTTGTGGAGTCAAGCAGTAACGTTAAAGTTGAAAAAGACATTCAGAAATACCGTGAACTGAAGCTTAGGTTATTGAATGGTTCGCATACACTCATGTGCGGATTGTCTTATTTAGCAGGCTTCGAATACGTGAAAGACGTAATGAACGATGAGCTAATGGAGAAATACATCACCATTCTCATGCTTACGGAATTAGCTCCCGCTATTCCGTTTGACGTGGACGCTAAAATTGCTCAACGCTACGGTAGGGAAGTAATGGATCGTTTCCGAAACCCAAGTTTAGATCATAAATGGTTAAGCATCACGTTGCATTACACCATGAAAATGCGGATGCGGTGCATTCCGACGCTTATCAATTACTACGAAATATTTGATACCGTTCCACAATACTTTGCCCGTGGTTTTGCCGCTTATTTATTATTCATGAAAGCCGTAAAAGAAGTTGACGGTAAATTTTACGGAGAAAACAA
>JBLHXN010000003.1:0-78071 GCA_047630355.1 Spirosomataceae bacterium | reverse complement strand
GAACGACATTTGGTGGAAGATCTACTTGAGTAACTGCAACACTGCTAAATAGAAATAGCACACAGATTGACAATAGGTACTTGTTCACCATAAAAATTTTAAATTTAGGTTCTAAAAAATACTGGTTCTGGGAAAACACTTTCTAAGTAGAAGTCAATCAGAGAATTATATAAAGTAGAGACTTTCTATGGTTTAATCTACGACTGCAAGTTTAGTGCGTAGTTATACACGTATTGCCTGTGTTTTACGGCAACCCAATTATAGTATTCACGATAGTAAGGGTTCACTCTATTTGTAATTTTAAATAAAAAACGCCTGAAAAGGAAATTAATGTAACCTCTTTTCTATCAGGGTTTTGTTATTCATTTGGCTTTTTGACTACAGTATTTTTATGAGGTCACTAATTTATCTTCTTTTTTTTGAGAACATCCAAGGTACTAAGTTAACCTCGTTATAAGCGTTGTCCCAACTGTTATGATTTACGTCAGCGTATTCCCTATATTTTACGTCTGATTCAAGTTCAATTAAGCGAGCGTACATCTTTCGTGAATTCTCGACCGGAACTACTCCGTCTGCGTTACCGTGGAATATCCAGAACGGAACCTGAGTAGTTTCGCTATTGTAAGAATCTGTATCACCGCCACCGCAAATCGGAACTGCCGCCGCAAATAATTCGGGGAATCTCCCAACGGCTTCAAATGTGCCCATTCCACCCATAGAAAGGCCGGTTATATAAACCCGCGAAGTATCAGTAAATCCATCTTCTATATAAGAGTTTAATAATTCGATTGCGGCATCAAGTGCGGGAGTTATTTCGTAGGAATAGTTGAAGTCAAAATCTATTGGATACTTATCTCGTGTAAACTTTGCGGATGACCAATACCCCTCTTCCGGACATTGCGGAGCAATCACAATGCAAGGGTATTCGGTTCGATATTTTTCAGTTAAGAAAGTAGATACGCCGTGCGTAAGTTGAGCTTCGTTATCATTTCCCCGTTCTCCGGCTCCGTGCAAGAAGAGAACAACCGGATATTTTTTGTTTTCGTCAAAATTAAGAGGTTTCAATATTCTGTACGGTAAAATTTCTCCGGACGAGCTCATAAAGGTTTCTTTACCAAACAGGCTTTTATCCTGCGATAATCCGGGGGTGTCTTTAACTGTACAAATAATAAAGATGGCAGCAATGAAGAAATAGAAGACTGCGTCTGATGGTTTCCTGTTCATAAATATAAAATCCCGCTGAAATTGAGTAATGAAGTATTACATTCAAATATACTCAAATCAGCGGGATGTTTACAAAGTTCTTCTATAAGACTATTATTCGCCTAAAAACGGATAACGGTAATCAGTTGCTGCGTCAAAGGTTTCTTTAATCGTGCGTAGATTTACCCAACGTAGTAGGTTCAGCATCGAACCTGCCTTGTCGTTTGTTCCTGAAGCTCTTGCTCCGCCAAACGGCTGCTGACCAACTACGGCTCCCGTTGGTTTATCATTAATATAGAAATTACCGGCGGCGTTTTCCAGCTTCTTCGTTGCTAATTCAACGGCATAACGATCTTTCGAGAAAATGGCTCCTGTCAAAGCATACGGAGAAGTAGAGTCAACAAGTTCAAGGATTTCCTCAAAATCAGTTGCTTCGTCGTATACGTAAATTGTTAACACAGGCCCGAAGATTTCTTCGCACATCGTACGGTATTTCGGATCAGTAACTTTCAAAACTGTTGGCTCGATGAAATACCCTTCCGATTTATCAAAATTTCCTCCGGCAATTACTTCAACACCGTCGGCTTTTTGGGCTTCGGCGATATAACCCGAAATTTTATCAAAAGCTCGTTCGTCAATTACGGCGTTGATAAAATTAGAGAAATCTTCCGTAACGCCCATTTTCATGGAAGCTAAGTCTTCTTGCACGTAACCTTTTACTTCATCCCAAATATTGGAAGGAATGTACGCCCGCGAAGCCGCCGAACATTTCTGCCCTTGGAATTCAAAAGCTCCCCGTACTAAACCAACAGCAACTTGTTTCGCATTGGCTGACTTATGGGCAACCACGAAGTCTTTTCCACCAGTTTCACCCACAATTCGTGGATAAGCTTTGTATTTTGTAATATTCTGTCCGATAGTTTTCCAAATTGTCTGGAAAACGGCAGTACTTCCTGTAAAGTGAATTCCCGCAAAATCAGGATGGTTGAAAACCACGTCACCCGTTTCTGGTCCGTCTACATAAATCAAGTTAATTACGCCGTCGGGTAAACCTGCTTCCTTGAAAATCTGCATGATTACGTTCGCCGAATAAATCTGCGTGTAAGCGGGTTTCCAAACAATTACGTTTCCCATCATGGCAGCACTTGCAGGAAGATTTCCAGCAATGGCTGTAAAGTTGAAAGGGGTTAACGCAAAAACGAAACCTTCCAACGGGCGGTATTGTAAACGATTCCAAACTCCTGGTGATGAAACAGGCTGGTCGGCATAAATTTGCGGCATAAATGCCACATTAAAACGTAGGAAATCTATCAGTTCGCAAGCGGAATCTATTTCTGCCTGAAACGCATTTTTAGACTGCCCCAACATCGTTGCGGCGTTGATTTTAGCCCGATATGGGCCGGCAATTAAATCAGCAGCTTTCAAGAAAATAGCGGCACGCTGTTCCCAAGGCATCGCCGACCAAGCGTTGCGGGCTTCTAGTGCGGTTTTGATTGCCTTTTCTACGTGGCTTTTGTCGCCTTCACTTGCGTGACCAAGTGTGTGCTTATGATTATGCGGTGGAGACAAGCGGATTTTATTATCGGTTCTGATTTCTTCGCCACCGATATACATCGGAATGTCAATTTCCTGCGAACGGGCTTCGGCAAGTGCAGCCTTTACCTTTTCGCGTTCGGGGCTGCCGGGAGCATACGAAAGGATCGGTTCGTTAATAGGGGCAGGAGTGTTGAAAAAAGCGTTGTGCATATCGTTTTGTATTAATTAATAAGTGCAAAGGTACGATTTGTATTTTATCTTGCAGATAAATCATAGTACGGAAAGTATGACGGATAAACAAGATCAAGGGCAGATTGGTGAAGATATGGCGATGGCATTTCTGCAAAACAAAGGTTTCAAAGTCTTAGAACGTAATTTTAGGGCCGGACAGTCTGAAATCGATATTATCGGTATGGATAAGGAATGCCTTGTTTTTGTGGAAGTCAGGTTACGAAAAAACGCGGACTTTGGTTTGCCTGAACAAACCATGTCGAAAGCTAAAATGAGTGCTCTTAAACGTGGGGCGGAAGCTTATATGAGAAAACGCGATTGGCTCGGCGATGTCCGGTTTGATTTTGTTGCTATCATCCAAAAGCCCGACCTTAACATTGAACATTTTATGGATGTATTTTATTGAGATGCTAAGATATGAGAGAACAGACTTTTGCTATCTAATTTCTAAATGATTACTTCCTGATTATTGAAATTAATGATAAAGAAAACTACGCTCAATTTCTTAAGCGATGTAGGCAAGAATAATAACCGTGAGTGGTTTGCCGAACACCAAGAACAATACTTAGCTGCGAAGGAAAACGTAGATGAATTTGCTAAAACAGTTTTTGAAGAGTTAGGCAAAACGGATGTGCTGGAAAAGCTAAAAATCTATCGCATTTACAAAGACGTTCGGTTTGTAAAGGAGAAAATCCCGTACAACAAATATTTAGGTGGACGGATGATTCGTGCCACTAAATACCGACGGGGCGGTTACTATTTTCACATCGAGCCGGGAAACACTTTCGTGGTCGGAGGTTTCTGGCGACCTGATAAAGATGACTTGCTGAGAATCCGGCAGGAATTTGCGACGGATGCCACTGGTTTTCGAAAGATAGTTGAAAGCAAAGAGTTTATTCAATACTTCGGAAGTCTGAACGGAGAGCAGCTGAAAACTTCGCCGAAGGGTTTTGACAAAGAACATCCGGCAATTGACTTACTGCGTTATAAGCAGTTCATGGTTCGCCACAACTTTACCGATGCCGAAGCCAATTCTCCTGATTTCGTGAAAAACGTAACGGAAACCTTCCAAGCCATGCGACCATTTTTGGATTACATGAGTGTAGTTTTAACAACGAATGAAAACGGGGAGGAGGTGTAACGAAATGCTATTGATTTAAATATAATAATAAATGCAAATCCAAAAATTCTCAACCTCCGAAATTTTAGCTCAAAACGTAGCAGACTATATTCATAACCTGGTAAAACAAAAACCTACCGCGACGCTCGTGCTGACTTCGGGAAATACACCAATTCGGGCTTATCAACTTTTGGCTGCTCAATCTACGGCAGAAGAATTTGCCAACTGCATGATAATTGGTTTGGACGAATGGATGGGAGTTGGGCCGAAAAATGAAGGAAGTTGCCAATATATTGTGGAAGAAAACCTGCTGAAACCACTCGGTGTTTCTTCTGTGAATTACATGTTTTTTGATGGGTTATCGGATGATTTGTAATCTGAATGTGAACGTATTGATAAGTTGATTTCGCAACGTGGCGGATTAGACTTTATCATCGTTGGTGTTGGGTTGAACGGGCATATCGGCTTGAACGAACCGGGTTACGACTTTGACAACTATTGCCATGTTACAGAATTGGCAGATATTACGATAGAAGTAGGGCAGAAGTACTTTAAATCTGAAACACCGCTGACGCAAGGCATCACGATTGGGTTGAAGCATTTACTGGAAGCAAAAACTGCCATGCTGATGGCAAGCGGCGAAAGAAAAGCAGAAATAATCAGACAGACGGTTTCTTCTGAAATCTCTTCCGAGATTCCGTCAACGGCCTTTCAACGGCATAAAAACGGATTAATTTGGCTTGACGAAGCTGCTGGGAATTTAATTTCTGACTAATTCAATCGCTCCGAAAACACCCGCACTATCGCCGAGTTTAGGACGTAAAAAGAGCGTTTCAATTTTTCGATTATTGAAAATCCAATTTTCAAGTTCGGTCTTGGCTTCGGTGTAAACCAATTCAATATTACTTACTCCGCCACCAAAAACTATCACATCTGGATCAATAACATTTACGACGTAATGCAATGCTTTTCCCAATGATTTTACCAAACGGTTCATCGTAGCGGTTGCGTATTCGTCTGTTCCGGCAACGTGACGGTCGTAAACTTCTTTCAAACCACGATTCTCCCCGCTGACTTTAGCGTAATATTTCTCAAGTGCCGGACCGGCAAAAACTTTTTCGTTACAGCCTGATTTGCCGCAGTAACAAGAGTCTCCGTCTTCTTCACAAACGTTATGTCCCCATTCTCCGCCAATTCCGTGCCGACCGCCAATTACTTTTCCATTTACAACGACTCCACCGCCAACTCCCGTCCCTAAAATTACTCCGAAAACTACCTTAGCATCGGGTGCGTGTTCGGGCACTGCTCCCATAGTTGCTTCCGCGAGTGCGAAGCAGTTTGCGTCGTTTGCCATTTTGATTGGAATACCTAAAGCGGTTTCAATATCTACCTTCATCGGCTGACCGTTCATGCAAGTTGTATTGCAATTTTTCATGGTCTGTAAACTTGGGTCAAGCGTTCCGGGCGTAGAAAAGCCGATTCGTTTCGGCTGAATTTTAGTTTCGGTTATCAGTAAATCAATGAGTGTCTTTATCTGACTGATTATGTGTTCGTAGCCATTATCTGCTTCCGTTGGAATGCGTTTCCGAATCAGGATTTCGTTCGTTTCGGCGTTCATCACAACGCCTTCTATTTTTGTGCCACCGAGGTCAACGCCCCACAGATAGTTTTTCATAAGTAGATTTTCTCTTTTGGAAAAAGGGTCAATTTTAATCTCATCCATTTCGCTTCGAAAGTAACATTTTTTCTTCGAGTGCTTTAAAGAACGGCTCTCGGTAAGTTTCTCCGAGCGAAACGGCCGTTTTAGCTTCCACAAAAATTTGATTTCCTTCGATAAACTGCACTTTTCCCAAAGATACAATAAACGACCGATGAACCCGCATAAACATACTTTCGGGCAATCGTTCCTGCACTTCTTTCATTGTTAATAAGGTTACAATTTTCCCGTTTACGGTGTGTATAGTCACGTAGTTTCCTAAACCTTCTATGTAGAGAATATCTTCAAATTTTACTTTCTGTACTTTTCCGTCAGCTTTTACAAAAACGTAATCATCCTGTTGATTCTCTGTAGTTTGTACGCTTTCTGGTGTTGCTTCTTTTGGCTGACTTTGCTCGTTTAGATTCACCACTTTCTGGGCTGCTTTCAAAAATCTCTCAAACGGAATGGGTTTCAGTAAATAATCTACAACGTTGTGCTCGTAACCTTCCAGTGCGTATTGATGGTAAGCTGTAGTGAGAACAATCTTTATCCGACCTTTCAACAATTTTATAAAATCAAGTCCCGATAATTCAGGCATGTGAATGTCCAGAAAAATGAGATCAATATCTCCCGCATAAACGGCATCTAAAGCATCCAGCGGTCCGAGGAAACTTCCGGCAAATTCCAGAAATGGCGTTTTTAAAATATAGTGGGTTAGAATGTCAATGGCACCTTGTTCGTCATCCACAACGATGCATTTTATCTTTTTCATAATTCTATTGTTAGTTTAGTAGTGAAGAACTGCTTTTCGTCAATTATTTCGAGTGAATGGTTTGCAGGATAGGCAAGATCCAGACGGTTTTTGATATTGGTCAAACCAATGCCCGTAGAGTTTTCTTTGGGGCCATTTCGCTTTTTGTTCCGTACTTCAAAATAGAGGATTTTGCTGTCAATTTTTAAATGAATTTTCAGCGGATTATCGTCATCATGTAGTTCGCCGTATTTAAAGGCGTTTTCCACAAACGTTATTAACAATAGCGGCATAATTCGCCGAAAATAGGTGTTCCCGTCAATCGTGAAATCAATTTGTAACCGGTTTGAGAACCGCAAGCGGTTGAACTCCACAAAGTTTTCGAGGTGTTTGATTTCGTTTTCGAGGGCTACTTTAGTTTCGTCATTTTGTTGTAAACCGTACCGCATTATTTCAGAAAGTAACATGGTAGCACGAGACAAGTTATCTGAAAGCGGAATAGCCTGAGCGTACAGAAAATTGAGACTATTAAACAAAAAGTGTGGGTTTATCTGATTCTTCAGCGTTTGTAGTTTTGCTGTAACCAGTTCATTTTCAATGCGTTGTTGGTCAATGAGTTCTTGCTGTCGTTGAGACTCTATGGTGGCAAGTTGATCTTTATAGTGCATTACGTTTCGGGCGTATCCGTAGATAAAACTGATTAGAATAATGTATATTTCTTTCGGAAATATTTTCATGAAAGAAAAGCCAACTAAGTACCCTGTTTTTATGCTCTCCTTAAAATCGTTAGGAGAAATAGTCTTTGATTCCGAGCTGCCAAAATGGTCAAGTGGAATAAGATCAGCACTTGCTAAAAACCCAAAATATGTTGCCTTGATAATTGAAAATCCAACCCAGAGAATGAGCGTCCAAAAAATGGCGAGAAATAGCTGATTTCGTTCCAAGAAGCGAAAACTCGTGTAAAAGCTGGCGTAAAAACAGAAAACAGACGGAATTAGGAGAAGCAGATCTGCTTGTACGTCAATGAACTTTCCTTTCATAATAGGACTCAGGTTGTTAATCAGAATCCAGATTGTCCAGCCAAGTACGTTCCACAAAATCACTTTCAAGGTTGCATTTGCCTTAAAAAGCTCGAAGCGTTCGGTGAGTTTATTTCGGAACGAAACCTGCTGACGGTGCCAGGTACTCAGAAAACCAAGCCCCACAAACTCACCCAAGGCAAGTATAGTAATCAGAAAGCCTTCCGTTCCTATCACAAAACCTTTAGACGCTGCCGCTTCGATTGCTTTTTCATTCTTCAAATCGGGAACTTGGCCAAGATAATATTTCATAATTTCGGCTTGCGTAATTGTCCAATTCAGAGCCATAATTCTAACTATAATCAAGCCAACTGATAAGAGGAGAAGGATAACAAAAAAGTCCATTTTGGAGCCATCCTTAAATAATGGAGCGGTGAAAAGGAAGTTAATTGTGTAAAACAAAACGGACGTAAAAATCATAAACGGCACGTACACGCCATTCCAGTTCTTCCACTCAAAAAAAGAAACCGGGTTGAAGTAGTTCATTACGATAATTAAAAGCAAATAAGCTGTTAAAGAACCGATGGCTATTAAATGGATGCGTCTGGTTGGGGAAATTGTCATGGAGTTTCAGAGTTGTTCCGATTCACAAAACTAAGCAAATCAATCAGTAGGCGATCGTAAATTACGTGAACTGCGACATAAATATGACGAACCTGATGATTAAGTACACGAACCCATTTTACTGATTTCTTGCAGCGTTCGTCAGTTATTTCAGGTGATTCGTGTAACTAATTTCTGGAAGAAAGCTAAAACCCGCACTTTTGAATTGTCGTTACCGACACGCACAATTTATGAAAAATTATTCTTCAAAAACGAGAAAACTCCAAACACAAAATAAAATGGAAATAATTCAGAAAATTTCGACGAAATACTCATTCAAAGCCGCCATTTTACTGACCGCTTTATTACTTGGTTTGGTGGTGATAATTGGTATTGTAACTCAGCAGCCCGTACCTGTTTGGTGGTTTGCGTTCACGCCCATTTTATTCCGAATGTTAAAAGGCTAAACTCGTTTATCCAACGCATTTGCCGCCTACTGCGAAAACCGTCAACTTTATAAATTAACGGTAGCCCCCCAACATTGGTTAGACTATTTTTGTTGACTGATAATTACTGACATCCGATACAATGAAATTTCTCAACCTCACTTTTGAAAGTTTTCGCTTCGCCATGCAGGCTTTGAAGGCAAACTTACTTCGTACTGTACTTTCGCTTTTGGGAGTTACCGTCGGAATTTTCTCAATTATCGGCGTGCTGACCATGGTAGATTCGCTTGAATCTAATATTAAAGGAAGCCTAAGTAGTATTGGTGAAAAAGTAATTTATGTGGATAAGTGGCCGTGGCAATTCGGCGGCGGTGATTACCCGTGGTGGAAGTACTTCCAACGTCCCCGTCCAAAATATCAGGAGTTCAAATACCTGCGAGATAATATCGAAAACGCGAGAGCAGTCACTATCATGGACTACGCTCAGACCAATGTGCGGCAAGGAAGTAATAGTTTTGAATCGCTTTGTCAGGGAATCACTTATGAGTTTAATCTTATCACCGAAATTCCAATTATTGAAGGTCGCTACTTTACTACGCAAGAAGTAGAATCAGGACGAAACGTGGCGATTATTGGTGGAAAAGTAAACGAAATGCTATTTCCGTACGAAAGTGCCGAAGGAAAAAATATTAAAGTGAACGGTCAAAACTTTACTGTAATTGGAGTTCAGGAAACGAAAGGAAAACAGTTGGTTGATGTAGGCGGAAGCCCCGATGAGAAAGTATATATCCCGTTTCTGAAACACAAACGAATGTTTTCTTCGGGAAACCTCAACGGCATGATTGCCTTGCAAGCTTACGACAGCGACGAAAATATGCTAATGCTTGAAAGCGAAATAACTGGGCTAATGCGAACTACTCGCGGACTAAGACCAACGGAAGATGACAATTTCGCTCTCAATCGACCTGACGCAGCGGCACAGGCACTTTCGGGGCTTTTCGGAACGTTAACCGTTGGAGGTTGGGTAATTGGACTCTTTGCCTTGCTAATCGGCGGTTTTGGAATTGCGAATATCATGTTCGTATCCGTGAAAGAACGCACTAATATTATCGGAATCCAGAAATCGTTGGGAGCGAAGAACTACTTTATATTATTCCAGTTTTTGTTTGAATCCGTTTTCCTCTGTATTCTCGGCGGACTTCTGGGGTTGCTTCTAGTCTATCTCGCAAGTTTCATTGATATTGGTTCTTTAGATATAATTCTATCGAGCGGAAATATCATAATAGGGTTAACGGTGTCAAGTATAATTGGTGTACTTTCGGGCGTAATTCCCGCGTCTCAAGCCGCGAATATGGATCCTGTAATTGCCATTCGGGCGAAGTGATGAGAATGAGTAATTTGAAGTTGTTACGGTCAAATTTTAGGTCGTGGATAAAATTTCAATCTCCACCCCGTCCATTCCTTTAAAAACTTCTTCCAAAGTTGGAATAAGTGATAATCTGATGTCTAAAATCAAACCACTTTTTGTGTCATAGGTTTGTTCTTTGATGATGATGTCGTGGGTTTTGATAAACTGCATAACGTCGTTCATCTGTGGGTATTTGAACCGAATGTGAATCAACTTATTTACGGTTTTCTCAATAATTTTTGCGTTGCGTAAAGCTTCGTCGGTGGCGTTTTTGTACGCGTTTATTAATCCCGAAACACCGAGTAGCGTTCCGCCAAAATACCGCACAACTATTACGAGTGTGTCTGTAACTTCAAAAGACTTAATGGTATTTAAAATCGGTAAACCCGCAGATCCGTTGGGTTCGCCGTCGTCGTTTGCTCGGTAGCGGTTGTCTTCCAAACCTAATTGGTATCCGTAGCAATGATGCCTTGCTTTTGGGTGAATTGATTTTACTTCCGCGAGCCGTTCTTTTACCTCTTCTTCGGTGTTGACTTCATACGCATACGCAATGAACTTGCTTCCCCGGTCACGGAACTCTCCCTCGGTTGGTTTCGCAATGGTTTGGTAGGCGTCGTTTTGTTCTGGCACGGTTTTTCGAAAGTAGTAAGTGAAATATTGAGAAATCGTAAAAATACAATAAAATGACTAAACGTACTTTTCTATTTTTAACGCTTATTACCGTTGGGTTTGCAAGTTGCGAGCTACCAGATATTGGTGTGGCGTACGACCCGACGAACGGTGGAAACCCCGTGGTAGATTTAAATGAGATTAAAGGAGAGTGGAATTTTGGTAAGATTGAGGTAGTAACCGATAACGGAAAACTCTATAGTATAGAAGGGCAGGAATTAGTAAATGTATTTGCCAATCAGGGTTTACAATCAACCTCTAATGTTCAACGCTTTTTGCGGAATAAAATGGTATTTGAAGCTCAATCTGTGAAGGCTTACACTATCAGTCAGACAACGCCCTTTCAGGGTTCGTGGCAATACGTCCCGGAAGACGGGAAGTTGGTGCTTTTTGCAGATGCAAAAGATTCTGAAGCTTATACAATCAAAGGTTTATCTAAAGAATTTCTCGCTATCTCAATGTCAAAAGTAAATCTAACCGAAATTCCGCTAAGTACCGAACAGCAGACTTTCGAGCAAGTAATTGCTCAACAAATTGGTAAGAAAATTATTAACGTAAAAGAGATGAATAAAGACGTAGCTGATAAAGTGCAGTCTATTCAATTGATAATCAGATACCAAAGATAGTAATTGACGGATTTTGATATTTTTTTGAACAATTTGGATATTGGGTTTATTATTAGTCAGCGACTCCGACCGAGTCGCTGACTTTTTGTTTAATTTCGCTCAAGAGCTGAGTACCACAACAACAACAAAACCAAATGAATAAATCAACCGAAGAGTCAACGAAGAGCCTAAATTTCATTGAAGAAATTGTATTCAATGACGTTGAAAAAGGACTTCACGGCGGTCGGGTGCTGACACGTTTTCCTCCAGAGCCCAACGGATACTTACATATCGGACACGCAAAATCTATCTGCCTGAACTTTGGCGTAGCGAATGATTTTGGTGGAGAAACGAATCTCCGTTTTGACGATACAAACCCTGTAACCGAGGATACTGAATACGTTGATTCTATTAAGAATGATGTGAAATGGTTAGGTTTCAATTGGGTAAACGAATTCTACGCGTCAGATTATTTTGACACGTTTTTTGCGTATGCCGTTAAATTAATAAATGACGGATTTGCGTATGTAGAAGATAGTACTTCGGAAGAAATATCGGCGATGAAAGGCACGCCTACGAAAGCCGGAACAAACAGTCCGTACCGCGACCGCACACCAGAAGAAAACCTGCAGTTATTCACGGAAATGAAAGAGGGGAAACACGCCGAAGGTTCAAAAGTTCTTCGGGCGAAAATTGACATGACATCCAATAATATGCTGATGCGTGATCCGGTCATTTATCGCATAAAGTTTGCTCACCATCATCGCACGGCAGATAAATGGTGCATTTATCCGTTATACGATTTTGCCCACGGGCAGTCTGATTCAATCGAAGAAGTCACACACTCGATTTGTACATTGGAATTTGTAGCTCACCGCGAAGTTTATAATTGGTTTATCGAAAAACTTGAGATGTTTCCTTCAAAACAATACGAGTTTGCTCGGTTGAATATAACTTATACCGTTTTGAGTAAACGTAAACTGCTTCAATTGGTTAACGAAAAATACGTCAGTGGTTGGGACGATCCTCGCATGCCGACAATTTCAGGAATTCGTCGTCGTGGTTATACCGCAGCAGCCGTTCGTAATTTTTGTGAACGCATCGGCGTTGCGAAACGGGATAATCTGATTGATATTGACTTATTGGAATTCTTTGTGCGGGAAGATTTGAACAAAATTGCGACGCGGGCAATGGCAATCTTAAACCCGTTGAAAGTGGTTATTACAAACATGGGACTGGACGAGACGGAAATTTGTCCCGTAGTAAATAATCCAGAAGCAGCAGAACAAACGAGCCATGATATGATTTTTCGTAATGAAATTTATATCGAACGTGACGATTTCATGGAAGAGCCGTTTAAGAAATATAATCGGTTGAAGCCGGGAGGAGTTGTACGGTTAAAAGGTGCGTTTATCATCGAGTTTGAAGACATGGTAAAAGACGCCGATGGAAATATTACCGAACTGCACTGCAAGATTGTGGAGAACAGTAAAAGTGGAAGCGATACGTCAGGTGTTCGGGCAAAAGGAACAATTCAATGGGTTTCGGTTGCGGATGTCGTAGAAGCGGAGATTCGTCAGTATGATCGTCTTTTTAAAGCAGAGAATGTAGATGCCGCCGAAGGTGACTTCAAAGATCAACTGAATGAAAGTTCGTTGGTGAAAACTACCGCATTCATCGAGCCATTTATCAAAGAAGCGACTCCTGAAGATTACTATCAGTTTATGCGGATGGGTTATTTTGTCTTGGACAAAGACTCGGCTGATGGTAAATTGATTTTTAACCGCACGGTAGAGTTGAAGAGTAGCTGGAAGTAATTCTTAAACCGTGAAGGAGCGGGCCGTCTCGAAGGGGGCTTTTCATATTTCGCTGATTTATAAAAAAAGTATCACGTAAACGTGAGACTTTTTTTGAGTTTCCTCTGGGGATTACTCTTTATACTGTTGAATTATTTTATGCAGGGCTTTTTGAGTGTCAAGTTCTGTGAAGAAGTCGTAGATCTGCGTGTGTCCGTCGTAATTGAGCGTCAGCCCAGTTTCGAGGTAGCGGTAAGCCTCGTTGTAATTTCCCGCAAAAACTAAATATACCGCCGCCCGATAATGCAAATCGGCTTCGTCGGGTAACTCGTGTAATCCTTCCTGAATTATTTCAAGGGCTTTGCCGTGTTCTTTCAGTTCCCAGTAAAGCAGCGACCAATTTAACCACGTATCCAGATTTAGCGGATCATAAGTTACGGCTTTTTCGTAGGCTTCTACGCTCGAAAGGAAATTCCCTAACTGAGCTTCGGTATCTCCCAAAAGTAACCAGTAATCGCCGTTTTCTTCTCTGAGTTTGATGGCTTTTTTTACAAAGTGAATGGCTTCCATACTTCGGCCTTCTTCGTAAAGAACTGACGCCATCCCGAACCAAGCATCGGCGTAAGCTTCGTCAAGCTCTGTGGCTTTTCGGTAGTTTATATAAGCCGTTTGAAACTCATCAACTTTCTCGTATGATGCAGCCAAATGAGTGTAGATTTCGGCTGTTTCTTCCAACTTTGCCGCTGTACCGTATGCCTCCTGAGCGTTGGCATATTGTTCGGTATTCATGAAGACGTGTCCCAAATTATACCACGCCATAAAGAAGTCATCTTTGATAGCCACGGCGTACTCGTATGCTTCAATGGTTTCTTCGGTATTTCCTAAATGATTATGGCACATTCCTAAACAGAACCAGGCGGCGTGAGCAAATGGATCGCTTTCTGTTAATTCCTGAAAGTATGGTAGGAAGGATTCAACTTCGTCGGTTTGGTCTATGCTGTGTACAAGTTCGTACAGAGCTGGGTGATTATCGGGATTATGGCTGACTGCTTTCTTGAAGCAATATACAGCTTTATCATATTCGTCTAAATGTTGGAACACCACACCTAACTGAAAATAGACAGCGTCTTTATCGGGTGTGATTGTTAGTATTTCCTGAAAAACTTCGAGAGCCTGCACGTGATCGCCCAATAAATCCAGCACAACGCCCCGCAGAAAACTAATCTCGGTGTCAGAAGGGTTCAGGATGCTGACCTGATCGAGTAAATTTAAAGCTTTGGTAAATTCATATTTACCGATGTACAGTTCTGCACGAAGTAATTGTAGTTGTAAGGAGTGGGGATAGCTTGAAATGCCCATCTCGCAGGCAATAGTAGCAAGTTCAAGTTTGCCATTTACGAGGTAATAATCTGCCAGTGATTCGTAGGTGATTTCTTCCATGAAATGGCTTTCTTTGTTATTTAACATCGCCTCGAATTGCAGGGCAGATTCCTTTATATTCGGATCCTCCCGCCGGTTTCGGTGGTCTTGACTCATGTATTGTATTTAGTTAAATATAGCACGTGTAAGCTACTCGTCCAATTTTATTAAATGTACTGATAAAAACGTAAAAAACAATGGTTGGGTTTCAGAATTGACGAAGGCGGTTTTACTGGTAATCACTTACTCCAAAAACTTAGTAACCCGCTTAATCGTTTCGTCAATTGGTGTAAACGAAATGCCTAACTTGCCCTTTATTTTCTTATTAACGTAATGGAAGTGCGTTCGGGCGGATTTCGAGGTTTCTTTAGTAATTAGCGGCGAACTTCCCGAAAGTCGGGAGCGTATTGCCTCGATTCTCCACAGAACTTCGGTCATCCACGGTTTTATCAACACTTTAGGCGGCTTTTTGCCAAATGCGGTAGCTGCCTTCTCGAAAAATTCTTTGTAAGTAATCGTTCCGGCGTTCACCACAAATCGTTCACCACAAATTCGTTGTTCGGTCAATTGATAAATAATTTCCGTCAAATCCTTAATGTCCACGTAATTAAGGCTTCCGAGCGTGTAAAACCTGTTTTCGTCGTAAACGTATTTAAATAATTGCGTACTGCTACGTGACCAATCGCCTTCACCCAAAATCACTGAAGGATTCAAGACTGATACCAAAAGCCCTTCCGCTTGCCCTCGCCATACTTCGCACTCAGCAAGATATTTGCTCTTTGCGTAATGAGAGTTAAGGGGAGATTCCTCCCATTTCTGGTCTTCATTAATTTTAATAAGCTCCTTGTTTTTTTTCGGGTTCGCCGGCCTTCCCAAAGCCGCTATAGAGCTAACGAAAAGTAACCTTTTTACACCGCTTTCTAAACAAGTATCTACCACGTTTGCGGTTCCCTGAACATTCACGTGGTACATCTTTGATCGTTCTCTTGGGTTGAACGATACTATCGCCGCAGTATGAATAACCATATCTACATTTCGAAGTGCTTTTTGCAGTCCGAGTACGTCCATAATATTGCCCTCAATCAGTTCGATATCGTCTTTGATTTCATCAAGCAATGATAGGTCTGCGGTGCTTCTGCATAATGCTTTTACGTGGTGTTTTTCGGCAATAAATCGTTTCGCAACGGCACTTCCTACCAAACCATTTGCTCCCGTTATTAGTATATTCATTGGTATTACTCACTTATTCAGTTGTAAAATTACGTACTCGTACCCGAACATTCAGATTTTAAGTATATTTGTTTTCATCCCTAATAAGACCATATGTACGAAATAAAGTTAACGCAAGGAGTGTGGATACCTTTGTCTACCGAACAATTCCGCCATTCAACAGACGGTAGTTTGGCAACTCAAAAAACGGAAGTACACTTAAAATACGATGTCAATTTTCTCTATGTAAGATTTAGGTGTCATGATGACCCATTTGTGTCACAAAATAGTATGGCAAAGCACAATGATAACCTGTTTAATCAGGAAGTCTTTGAGCTATTTATTGCTGCGTCTGACGAAGATTCAGTCAATTATTTAGAATTCGAAATCAATCCGAATAATGCCATTTGGGTAGGGCAGGTGTTTAATCCGACTTTAGGAGAAAGTGGCGATAATAAGTTGACCATGGTTCCGTATAATGAAGCAGAAATCACGCACGATGTAAAAATTATGAAAGGTGCCTGGTTCGGAGAATTTACCATTCCGTGGAAACTGATTGGTGGTCAACCAGAGGTTTGTCGCGTTAATTTTTGCCGAATTGTTTCGAATAAATCGCACGAGAATTCGGATTGGGTTTGTGATCCCAATACCTGTGATTTTACCTGTTGGGCTCCAACAATGAGCGGTAAAAATCCGGCATTTCATAAGCCGAAAAAGTTTGGTGTACTGCGGTTAGTATAAACGCTATACACCAAATATTGAAAACTGAGGGTAGAATTAAATAACAAGAAAGAAAATGCAAAGAGGGAGATTTTTAATATTGATAATTATCGCAGTCTTTTTCTCCGCCTGCGATAAAAGCGAACCCATTCCGGATTCACCAATTTTGTTGTTACAATCCATTATTTCTGCCGACCGGATGGATGAATTACAACGCATCACTACAAAATTTACTTACAACGAAGATAGCTTGTTAATCGGGCGTCAACGAAATGATACAACTTACTCGAAAACCTCAGACACGTTTTTGGCTTCACAGCGTAAAATAACTTACACGTACAACGAAAAAGCATTGCTAATAAAGAGTAGTGAGGAGGTTATCAGTTTGACAGATTTTGGTACTGTAAATGCTAATTATTCGTACAAAAACAATGTATTAGTTGCCGAAAAAGCTGGGAATGTAACCACAAAATATACCTACGACGGAGTTGGAGAGTTAACAACAATAGAAATTATTTACCCGTCTGGTTATACGGAAGAATTGGATTACAAGGGAAACATACCATTAACTTACCAACCGGTAGGAAATGGCTATAGTAACGTCAGAGGAAACGTAAAAAGCTATTACAATAAGTTGTTGCAGGTAATAAAGCGTGAGCAAATGAGAGATGGGGAAGTTGTTTTTCTTGAGGAACGCGATTACACCGCTGGGAAATCATTTTACGACGCTTTACCCATCTTCAAAGGCTTTCCAATCGTCAAAAGCGAGGCTTATGGCGAAGGAATCAGAAATTCTAAATTTCTTTATACCATTGAAGATGGTCAACGTATTTTAGTAGAAGAGGAGAAATTTACTCCGACTTTCAACGCAAACGGTTTTCTTATAAAAAACGAAGGAGTTGACCGTTTTCGTCTCAATACATCGGAACCGGAAGTGAATTACGTGACTTATGAATACGAGTATTCACGGTAAAGTATTCAGAATATCTCAACTGTTGAAATACTATCTTGTAGCCTTTGGAAAACATTACCCCTTCAATCCTTTCAAAACTTCTGATAACTCTTCTATAGTTTTAACCAAAACCTCGCGGGCTTTGCTTCCTTCAAACGGTCCGAGGATTCCAGCGGATTCGAGTTGATCCACGATGCGACCAGCACGGTTGTAGCCAATTTTCATTTTACGTTGAATCAGCGAAGTACTTCCTTGTTGCGAAGCAACAAGCAAACGAGCGGCTTCTTCAAACAGAACGTCGGTTTCGTTGGGGTTGAAGTCGAGGCTTGACGATTCGTCGTCGCCCACAAACTCGGGTAGGAGGTAAGCGGATTCGTAACCCCGCTGACTACCGATAAAGTCGCAGATTTCTTCTACTTCGGGCGTATCGACAAACGGGCATTGCAGCCGTACGGTGTTTGAACCCATTGACAGTAACATATCTCCGTTCCCGACTAATTGCTCGGCTCCGCCAGTATCTAAAATTGTTCGGGAATCGACTTTCGCGGTTACTTTGAAAGACAAACGGGCGGGGAAGTTGGCTTTTATTAAACCAGTAATAACGTTTACAGACGGACGCTGCGTTGCCACAATCAAGTGAATACCGATGGCACGGGCAAGTTGGGCAAGGCGAGAAATCGGTTGTTCCACCTCTTTTCCGGCGGTCATCATCAGGTCAGCAAGTTCGTCAATCACCAATATGATATAGGGCAAAAATTTGTGTCCTTTTTCGGGACTCAGGCGGCGTTTTGAAAACTTGGTATTGTATTCTCGTATATTCCGCACTTGAGCGTCTTTCAGCAAATCGTAGCGGCTGTCCATCTCAATACAGAGCGAGTTCAGCGTGTGAATTACTTTTTTAGTATCGGTAATAATTGCTTCTTCGGCGTTAGGAAGCATGGCAAGAAAGTGCCGCTCAATTTTATTGAAAAGAGTAAGCTCAACCTTTTTTGGGTCAACTAATACAAACTTAATCTCTGAAGGATGCTTTTTATAAAGCAACGAAGTCAGGATAACATTTAGCCCGACAGACTTTCCTTGACCCGTAGCACCCGCCATGAGTAAGTGCGGCATTTTGGCAAGATCACTGACGTAGATTTCGTTAGAAATGGTTTTGCCTAAAATAATCGGTAATTCGTATTTCGAATTCTGAAACTTTTCTCCTGCAATACATGATTTCGTTGAAACGATTTCGGGATTTGTATTCGGGACTTCAATACCAATGGTTCCTTTGCCGGGCATTGGAGCAATGATACGAATTCCTAATGCCGCTAAGCTCAAGGCGATGTCATCTTCGAGGTTTTTTATTTTGGAAATCCGAACGCCCGCTTCGGGAATAATTTCGTACAGCGTAACCGTTGGGCCAACGGTAGCTTTGATGCTCGAAATTCCGATGGAGAAATTTCGCATCGTTTCCACGATATTATTCTTGTTCTGTTCTAATTCGATGGCGAGTTCTCCATCGGTTGCCTTAGTGCTTGAAGTGTGATTGCTCAGTATAGAAATTGGCGGGAATTTGTACCCCGATAATTCGAGTGTTGAATCGTACAGTCCGAAGTCTTTTAGTAGCTTTTCGTTTACATCTTCGTCGCCGTCGTCGGGAACGAAAGAGTCGGGTGTTTCATCAATTTGTAATTGCAGGCTTTCTTCCTCTGGTTCTTCAACTACGGCTGGTGGCTGTTCTTTTGTTTCTTCTACCGAAAAGTCTATTCCGCCCTGAACTGGCTTTTTAGCGATACTTTCGGTTTCATTTACAGAGACTTTATTTATTAAATCATTAATGTTTGTCTCTATTAATTTACTATCTATTGCTGGAGTCTCTTTTTCGGAAGGAACGGTTTCTTCTTCCTCATCTTCGTAAGAATTTTCTAGGTCACGCAGTTTTTCTTGAAAAGACCGGCGTTTTTTGAAGAAGCGGGAAATGTAAGCTGAAATAACATCGTCTATTTCGGTAAAGCCGTGGAACAAAATCAGCCAGCCGATAAATACCGCCGCAAAAATGAAAATTCCGCCCCATCCAATGATTCGGTTCAAGAGATTATTGACCGAAAAGCCAATTCCACCTGATGTAGTGCCGTGTTCGTTTAAATCAAAATTAACAACGAAATAACCGAAGAAAATCGAAATAAAAAAGACGTAGAAGACCGTCGCGATGGCGTAGCGGTTCAGGTTAATTCCGAAGAGGTCTTTTTGGAAAACCATACGATACCCGGCCAGAAACATGATTGGTAACCAACCGAATGCTGCAATACCAAACCATTGATATATAAACCAGTGCGAAATATATGCTCCGAAAAGCCCGAGGGTATTCTCCGCCCGGCGGGTAGTTTCGGTAACCGTAGATGTAAATTCGTTCCGGACTAAATCGTGGTCGGCAGTTCCGGTGAATAGGAAAGACAAAAACGAAATGAACATCACAAAAGAAAGGGCGATGAATAGTACGCCTGTAATCATGGTTATTTGGTGTTGCAGAAGTGTCCAGTCTGTCGGTGCTTTTTCGGCGGTTGTTTTTCGACTGGTACTATTTCTCCTGCTGTCCGACGAGTTATTTCTTCGTTTAGATGCCACAGATTTATTGAAAGCTAAAGATTATAGGGAAGCAATTGTAAAAACAAAAATAGGTAAAATTTATTAAACGATTAGAATGCCTGATTGTCTCGGCTTCTAATCTGCTAAACAAGATTTTTTTGTACGAGAAGGATGTTTTCCCTAAAAAAAGTATGAATATTTACTCCTGAAGTCAGGTTTATATGAAATAAAACGTCAAAAATAGGAGCGGACTTTTGTTTATAGTAAAATTTAACTAAATTTGCAGCCTGAAATTACGAATAGGAAGGAAATAATAATATTATAAAATGGCAAATCATAAGTCAGCATTAAAACGCATCCGCTCGAACGAATCAAAGCGTGTAAGAAACAGATATCAGCACAAATCAACCCGTACGGCTATCCGTAAGTTGAGAGCTACTGAAGATAAGTCAGAAGCATCTGAATTATTCAAGACGGTATCTTCGATGTTAGACAAATTAGCTCGCAAGAACGTTATTCATAGAAATAAAGCTTCCAATCTGAAGTCTGGTCTTGCTGTGTTTGTGAACGCTCTGTAAGCATTTATATAAATTTATATTGAAAGGTCACCCACGGTAACGTGGGTGACCTTTTTTATGCTTTATTTTCAAAAGGCTATATTTACCTTTTGCATGTATCATCTTAATAACTCGTCTCATGGAAAACTATCAACCCAATCGCTCGATATTATCTTGGGCTGAAGAAGACCGCCCCCGTGAGAAGTTGATGGCTAAAGGCAAGTCGGCTTTGACTGATGCCGAGTTATTGGCAATCATCATGGGATCGGGTACAAGGGAACTTTCGGCGGTGGACTTGGCGAAGATGATTTTAGCGAGCGTGGATAATAATCTGCACGAACTGGCGAAATTAAGCCTGAAAGATCTGATGAAATTCAAGGGAATTGGCGAAGCTAAGGCGATAGCTATCATTTCCATGCTTGAATTAGGGCGGAGACGGAAAGGAAGTGAAGTGTTAAAAAAGGATAAAATCGGCAGCTCGGCAGATGTACATAACTGCATGAAACCTTACTTGCTTGATTTGCCACACGAAGAGTTTTGGGTATTATTGCTAAGCCGCTCAAACGAAGTAATGAAAAAGATAAAAATAAGCTCGGGCGGAGTCAGTGGAACTGTAGCCGATCCCAAGATTATTTTCAAAGAAGCTTTGTCGCACCTATCTTCTGCGATAATATTAGTTCATAATCATCCTTCGGGAAACCTGAAACCCAGCCAAGCTGATATTTTATTGACTAAAAAAATCAAAGAAGGTGGAAGCTATTTGGATTTACCCGTGCTTGATCACATCATCTTTGCAAATAACGGTTACTTTAGCTTTGCTGACGAAGGTCTGATCTGAACTTTGGCTTTTGCCTCAAGGCGTAAATTACTATTTTTTATTTACCCTCTTTCGCTCGCTGAATCGTCCTAAAAAGCGACGTTTCGTCGTTAGTATCGTGGCTGATTTCCCAAACCATTACTCCGGCACAACCTCTTTCCATTGCAAGTTTCGTTTTTGCTTCAATAGTCAGCATTCCGTTGTAGAATGAGCCTTTGTGGTAATCATCGTACGGACTTGCTCCGTCTTCGAGTAATCCTTTATAGCTTGGGCCGTATTTCCCCATGCCTCTCTTTGCGTAAAATGGAAGACCCAATACACATTTTTCAGCTGGTAGTCCCCGCTCTTTTATCCAGTAATCAAGACTTTTTATAGCAAGTGAATACGGAGAGTGAGCCTTTATGTAGTCTGGACCGTAATCGTTGTCGTACGCCATTGGGTTTACCCAGTCCATGTATTCAAATACTTCGGCTTTAATGCCGTATCCTTTCTCACCATAAGAAATTACAGCGGCAGTCAATTCTTTATCTTGAGCGTGCAACTTTTCGGCGAGGGCTTTTATAAGTTCTACGTAATCATCTGCTGATTGACTTTTTTCATCAGGATATTCCCAATCAAGGTCTACGCCGTCAAGATTGTATTTGTCTACAAGACTCATCGTACTTTTGATAAACCGCTGCCTTCCTGCTTCGGTTTCTGACATTTTATGAAAACGGGTGTCGTCACCGCCGCCGTCGCCGATTCCCCAACCTCCAATAGAGATAAATACTTTACGGTCTTTTTGGTGAGCTAACTCAACTAGTCGTATAAGTTTTGAATCGTCTTTTAGCGGAATGAGTGTATCCCCCGTTTTTGCGGGAATGGCAAACGAATAATTTACGTGCGTCAGAATATCAAATGGAACAGTTTCCGGTTCTATTCGTGGTACATAATATCCAATGACTTTAAACTCTGCGTCATTTTTTTGGCTAAAAACGGACATCGAAACGAAGAGAGTTACTACTAATGCGAACAATATTTTTTTCATCAATAACTTTTTTTCGACGCTAAAGTAGTGATTTTGATGTAGATAGTCAATTGTACTTTTCGGAGAATAGATAATGTTTTGTGATTTTATGCCATTTCAAAATCACGAAAAACCCCGAATAAGTATGAAGAATGCCCCGTATGTCATAGTTTTGTTTACTTCAAGAACCACTCAATTTTAATACAAATTTAGATGTTATACGTACTGATTGCCATTTTCGTAATTGGCTATTTAGGAATTGTTTTAGAACACAATATTGATATAGATAAATCAGCATCTGCTCTGCTTACAGGAGCATTATGTTGGGTGATGGTAACAATTATTCTTCAGGATCCTGAATTCGTAAATGAAGAGTTGTACCACCACCTTAGTGAGATTGCCAGTATCTTATTCTTCTTGATGGGAGCCATGACAATCGTGGAGTTAGTAGATACCTACGATGGCTTTGAGATTATTACTGACCGTATTACCACAAACTCTCAGACAAAACTTCTTTGGATAATTTGTATCCTCACGTTTTTCCTCTCGGCTATCTTAGACAATCTTACTACTACAATTGTAATGGTAACGCTGATTAAGAAAATCGTTTCGGATAATAAGGTAAGACTTATGTTTGTCGGAATGATTGTGGTGGCCGCTAACGCCGGAGGAGCTTGGTCTCCAATGGGTGATGTTACAACTACGATGCTTTGGATTGGCGGACAAGTATCTGCCCTCAATATCATGAAGCAACTTATTTTACCGAGTATAGTATGTTTGCTTGTTCCGCTGATTCTGGTTACGCCACAAATGCGGGGAACGTTTAAAATGAAAATGTTCTCTAAATCTGATGAAGGAGAACTGGCTAAAACAAAGCGGGATAAGATGATTATCTTCTTTACCGGTTTGGGTGGATTAGCTTCCGTTCCTATTTTTAAAACATTGACGCACCTACCTCCTTTTATGGGAATGCTTTTTGCGTTGGGTATTTTGTGGGTAGTTACGGAGTTTGTTCTTCGGAAAAAACCTTCTGCGTTTAGAAGCAAATATTCAGTTTATCGTGCCTTGGAAAAGGTAGATATGCCTTCAGTACTGTTCTTCTTGGGAATATTATTGGCGGTTTCTGCCCTGCAAACCGTTGGTATTTTGACAAGTGCCGCTGATTGGCTCAACGCAACTTTTGAAAGCCAAACCGTAGTTGTGACACTGATTGGTCTATTATCTGCTATCGTGGATAACGTTCCTTTGGTAGCAGCGTCAATGGGAATGTACAGCTTGGAACAATTCCCGATGGATGATTCATTCTGGGAGTTACTTGCCTACTGTGCCGGAACGGGTGGTAGTGCTCTGATTATCGGTTCGGCGGCTGGCGTTGCGGCTATGGGAATTGAGAAGGTAGAGTTCTTCTGGTACGTCAAAAAAATCAGCTGGCTTGCCATCATCGGTTACTTCGCCGGTATTGGAGTATTCTTGCTGACGGTCGGAAGTTCGGTACACTAAACTGACTCCAATCAGGGTAATAGGGAGTTAAATAAGTAGGTTTACTTCGGCAAGTGATAGATTTAATTAATTTTGTGGTTTACAACCTGAAAAATTCAACCTAATCTATCCTTAATTATGAGTCAAGACCAGACTAAAACTAACCGTTCGGCACTCTACACCCTGATGACCGTTTGGTTTTTCTGGAGTTTTGTGGCGGCTTCAAATGGTATTCTAATCCCTCTTTTTAAAGAGAAATTCGTTTTATCGCAAACGCAGGCTCAACTTGTCGACTTTGCTTTCTACGCTGCTTACTTTATTGGCTCAGTACTTTATTTACTTTTCTGTAAACTAATGAATACCGATATCCTGAATAAAATAGGATACAAAAATGGTATTATTTATGGATTACTAATCTCTGCTGTCGGAACGTTATTCTTCTACCCGGCTGCTGAAATCAAATCTTACGAACTGCTTTTAGGAGGATTATTCGTCGTGGGTTTGGGTTTCTCTTTGCAGCAAACGGCTACTCAACCGTTTATGATTGCCCTCGGACCCGAAGAAACGGGTGCTCAACGTATCAACTTAGGAGGAGCAGTAAACAACCTTGGTGGAACAATCGGACCGGCATTAGTTTCGTACGCTATTTTTGGTTCTATTTCAAGTGATGCTGCCGCAATGGCGGGCATTGAAGATGTAAAAATTCCTTACCTTATCCTCGGAGCTTTATTCCTCTTAATGGCATTGTTCTTCAAAATGTCGAAACTTCCCCGCATTACAAATGATGACGAAGTAAAAGTGAATAATTCGGTTATCGCTGTACCTATTACGTTATTTGGTTTTTGCGTAATTGTAGCGGTTATATTTGGAATAGAAACGGCAATTCTCGCTACTTTCGGAATAATGGCGGCTATCCTTGTGGGTTACCTTATTTACACCATAATTGGTCTTTCAAAACCAGTTGTCGAAAATCAGGTGCGTGATTCTGTTTTTGCGTACCCGCAAGCTATTTTAGGAATGCTCGCGATATTCGTTTATGTAGGCGTAGAAGTGACCATCGGGTCAAACTTGGGTGAATACCTGAAAGAAACTGAAGGACTTGGCTCTTCCGAAATATCGAAATACATTTCTCTTTTTTGGGGTAGTATGATGATTGGTCGCTGGACGGCTTCCATCGGAGTTTTTGACATGGAAGCTTCCACGAAGAAAATCCTTGAATTCGTCGTTCCTTTCGTTGCCTTTGCTATTGTTTTGCTTGTAAACGTACTGTACAGTGGCGATGTAACGGATTTACTTCCTTATGCGGGCTTTGTCTTTGTTATGATATTCGCTTACAAAGCAAGTCAGGAAAGGCCAGTTAAGTTGCTACTAATCTTTACAGTTTTGGGTGCTATAATGACAATGGTCGGAATACTTACCACTGGTAAAATTGCCCTATTCTCCCTTATTTCTGGTGGATTATTCTGTTCTATTTTATGGCCGAGTATATTTTCACTCGGAACCGCAGGTTTAGGGAAGTATACCAATCAGGGAGCATCACTGCTTATTATGATGATCTTAGGCGGAGCAATCCTTCCCGTTGTTCAGGGGAAGTTAGCAGATACGTTGGGAATTCAAACTTCCTACGTTTTAGCAATGGGTTGTTTCATTTACCTATTCATATTCGGAATTGTCACCCAAAAAGTACTGCGTAAGCAAGGAATTGACTTCGATAAAGAAGTTGCCAATAAGGCTGTGAAAGGCGGACATTAAAAACTGAAAAATAACGAACAAAGCCATCGAAGCTTCTTCGGTGGCTTTGTTCTTAGCAACCCAAGAGCTGAATATTCGTTATTTGGTTATTTTTTTCAAAAACTGATTTTAATTCGTCGTTCATAAAATGAAGTGTAGAAATTGTGTTTTATCCTTGTTATTCGTTCTGTCAAATAGTATTATTTCTGCTGCTCAACCTGTTAATTATTTGACAGATTACTATCCGCATATCAATAAAGCCGAATCGTTTCTGATTGAGTATGATTATGCTGATGCTCTCGTGCATTATGATAGTGCTTTTGTAAATGTTGAGCGGGGGTTTATGAAAGATTATTTCAATGCCGCTGTTTGTGCCACGTATTTGGGTGAAGCCAATCAAACTTTCGTTTACCTTTTAAAAGTAGCTTCTAAAGGAATCAGCCTTGATTTTGTGAAAGGTGAAGTGGCGTTTTTAAGTATTCAACAAACCAACGAGTGGCGGGATTTTGAATTGAAATACCTCGAAGAGCGACGATCATTTGAAGAACAACTCGATATAACTTACTAAAAGGAAATGAATACCATTGTTGCCCGTGATCAGTGGTTTAGAAAGAAAAATGCCGAAACATTTGCCGATACTATCGCCACAATTGATTGGCAGAATGCTTTTTGGTTGCGGGATTTAATTGAAGAAAAGGGATTTCTTGGAGAGGATAAAATTGGTTGCGGAACGAACGGGTTTCCCGCTTTACAATACGATTTCTACGACGTTATTCGTCGGCAAACGCCGGAATCGCAAGCGGTAAATTTCTCTAACCAGTTAATGGCAGCCGCCTGAAATGGTAAAATATTACCACATTTTGCCGCTCATATCATGGCAACCATTAACGGAAATGATGCCTTTTCCGCTCGTAACATTTACAAGATTTTAGTTGACGAAACGCCCGAATTTCAGAATCTGCCATTTGGTGATTTATTAAATGAATGGATTTACGTAAACCTTGATGAAGAGACTGAACGAAGTATAAATGAATTACGTTTGCAAAATGGCATGGAAATACTGCCGGATTACAGAAAAAATTCTGTTTTCGCTGGACGACAATAAGTTTTTGCTCCCGTATCGGGCTTGGGCGGGAATGTGGTACATAACATCCTGACGTAGCCGCAACTTACGTTGATGGAGCAATAAGGGCCGAGAATTATAAATAATCAACAAACAACGCTGCCGGCTAATCGCTTAAAGCCTAAATACGATAAATGGAAGGATTAATCATGACGGCTCAACTTTTGTTGGGTCTTACAATTTTAGTAGGCTTGCATGAGTTTGGACACTTTGCCGCCGCCCGTATATTTGGAATTCGGGTCAACAAATTTTACATTTTTTTCGACTTCCTGTTCCCATTACCAAATGTTCTGAACTTTGCACTTTGGAAGACCAAAAAAGGTGATACCGAATTTGGTCTTGGGTGGTTTCCGATGGGTGGTTATGTGGATATCGAAGGTATGATTGATGAAACGAAAGACGCTTCGCAACTTGCTACCGAACCACAACCTTATGAGTTTCGCTCAAAGCCCGCTTGGCAACGACTAATCGTTATGCTCGGTGGAATAATTGTTAATGTGGTACTCGGTGTCTTAATTTATATCGGAATCACGAGTTATTACGGCGAAAGCAAAACTCCTATCTCCGAAATAAATAATCAGGGAATCGTAGCCTACGATATTGCTGAGAAAATGGGGCTCAAAACCGGCGATAAAGTTGTGGCGGTAGATGGTAAAGAAGTGAGGTTTTTTGAAGACTTTGTGGGCGAAGATTTATTATTAGGAGAAAATATTGACATAACCGTATTACGTGATGGAAAGCAATTGAATGTTCCGGTTCCTCGTGAATTAATAGACTGGCTTTCGGTAGCGAAGCGAGAAGCAAAAGGGAATTACTTTCTCGGATTGTTCGATGAATTTGAAGTTGGTATGGTGCCGCAGGAAGTGGAGCAAGGTTGGTTCTCTAAACTTGTGAAAGGCAAGAACGATTCTATTCCACCTGCCGCCAGAGCGGGCTTAACCGCTGGTGATAAAATCGTTGGAATTAATGGAAAACCAATAACGTATTACCACGAGTATTTAACGGCAGCCGAAGAAAATAAGGGCAAAAATGTTTTGATGGCAATTCAACGTGACGGCAAATCTGATACGCTGGAAGTTGGTATTGGAGCAGATGGGAAAACGGGTTTCTTTGCCCAAATGCTCACCGTTCGTCAAGACACAACTGTTTATTTCAGTTTCGGAGAATCAGTCGTGAAAGGAACGAAAGATGCATTCAACGTAATAACTGCAAATATAAAAGCCTTCGGGAAAATTTTCCGGGGAGACGTAGCGTTTTCAAACGCTGTTAGCGGTCCGGTTGGTATTGCTAAAATGTTTGGTGGTTACTGGGACTGGAGTCGCTTCTGGAAACTGACCGGAATGCTCTCAATGGTCTTAGCATTCATGAATTTACTTCCTATTCCGGCACTTGACGGTGGTCACGCTGTACTGCTCGTTTACGAAATGATTTCGGGACGTAAGCCGTCTGAGAAGTTTATTGAGCGGTCACAACAACTCGGAATGCTTATTATTCTTGCCTTGATGGTATTCGTCTTTTACAACGATTTACGATGAAGTTTTGGGTAGTCAAAAGGTTGGTTGGTAGGCAAGTCGGTAAGTACCTCTTCTTGTTATGCCTATTGGTTTCTATTTCGGCTTTCACCTCAAAACCGGTGACCGTTCACGACTTTCACACATCGTTGACAGAGATTAATTACAATCCCAAAACGAAGTCTTTAGAAATGACTATTCGGGTTTTTACCGATGATTTGGAACGGGTGTTAACCGAAATGAATAACGGCAAATCTGTAAAAGTTGACCCGAAAGATTACTCAACAGATCCGCTGATTCTCAAATATCTAAGGAAGCACTTAGCCTTTGTTTCACCTGATAAAGATGTTGCATCGTACGATTTTCTGGGTAAAGAAGTTGAGTTAGATGCAACTTGGCTCTACGTCGAAGTTCCTGCTGCTGCAAACCTGAAAGGTTACTCAATTTTCAATAGCATCCTGACTGAGTTATTCGACGATCAGACAAACCTGCTAAACTTGATTTATCCCGATAAAAAGAAGTCATTCGTCTTCGATAATAAAATTAGAGTAGTTACTTATCCTTTTTAAAGCCGAAAATGCTTTTACAGACGAAAGGTATGCTTGCATAACGATTATGAGCAGTTACCTTTGATAGTCAAGAACTAATCCACCAATATGCGTAAAGAAAAAACCGTAGACTTTCACTTAAAATGGACTTGGCATGCCATATCCAGAATGTATAATTTGTACGCCGGACAAGAGGATATGACGATGTCTATCGGCTACGTTTTGCTTAATATTGATTTAGAAAAAGGAACTCCAGCGACAAAAATTGGTCCTTCAATCGGGATGGAACCCCGCAGCCTGACTCGGATGTTAAAAACGCTTGAAGAGAAGAAGTGGATTTCCCGCGAAACTGACGCTGACGACAAACGGTTTGTAAACGTCTTCCTAACCGATGAAGGTAAAAAACATCGCAGCTTTGCTCGCAAAGGCGTTATTGCGTTTAATAAAACAATTCAAGAAAAAATTTCTCCCGAGCGGATGGATATATTTTTGAGTGTGATGAACGATATTAAAGACGCCGTAGAATCAACTACGAGTGAAACAAAAGAGAGCATTTTGAGTAAAATAAAAGATGCTGAGAGTGCATAATTATTGATTAGATATCTCCTAAAACTTGTTTCAGGCGTCCCTTGATTTGTTCTGCCCAAATATCATAACCAATTTGCTTTAAGTGCAGTTGGTCTTCTCTGAAAAGTTCAGCTCGTGGTTTTCCATCTGACCCCAAAAAGCCTTCAGCAGTTTCGATGAAATGAAGGTCGTAGGTGTTCTCACAATACTTTTTTAATAAATCATTCGCTCGTTTTGTTTCATTCCAAACTTCCCAACGGCTGTTTGTGGGGGTAATCTCAACGAGGAAAATCGGTTTTTTAGGATTCTTTTCCCGTACCGTTTTTACGGTTTCTTTGAATAATTTTACGATTTTTTGCGGTGACTTATCTTCGGGAGTATTTGAAATATCATTCGCCACGAAAACTACCAACGCCCGGAAGTCGTGCGGATAAACTAAGCGGTCTGTGTAAAATATTAAATCGGAGAATTTTGCCCCGCCGTAACCGCGACGAATTGTTGGATACGGAGCCATATCGTCTGTTATATTGTTCCAAAGCCGAATGCTCGAACTACCAATAAACAAAATGGCGTCATTGGGATCTGCCTCCGTCTTATCAAGAGCTTCCAGTTGTTGAATTTCGGGTTCCCAACTTTTGGCGGCATCTGCATATTTGGAGAATTTCTGCGAACAACCGAAAATCAATAACACTAAAATAAACGAACCGACTTTTTTCATATAAATTTATAGGGTAGGATTTCACTAAAAGTAAGAACTTTTGCCGTGGAAAAGCCCTTTGTTAAGTGAAATGAAAAAGGTATTGAAAACTAAGAAATGGAAAAATACGATATTGTAATAATAGGCGGCGGCCCAATTGGGCTTGCTTGTGGAATCGAAGCGGGAAAAGCTGGGTTGAGCCACGTAATTCTTGAAAAAGGATGTTTGGTAAACTCACTTTATAATTATCCGGTAAACATGACTTTTTTCAGCACGTCGTTGAAATTAGAAATCGGCGATGTTCCGTTTATGTCTGTAAACCCAAAACCGACCCGCATGGAGGCTCTTGAGTATTATCGGCGGGTGACACTACAATGGAAGTTAAACGTAAATTTGTTTGAGTCAGTAGAGCGTATTGATCAGATTGGGAGAAAGTATAAAATAGAAACTACGAAGGGAACTTACGAAGCCAATTACGTAGTGGTTGCCACGGGTTTCTATGATATTCCGAACCTGATGAATGTTTCGGGCGAAGGCTTACCGAAAGTAACACACTATTACAATGACCCGCACTTCTACGCTATGCAAAACGTAGTTGTGGTGGGAGCAAATAACTCCGCCGTGGATGCTGCTCTTGAAACGTGGCGAAAAGGAGCGAACGTGACCATGGTAGTACGCAGCGAAGAAGTTGGGAAACGGGTAAAATACTGGGTGAAACCCGACATCGAAAATCGAATAAAAGAAGGTTCGATTAACGCTCACTTCAATTCTGAAATTAAAGAAATTACAGAGAAAGAAGTTATTATTTCAACGCCCGAAGGCGACGTCACGATCCCGAACGATTGGGTAATTGCCATGACGGGTTACCAGCCGAATTTACCATTTTTGGAGAGAATGGGCATCAAACTCTCATCCGATGAAATTATGCAGCCTCGCTACGATTGCGACACACAGGAAACGAACCTCAACAACGTTTTTCTCGCTGGAGTGGTCTGCGGTGGTATGAATACCCACAGCTTATTTATTGAAAATTCACGCATTCACGCCGAACACATTTTGAAAGAGATAGTGGAAAAAGAAAAAAATGTCGAAATTGAACGTTCAAGTAACTAATCAGTCATGAACGAACAATTTCTCCGTCAGTTAAAAAGTACCCTGTTTATTGATATCGAAACGGTAGCTCAATCAGCAAATTTTGAAGATGTTAACGAGCGATTGCAAAAACACTGGGAGCGAAAGGCATCGTTTCTCAAAAATGATGATAAACTTACTGCGGCCGAAATGTACATTGACCGTGCCGCCATTTACGCCGAATACGGAAAAGTAATCTGCATTAGTTTTGGGGGTTTTTACGAAGAAGATGGCGAGTTAAAGCTCCGCGTTTCGAGTTTCTGTGGAGACGATGAAAAACAAGTACTATCAGACTTTGTGAAGATTATCGAAAAGCACCGGGCGAAAAACAACCTGCTGCTTTGTGCTCACAACGGGAAAGAATTTGATTACCCGTATCTTTGCCGTCGGATTGTGTTAAACGGAATGCCTTTGCCCGCGATTCTGCAAATATCGGGTAAGAAACCTTGGAATATTCCGCATTTGGATACGCTCGAAATGTGGAAATTCGGAGATTATAAACACTTTACTTCGTTAGATTTACTTGCTGCTTTATTCGATATTCCGAGCAGTAAACAAGAGATTAATGGCTCAATGGTGAGCCATACCTACCACGTTGATAAAGACATCGAAAAGATAAATCGTTATTGTCTGGCGGATGTAGTGGTGTTAGCCCAACTTTATTTGAAGATGAATTCTCACGATTTACTCCCCGAAGATAAAATTCACGTGGTGGAAAGTTAAATTAAATGAGGAATTCAAACAGTTCTGGTTTATCATTCAGATAAGTAAACTGGATATTACTGTTGTTCATACGTTCGATGAGTAGCTTGAAGTCTGTTTTCTGCTGAATCACGATTCCGACCATTGCGGGTCCACGTTCACGAGCGGTTTTCTTGGAGTATTCAAAAAATACGATATCGTCTGTGGGAGTAAGGGTATTTTCCAGAAACTCTTTCATTGCTCCGGCACGTTGCGGAAATTTCACGATAAAGTAGTGCTTCAGACCTTCGTAGAGCAGTGAACGCTCCCGAATCTCTTCGGTGCGGCTGATGTCATTATTTCCTCCTCCGATAACACAGACGACGTTCTTGCCCTTAATAAGGTGCTTTATGTCATCTAAGGCGGATACGCTCAATGCTCCTGCTGGCTCGGCAACAATGGCTTCTTCGTTGTAAAGTTGTAAAATGGTAGAACAGACTTTCCCTTCGGGAATTAGTAATATCTCGGACAGCGTGTCTTTACAAATTTCGTAATTTATTTCCCCAACCCGTTTTACGGCGGCTCCGTCCACAAATTTATCAATCTGTTGTAACGTTGTAACCATTTTGTTTTCAATGGAGACTTTCATTGATGGTGAACCAAGCGGCTCCACGCCAATTAATTTTGTTTTAGGGCTTAGTCGTTTGAAAACCGTTGAAACACCGGAAGCTAATCCACCACCACCAATGGCGAAAAGCAGGTAGTCTATTTTAAAATCAGCATCCTTGAAAATTTCTAATCCGACTGTTCCTTGTCCCTCAATTACTTGTTCGTCATTAAAAGGATGCACGAAAGTGCTTTCAGTAGTATTTACGAAAACCTTGGCGGCATCAGATGCATCATCGTAGCTATCACCCACCATTTCGACGTTTACCCATTCTTTCCCGAACATCCGCACTTGCTTTATCTTTTGAGCAGGAGTAGTAGTTGGCATAAAAACGGTGCCCTTAACTTTCATTAACCGGCACGCGTACGCCACGCCTTGGGCGTGATTTCCGGCACTTGCACAGACTACGCCTTTTGCCAGTTCTTCAGCAGAAAGGCTCGCCATTTTGTTATACGCACCCCGAATTTTGTAAGAGCGTACGACTTGTAAATCTTCGCGTTTGAGGTAAATATTTGCTTCGTATCGCTCCGAGAGATTGATATTTCGCATTAATGGTGTGTGCGTAATAATGCCCCGTAAACGCTCGGAGGCGGAGTAGATATTTTCGATGTCAATCGTAGGTGTTGGCAAGGGCTTTTTGTTAAGAAATCAAAGGTTAAGTATTATAAGGAGATATTCAAAATAAGAGAGGACTTAAAGTCAACATAATTATCAAATCTTACTTAATAAATTAGATTTTATGCCACCTCACTTCCGCACCAACCACAGTTCAGGATTTAAGCGGCTGGTGCTTTTCCAGACCTGAAAATTGATTTCTGTGATACCTTCCACGGTAGCTGCGGTACCGATGGTTTGATTCATAGAAACTTGCTGCCCTGAGCTAATAAAAACCTGTTGTAAGTTGGCGTAAATGGTGAAGAACTCGCCGTGTTGAATTGCCACTACCCGATTAAGTCCGGGAATATCGGTTATATCCATAACTGTTCCGTCGAAGACTGCGTGAACAGTTGCTCCCACTGAAGTTTGAATGTTTACGCCGTTGTTGTCAATCCGTACTCCGCTCAAAACGGGATGATTTTTTACACCGAATTTATCCGAAACAAAACCACTTTTTACCGGCCATGGAATGCGACGCTGGTTTGCCGCAAAATTTGCTCCCGCCAATGCTACTGACCTTACTTCTTTCGCGGCGGCGGTTTTTACGGGTGGCGGTGGGGGCGGGGGTGCAATTTCTTCAATTACTGGGATTTCTTTCTCAATAATTGGTGCCACTTCTGAAGGTGCAGCTGCAATGACCTCTTCCCGCCGACGAGCTTCGGCCGCTCTTCTGGCTTCCGCACGTTTGACTTCTGCGAGTCTGACTTCTTCCCGTTGAGCGGCGGATTTGCGGGCTTCCTCTTTTCTGACTTCTTCCTTGACTTTGTTTTGGCGGGCAATTTCCCGTTGAATAACGGAAGAAATGCGTTGATCTAGTTTGTTAACAGACAGTTGCGTTGCGGCTATTTCGGAGCGGAGTTGTTTTTCTTTTTTCGATAAATCATTCACTACTCGCGACTTTTCGCCTTTCAATTTAGCGAGTTGCTGAGCCTCGGTAAGTTTCTGTTGTTTTATAGTAACTTGGCTGGTTTTCTTGTTCGCTAATTGTTGTTGCCTTTCCGAAAGCTCGTCCGATACTTTTTTAATTTGTTCAACTTGTTGCTTGCGGTTATCCCCGTATTGCTGAATGTATTTGTACCGCATCACTAATTCATTAAAAGACTTTGATGCAAGTATGAAGCTCAGCTGATTTATGCGACCACTTGTTTTAGATGCTTGATAAAGCATATCAGCATATTCTTTACGCAAAACAGAGACTTTATCTTCAAGTTGGGACGTTTCAGTATTGAGGCTTTTTAGCTCGGTTTCAATCAATCCGAGGTCTTGCTCCATGAGAGAAAGTTGCTCTTCCTGCGACGATATTTGCTTATTTAAAGCTCGTAATTCGCCCACAGAACTTGTTTTTTGCTTACGGGTTTGATTAAGAATTTTCTGCGTAGTGTTTATTTTTTCGAGATTGGCTTTCTTTTCCTTTTCCAACTGATCACGCGAAAGCGTTTGGGCGGCTACGTTTGTCCAAGCGGAAAGTAAAATCAGGAAAAGTAAGCGGCAGACCTTCATAAGTTTATAAACGACAGTAAAAGACTCATATGGTGCCTATTTTTTCTTCAAAGACACGGGGGTGTAAGATTTCGGAACGCTGAAAGGAAACCGAAGATCCCGCTCTAAAAATTCAAACTTATTGTGCTCAATATTTATGGACGTGGCAGTCGTTTCAATTCCGGCGGTTGTTTTCTCAACCCGGGTTTCGATTCTTTGCGGTACTTTTCCGTTATCGGTTTCGGTGAAATCGGCGTAAGTTATAATCAGGCGACTCTGTGTATTTTCACGTTGTGCTGATACGCGGGTCAACTTATTTATCAATTCGTCAATGGTATTCTCTACTGCCAATTCGCCAACGCTTTGTTTTACTGTGATGAAACTTCCCGCTCCCGTAATAATGTCTTGCTCTCGTATGTAAATTGGCATATTGCCAACTAATAAAGATTGAACCAAGTCAAAACTTACGTCAAAACCCATGAAATCGCTTAAATCCTGATAGCTGAACTGATAGACGTTACGGTTCAACCTGTCTAAGAAAATAGCAGAATCAGGTGTGATAACGCCGCGAGCTACTTCTAAACCAACGGCTACCGAAATCCAGATAACACTGTCTTTTTTTATGTGAATAGTAGCGGGAAATGTTTGAGAAAAATCGTTCGAGCTGAACGCTACCCGTGATTTGATTTTCAAGTAATTGAAATCCACTTCGTCCGGTTGAACCATAATAGATGGCGTTACTGCCGGAACTTTGCTCTCCGAGATAATCACCGAAGAATCTGCTTTGCTTTTCCCGGGAACAAATACTTCGGATTTTTTCAGTTTATGCCGTTTGCAGGATGTTTGTGTTACAAACAATCCTGCAAACAATATAAAGCCAACAAGAAATCTAATAGACATTTACTTAATCTGTTAAGAAATACAGAATTTACTTATTTTCATCGCCAATCATATCCAGTACTTCTGCTGAGATTCCGGTCATGGAATATCCGCCGTCATGGAAGAGGTTCTGCATAGTTACCATTCTGGTATAATCCGAGAATAACGAAACGACGTATTGAGCACATTCGTCTGCCGTGGCATTACCAAGTGGCGACATTTTTTCGGCAAATGTGTAAAAATCAGAAAATCCACCGATTCCTGCACCCGCCGTAGTTGGCGTTGGCGACTGGGAAATAGTGTTTACGCGTACTTTCTTCGCTTTTCCGTAACGGTAGCCAAAACTGCGGGCAATTGACTCCAGCATTGCCTTCGCATCTGCCATATCGGTGTAGAAAGAGAATGTCCGTTGAGCAGCGATGTAAGATAAACCAACCACGGAAGCCCACTCATTCAGAGCGTCTAACTTCTCCGCGGTTTGTAAGAACTTATGAAACGAAAGAGCCGAAATATCAATGCTCTTCATATACCAGTCATAGTTCAAATCGCCGTATTCACGACCTTTTCTAATATTGGGTGACATACCGATGGAGTGCAAAACGAAGTCCAGTTTCCCGCCCAAAATCTCCATTGATTTGGTATAAAGATTTTCGAGGTCTTCTACCGATGTTGCATCAGCAGGGATAATCTCGGCATTGCAGAGTTCGGCAAGTTCTTTGATTTTACCCATTCGCATGGCAATCGGAGCGTTCGTCAAAACGATGCTACCACCTTCTGCTACAACTGCTAAAGCCGTTTTCCAAGCAATTGAGTTTTCGTCAAGTGCTCCTGAAATGATACCTTTTTTGCCTGTTAATATTCCGTGTGCCATAATTTTCAGATGATAGTCCCGGTAGTTATCGGGAGAATTTGATGTCAGAATTGATTGATTAGAGTTTTAAACTAAAGGCTAATCGCTAAGAGCTAGTAGTTTTATAACGCAAATGTACGGGATTTTTGAGAAAGCAAATTACGAAGGGTCGATTTTCAGTTCGCAGTTCATTTCAGAATGCGTTACGTCCGCTCCGAGTTTTTTGTAGTAAGCAATGGCGGGTTTATTCCATTCTGAAACCAGCCAACGCAAACTGTGGCAGCCCGTTTGTTGAGCTGTTTTAATAACTTTGTTCATCAACTTGCTTCCAAGATTCTGTGAACGGTGCGATTCTTTAACATATAAATCATCCAAGTGCATTCCTTTACCCGACCACGAATGATAGGTATAAAAATACGTCGCAAATCCAACGATTTTCCCTTCCTCTTTCACAACGAATGCGTTGAAAAACTCCTTTTCTGCCAATATTCGTTCGAGTGTATTAGTAAACTTTTCGGGCGTTTTCTGAAAAATGGCGAACTCCTTTTGTAATTCGATTAACTCAGCAAAATCTGACTCTTGGACGGGGTGGATGGTCGAATTCATTTATAACTCTTCTGATTTGGGTGCGGAAGCTTGGGCTCCCATGCGGGTTACGGAAATGGAAGCGGCTTTGTTGGCGAAAGCTATGGCCTCTTTCCACGGTTTGTTTTTTGCAATTGCGACGGCTAATGCTCCGTTGAAAACGTCTCCGGCGGCGGTAGAATCTACGGCTTTTACCCGCTCGGCTTCCATTAGGAATGTTTCTGTTTCATTCATGAAAAATGCCCCTTTTGAACCCATTGTAATAATGACGTTTTGCACGCCTTTCTTCAGCAATTCATCGGCAGCGAGTTTGGCGGTTGCAACGTTTGTTACTTCAATAGAAGTTAAAATCTCGGCTTCGGTTTCGTTAGGTGTTAGTAGGAATAGCCCGTTCAACAATTCATCAGCCAATGCTTGAGCGGGAGCGGGGTTTAGAATGACTCTTTTATTCGCTTTCAAACTTTGTTTAATGGCGTAAGCAACGGTTTCAATCGGAACTTCGAGTTGTAAAACGATTACTTCGGCTTCGGTGATGGCTTTTTTAGCGGTTGTGATGTCTTTTTTATTTAACTGTCCGTTTGCTCCTGAAGCCACCACAATTTCGTTTTCGCCTTCGGCATTCACAGTTATTAATGCTACGCCCGATGCGGCACTTTCGTCTGTGAAAACGTATTTTGTGTTGATATTTTCGGTTTTGAAACCTTCAAGAGCTTGTTTCCCGAATACGTCATTTCCGACTTTGGCAACGAGCGTAACGTTCCCACCTAAACGGGCAGCGGCAACCGCTTGATTTGCTCCTTTACCGCCGGGAAACATGAAAAACTCTTCGCCGATAATGGTTTCGCCTGGTTTCGGGAAACGCTCGGTTTTGACGACCATATCGGTATTTGAACTGCCTATTACTGTAATTTTCATTTTTAGCTGTGAGCTATCAGCCGTTAGCCTTTAGCTATTTTAGTTTAGATTAATTATTTTCGAACTTGTTAATGGTTTACGACATAGAGCATATTTTTGAGATTATCTTGCCATGATAATCATTCCTAAACCGATGATGTAAACTAAGAGCATTAAGTTTAGAATAGTGGATGTTCCTTTTGGAGCACCGTTAAATTCTTTCCAGATGTAAATCCCCCAGATTGCCGCCACAATAGTTGCTCCCTGTCCGAGTCCGTAGGAAATGGCGGGGCCGGCTTGTTCAGAGGCAATGATGCTAAATGACATTCCAACGCACCAGATTATCCCACCCAAAATTCCGGTTGAATGTGTTTTTAAATTTCCCGAAAAATAATCGCTGTACGAAACGGGCGTTCCTTGAAACGGACGTTTCATTAATAACGTATTAAAAATAAAATTGCTTAACAGAATACCGATTGAGAATATGAAAACTGCGGTGTATGGACTTAACTTTCCGTTGATTGGATTGTTGAAATCGGGGAACATGGAGTTCGCCACGTATTTATAAAATAGTCCCATCAAACAGCCCGCTATCACCGAAAGTACCAATCCTTTCGTCGAGACGTTTCCCGTGCCGCTTGTTAATTTACGGTACGCTTGAGCATTCAATAAAATAGCGACTGCAACTAACGTAACTCCTCCGAAAAGCAAGGTGGCGTTTCCGACTGGTGCATCCAAATAATTCACGATTACGCCAATGACTAACGCCAAACCAATTCCTACGGGAAACGCAACGGACATTCCCGCAATGGAAATGGCGGCTACGAGCAATATGTTTGCGGCATTAAATAATACGCCGCCCAATATGGCTGACCATATATTTGAGCTGTCGGCTTGTTGTAAATCGGGAATAAAACTTCTGCCACCTTCTCCGGAACTTCCTAATGTAAAAGCAAAAACAAGCGAGAGCAAGACAATGCCAATGACGTAATCCCAGTAGAATAATTCAAATCGCCACGTGGAAGCTGCAAGCTTTTGGGTATTCGCCCAAGAACCCCAACATAGCATGGTGATGATGCAGAAGATGACAGCAATCGTGTAGGTTTCTATAATGAACATTGGCTTTGAGTCGTTAAGTTATTGAGTTGAGTTTACCGTTACTGCCACAGAATATGCCCGTGTAGGTAAATTATTGAACGTTATTTGCTTTGATTATTCGTTGTATTCTTAAGCGACACGTAAAAATCTTTCATCACATTTTTCGCATCGAAGTTTTCCCATAGCATAATTTTACGTGGATTTTCGGGGCGTTCGATCCATTGATTATCTATCAAAACGGGGCAAGGGATTTCCTTTTTCTCCGCCCAGTTCGGATTCTTTAAAATTGCGACGGCCACCATATCAAACATGGCTCGTGCGGGCGGATCGCCGTGATAATCGATGTGTTTAAAAAGGTCTGCGGAATAATCTCCAAAATTGGTAAATTCTCCACTGTGCCGTCCGGTAATCGGCGTAGTAATAGTTGGGCCGAGTCCGGGCATTGTTTCAGCGGCTTCGGTCTTCGTGACTCGAACAGCATCCGTTCCCGAAGGTTTTCCATAACGAACGGTTACCATTTCAAACGGTACGTTGGTTTTCAGTACGTAATTCATACTCGTAGTGTCATTATCCTGATTGTATTCGCCGGGTTCGGGATAATTTGAACCGAGCCAAACTACTTTCATGCGTTCGGTCAATGATGGGTTTTTCTTCAAGGCCAAAGCAATTGTTGTCAGTTTTCCCACCGCAATCACCACCAATTTATTGTCTAAATTTTGCGATTTATCAATGATGAAATCAACTGCCTCTGAGCCGTCGAACGTAGCGTTTGTTACGCTGTCTTGGATGGCTTCAAAATTTGCGTTCGCTCCGCGAATAAGTGGAATTTTGCCGTCAACCTGGCAGAGTTTTATGATGCGTTTAGCTTCGTCATAATGTCTTTCAATATCGCCGCCGTTTATCGTAGCATTTACGGTAATGCCTTCAATGTCGAACGTTTCCTGATTAAAGAATAAATAGGCAAGAGCCTGCTGATCGTCCAGTTCATTGTTTGCATCGGTATCGAAAATAACTCGCATTTTTTCGGGTTCGCTTTTGGTGGTTTCCGTTGGGGTGGAAGTGCAGCTGAAAATGATGGCTGTGATAGAGAGGTAGAGGAGATTCTTCATAGTGAGTTTTTGATTTTCATTAAACGAATTAAACCTTAATCGACTTACCAGAAGCAGCGGCTTTGTAAATAGCCTCAACGACCCGAATGTCCCGCAAGCCTTCTTCACCGGGGGTGAGTATAGGTTTGTTATTCAGGATGGACAATGCGTGGTCGTTTAATTGAATAGGCTGTTACGATAGAACATCGAAGTTGATTTTCGTTCCGTCTGAAATAGAGCCTTTGTTCCCGCCGTAGCCGCTTTGCGGTTCCATTTTGAGCCAACCTTTTTCGTAATTTACATTTAGGTAATTCATCGGAATGCCAAAATTCGTGTGGCAGGACGCCCTTGCCCCGCTCGGAAATTCGAGCTGAAATTGCATCGTTTCTTCTACTTCGTGGTAGATTTTGGGGCGAGTAGTTGACGCCTGGGCCGTCACCGTCACCGGTTCTTCGCCGGAAGCGAGTCTTGCTCCTTGTAAAGCGTAAACGCCCATGTCTCCTATCACACCGCCACCCATCGCTTTTTTCTGTTTCCAGTGGTCGGTTCTGCTGTCAAAATATCCCGCAGCGGAAGTGATCATTTTTATTTTTCCGAATGGCTGTTCTTTCGCCACTTTCATGTACGCCTGAATGTTTGGATCGTGCTGACAACGGTAACCAATTGCGAGTTTTACTTTATTGTCGTTACAGGTTTTTATCATCGCTTCGCAATCTGCAACCGATGGTGCCATCGGCTTTTCGCAGAAAATATGCTTTCCCGTACTTGCTCCCCGAACGGTATATTCACGGTGCATAGACGGCGGTAGAATCATGTAAATTACGTCAATTTCGGGGTTATTGGCAATGTCATCGTAGCTCTGATAACTGTACACATTTTTGTCAGTGATGCCGTACTTTTTCTGCCAAATCGGGATTTTTTCGGGCGAACCCGTGATGATTCCCTTCAATTCGCAATGTTGTGTTTTGAGTAACGCAGGAGCAATCAAATCTGTGCTGTAGTAACCCAACCCGACTAGTGTTACGCCAAGTTTGGATCTCTTTTTACGGGTTGCCGATAATAAAATATTTGGAGAGAATACGGTAGTGGAAAGTACAGTAGCCTGCTTGACGAAGGTTCTTCGGTTTGACTTCATTACGTTCTTTCGGTTGAATAGTTGTTAACCAAAGGTAATGAAAGTGAGGGAGTTTTGGAGGGTGGGAGTTGGATTTATACAAACACACTAAAAAGTATGCTTTGGACGGGTATGGGTACTGCCAACGTTAGTTAAGGCAAAGTCTTCGAAGATGTAATCTGATTTGTTTTCGGGCGTAACGATATTTTTACTGCGTAGTTCCTGTAAAATGGTTATCAATGGGGCTACTCTGAATTTCACTACAAATGGGTTTCCTTTTTTATGCCTTATGAACAGATAATCCTCAGACCTATTCAATATCAACTTTTTTGCCGTAAATAAAGGAGTTGAATTTAGAAACAAATCGATTGGACTGGTAACGGTCATAAAAATCGTTTCTCCTTCGCTTCCAATCTTACGTGTTACTGAAACATATACGGTAAGCTCCTCCTTTTTTAGCCCCGTTTTCTTAGAAATTTCTTCCGTTTTTTGTTGTACAAAAGAAGAGTCAAGCAAAAATCTATCAAAACCCGATAATCATCTTTTTCTTCAACTACTGTATAAAGTGCAGTCAAGCCGAGGGAGTCAATCTTAAAACTATCGTTAAACAGGTTCGCCTTTTTTCACTCTTCTATTGACAATTTTTCTTCTGTTGACTTTGGTTCTTTATCCTTACAACTAATCAGAAGGATTGCGATTATTAGATATTTATACATAACATTTGGAAGCTATTTTTTTCAAAATGTTTTCATAAGCTACTATATTGAGTTTGAATAAGTATTTCGTTTTACAAAAAGTATCACCGCTCGAACTTCTTGAACCAGCTCCATACTTTCATCATTGCAACACCCAAAACGGCTTCTTGAAAAATGGCAGAAGACATCTTTGAAGTTCCCTTGGTGCGGTCGGTGAAAATAATCGGAATTTCGATGATGTTGAATTTGTAGAGATAGGCGTTAAACTTCATTTCAATCTGAAAAGCGTAACCCACAAACCGTATTTTATGCAACGGAATAGTTTCCAATACTTTTCGTGTGTAGCAGATAAAGCCGCCCGTTGGGTCCATGAAGGGCATTCGGGTAATGAAACGAACGTAAACGCCCGCAAAATAGGACATCAATACTCTGCCCATTGGCCAGTTAACTACATTCACTCCCTTAATATATCTTGAGCCAATTGCCACGTCGTACCCGTTGAATTTTACTTCGTTATAAAGTCTTGCTAAGTCTCTGGGATTGTGGGAAAAGTCGGCATCCATTTCGTAGATGAATTGGTAACTTTCTTTTAACGCCCACTTAAAACCGTGAATGTACGCCGTGCCGAGGCCGAGTTTGCCGCTGCGTTCCTGAATATGAAGTTTCCCCGTAAATTCGTTTTGTAGTTCTTTTACTTTTGCACCTGTTCCGTCAGGTGAACCGTCGTCTACAACTAAAACGTCAAAAGGAACCGCCAACGAAAATACTTTTCGAATGATAGCTTCGATGTTCTCGATTTCATCGTAAGTAGGAATAATGACCAGATTTTCTTTCATGAGGGAGGATTTTCGTCAGATCGGCTCTGCCTGTCTTTTAATCTGACGCTATCAGTTTTGGTTTCAAGAATTTTTAGCACATCGGTGTAAATTTCTTCCATGTAAGCGGGATACCGGGCGTACGCCTCATAGCTCCTATTGTAAAGAGAAGAATCAACGCTGTAACTATCGAGGATTTGCTGTTGTTTGTATTGAAAAGCTACTTTAGAAGAATCGTAACTTTTGAGGTTCATTCGTGCCACTGTAGATTCCGCTATTTGTAAGTCAGCTAAAATGGACGACATTTGTTCTGTAGGAATAATGCCATCGGGCAGTTTATCTCCCCGCTTGCAGCCGAGTGCTAGCAGCAAGAGTAGTCCCGCAAGTATTTTTTTTGGTTGTAATTTCAAGTTACCTTCGTCCGTTTATCCACAAAAGTAAGGAACCTACGGCGAAAGCAACGTCAGTTTTTTCTTAAAAAAGCAAAATTCGTGCGAGAAATAATTTCAAAGTTGAACAAAATCGAAATTAAAATACGGAAAGCTGTAAATTCCCAGATGCACGGTAACTTTAGCTCAATCTTTAAAGGCTCAGGAATTGAATTTGCTGACTTGCGTACTTATCAATACGGCGATGATGTACGTACCATAGACTGGATAACAACTGCCAAAGGACACGGGGCGTACGTGAAGATTTTCAAAGAGGAAAAAGAGCAGACCGTATTTTTTATGCTGGACGTAAGTGCCTCGCAAGAAATTGGGAACCAAGGAGTACAAAAAATCGATGTTGCCAAAGAGATTTGCGGGGTATTGGCTTTGTCGGCGGTTAAGGAAAAAAGCCAGGTAGGACTTTACTGCTTCTCAGATCAGAAAGAACTCTACCTCAAACCCGATTACGGAATGAAGCAAGGTTATGAGTTTATTCTGAAACTGTTCAGGTTAGAGCCTAAATCAGAAAAAACCGATTTGTCGAAAGCACTCTTGTTCGGTTTGAATATGCTCAAAAAGAGAAGCGTTGTCATTATGATTTCGGATTTTCTGGACGTAGATTACCTTTCCCGGGTGAAAGCAATGGCGAAAAAGCACGATTTGGTGGTTATTCATATTTACGATCAGCGGGAAGTAAAATTGCCGAGCATGGGCATTGTGCCCGTTTACGACAAAGAATCAAAGTGTACCGTTTGGTTGAATACATCTTCGTCGTCTTTTAAGCGGGACATGCGGGGCGTTTTTTACGAAAACAAAGAAAACTTAGAACGGATTTGTAAGCAATACAACGCAAATTACTTGTCGGTTGATACCCGCGAAGACTACATTCCTCGGTTAGTACAATTATTTCGGGTTAGAAAATGAATCTATTTGGCGGTCGCAAAATCAATTATTGGAAATTATTATATAGTTCGTTCTTACCACTCGTAATAACAATTACTTCTCATGCACAATTACAACTACCGAAGGGATTTTTTTTGCAAGATAGTGTACAAGTTGGGCATGTAATTCCATTTGCTTTCAGCTACCTTCATCCACCCGAAGCTACGGTCTTTTTTCCCGATACTGCGTATAACTTTTCTCCCTTTGAACTGGTAAAACGAGAGATTTTTCCTACTTCTACGGATGAAAATGGAAGTTTGGATAGCGTAATTTACTTTTTCAAAACATTCACAATTCAGCCGCAGCTAACGCTGAGTTTGCCAATCTTTCTTATTACCGAAGCAGACAGCAACGTATCTTTTTCTAGTTTGGATACTGTTCAAATTGCCCAGCTAATTTCTAAAGAAGCTCTTGACGCAGGAATTCCTGCAACTGACTTTTCAACGGTTAAAACAAAAAAACCATTTGATTACTTGTCGTACGTAAAATATTTGTTATTAATAACTGTTACTTTTGGGAGCATTTATCTGTTTTTTGGGAATTATATCTACCGCCGATACCGTTTATTGATTTACCGCAAACGTCACCGTGATTTTGTGGCAAAATTTAAGCGTTATATCAAGGACTCTGACACGTCGCAGAATGTAAGCCAGGCGTTAATTTTGTGGAAAAAGCATTTGCAGCACTTAGAAAATGTACCATTTACTACGCTTACCACAAAAGAAATAATAGAGGCAATTCCGAATGAGCGTTTGGGTGAAGCCCTCCGCACAATGGATATGAATATTTACGGTGAAGTACAGTCAAGTCAAATGATTTTTGCGATGAGTAAGCTCTTAGATATTGCGAACGAACGCTACCTCGAAAACCGCAAAACGTATGAAACGAAACTAAAGGAAAAGAATAAATGAAGAACCCCGTATTAATTTTTGGCTCAGGCGTTTTAGGAAAAATTGCCCTGAATATTTTTGAAAGCAATGAAGTCTTCGTTTATGGGTTTTTGGACGATGATGAAAAAAAGCACGGCTCAGAAATAAACAATGTAACTGTTTTAGGTCCAACAGATGAGCAGGAATTCTTGAAATTAATTGGTCAAAAAACGGAAGCTTTCATTGCTGTCGATAACGCTACTGAGCGGAAATCGTTGGTAGAAATGCTGAATACTGAACGTAAAGTAATGCCTGTGAATGCCGTTCACGCCCGAGCGTACGTTGCGGAAGAAAGTACTTTGGGTCACGGAAATTTAATAGCTGCAAATGCAACCGTTAATCCTTTTGCCGAGGTAGGAAGTCATACAATTATTCACAGCGGTGTAGTTATTGATACCGATGCGAAAGTCGGTGATTTTGTTCAAATCGGAACCGGAGCAATGATAAATTCGGGAGTTACGATTGAAGAAGGAGCATTTATTGGCTCGGGAGTGATTATTGTGGGCGGTATTACCGTGGGTAAAAATGCCCGTATCGGAGCGGGTTCGGTAGTTGTGAAAGATGTCGCTAAAAATACGACGGTCTTCGGGAATCCCGCAGCAAAAGTTTAAGTGTTTAGATTTAATAAATCATCAATATTAGCTGCCTCTTTGATGAGCCGTCTCCGCCTCAAAATGTTTTGATTGAAGTGACCGGGTCTTGTAGTTGGTTTTGGTAGATAGTAAACTACTTCGCAATCTACTATCTGATATCTTTGAGTCAGTAAATCGTAAGTTATTACATCAATCTGATACTTGTGCTGTTGCCTGATCGGAACGATGAGCGGTATGTCAAAAAGTTGCTGACCGTTGAACTGAAGCGTAAGATTGAGGTCGTAAAAGTCATAAATTAGCAATTCACGAGGTACTTCCAGCCTTTGTAGACCTTCTACTACTAAGTTCATCTTTTCGTACAAAACCTGCACTAAATCGTGTTGAACATCGTACGAAATTTTTGAGACCCACGCGTTGATTGTTACATCGTAAAACTCCGTGCAGGATTTTCCGAAAGTCAGCTTATAATCAAACGCCGGATAACCCGGAGCAAAATAACCAGGATAGAATAATTCTAAACCTTGTTCTTTCGCGAATTTTATTTTCTTGAGAATAATAACTGCCCCCAAGCTATACTTTTTGTAATCCGGATGGGTAAAACTAACAATGCCCGCCGCCGCGTTTTTTCCCATATCAAAAACACCTAGCCCGATCAGACGTTCGCCTTCATAAGCCGCCACTTCGTAGGTATTGAATGGTATAATGTCTTGATAGTCAAATAACAATTGGTAAAGTGAACTTGCGGTATTAAACGAAATTCCAGTTTTGTAATCTGCGTAGAGTTGTTCTTTTTCGTCGGTCAGTTTAAAGGGTTGAACTTTGAAAGTAAACCGATTCGTGGCTTTAACCTTTTTGTTTTGACTCTTAGATAATTCAAAGTCATTCAGGATTAACCGAAGCCACAACGCCGAGTATAATTTTCCGTCAAAGTGCAGAAAATTTGTATTGAAAATGGTTCTTCCCGCTCGAAACCAACCTTGTTCTAAGTAGTCATCGAGAATTGCGGCAGGAAGCTGTAAAGGTGTGTGAACGTCTGCAAGCATGCAGTATTGAAGTGCTTTATTGGTGGATTTATTATACAACCTCAATTTTGGGTATTTTGTGACAGACTTCTTAATAATTTCACGTATTTATTTACAATTGCTTAGCCAACTAAGCAAAATGGAAAAGGTATTTATAAAATCCCGCCTTTTAGTAAATGAAGTACCTACTACACATTTACGGGGCTTACATTCACAAATTGACTGGAACGACCGATTAATCGGTATTTTAGGTGCGAGAGGAACGGGGAAAACAACTCTGCTACTTCAGTATTTGAAGTTGTTAAATTTACCCTTGAGCGAAGCAGTTTACGTTTCGATGGATGATGTTTATTTTACAAAATTCACACTCCTGGATTTTATCGAAGATTTCAGGCAGCAAGGTGGGAAGGTTTTACTTTTAGACGAAGTACATAAGTACGAGGGATGGTCACGTGAAATCAAAAATAGTTATGATACGTACAAGGGGTTGAAAATCGTTTTTACGGGTTCGAGTATTATTGATATTCACAAGCAGGGGGCAGATTTGAGCAGGAAATCGGTACAGTACGAACTCGCCGGACTTTCTTTTCGGGAGTACTTAATTTTCAAAAACATAGACAGCTATGAGTCAATTAACCTAAAAGACATAATAAAAAACCACGAAAAATTAGCGGAATCTTACGCACAAAACTTTAAACTTTTGTTTCACTTCAGTGAATATTTGAATATTGGTTACTATCTTTTTTCGTTGAGAACCCCAAAACCTACCCGATTCGAGTAGAGCAAGTAATTAGGTTTATCTTGGAAAATGAGTTGCAGTTTGTGGAAGGTTTTAATTTGCAGAACGTTCGAAAAATATACCAATTGCTCGTCACTTTAGCCTCTAAAGTACCTTTTAAGCCCAATATATCTAAGTTAAGCGAAAAGATTGGTGTGACCAGAAATACGCTTGTGCGATACATTTATTACCTCGAAAAAGCAAAGCTTATCAATACGCTTACGGCTCAGGGTAAGAGTACGAGTATTTTGCAGAAGCCTGATAAAATCTTTCTCGAAAACCCCAATTTTCACGAAATACTTGCTCCTGAAAAAGCCGACAAAGGAAGCTTACGGGAAGCTTTTTTCTTGAACCAACTGCGAAATGCTGGTCACTCGGTTTCATTACCCGCAAAAGGTGATTTTTTAGTGGATGATACGTTTACGTTTGAAATTGGTGGAAAGGGCAAAACGCAAAAACAGCTTCAAGGACTAACCAATGCTTACATTGTCGCCGACGATATGGAAGTCGGGATATTTAATAAAATACCCTTGTGGCTGTTCGGAATGCTTTATTGATAATTCATCCTGCCCAAGTAGGAAGCGTCATTTCCAAACCTAATATAGGGATGATGACAAAATATAGCAGAGCCGTCAGAAGAATTATGGACATTAGATTTAACCCCAGTCCACATTTTGCCATTTCGGGAATGGTGACTTTTCCGCTCGCGAAAATAACCGTATTTGTTCCCGTGCCGGATGGCATCATAAATGCAAACGAGCAGGCAAACGTAGCCGGAATCATCAGAAATAACGGATTAATTGAGGCTGCAACAGCAACTGCCGCCAATACGGGTAAAAAAATATTTGCCGTGGCGGTATTCGAGTTTATTTCCGTTAAGAAAACGATGAATGTGGTCACAATTAACAAAATTATTAACGGTGAATAATCGCCGATGAAAGTCATTTGTCCACCAATCCATTCGGCGAGTCCGGTTTTCTGAAAACTTCTGGCAATGGCGTAACCGCCGCCCACAATCATCACAATCCCCCACGGAACGGACGAGGCCTCTTTCCACGTCAACAATGGTTTCCCGGTTTGTTTATTGGTCAAAGCAAATAATAATAAGGCTCCAACAACCGCCACGGTAGAATCATGGACGTAATCGGCAACGCCTAATAACGAACCCCAGCCCTGAATTCGGAACGAGCCGAAATCAAAATCGCTGCGGAATATCCAACCGATTGCCGTGAATAAAAATACGGCGAAAGCTTTTTTCTCTCCGTCAGACATTTTGCCAAGCGTTGCTAATTCATCACCAAATGTTGCCCTGTCGAACTGGACAGTATTGGTAATTTTGAAATACTTAATGATGTAAAACCAAATCAACGGAATGAAAAGTACAACGATTGGAAAACCGATTTTTATCCACGTAAAAAAGTTGATTTCTGGAGCGGCGGGGTATAATTCGCCGACAATTCCCGCAAAAACCATGTTCACGGGCGTTCCGATAAGCGTTGCCGTGCCGCCAATACTGCAAGCGTACGCCGTAGAAAGCATTAAGGCAAGACCAAACTGCGAAGTTTCGTCGGCTTCATCGGTTTTACTGATAACTGCGGTAGCAATGGGAAGCATCAATAACACCACCGCGACGTTGGCAATCCACATGGAAAGAAACGCCGAAACGATCATAAAACTCAGGATGATACGTTGTTGATTACTGCCCAATTTTTTAAGAACAATGAGGGCGATACGCTTATGCAATTGCTGCGACTCAATGACTTTAGCAATGAAAAAGCCGCACAACAGCATGATAACGTAACTGTGGCCGTAACTCTCGGCAACATCATCGGTTTCGAGTACGCCGAGCAACGGAAATAATGCCATCGGAACGAATGCCGTTGCGTAAATTGGAATGGCTTCCGAAAGCCACCAAATTGCCATGAGAAGCGTTACACCCACGGCTCTTTTGGCTTCAATGCTCATGCCGTCGGGCGTTGGCATGAATACAAACAGCAGACAAACGGCGATACCGACCCAAAAGCCGATGCGTTGCGAAGTTGACATTATTGAGTTAGTTAGGTTGAATAGTGGTGCGAAGTAACAACTATTTCACAATATTTTCATTCAACCTCGTGATTTTCCAAACCTATGAGGTTTTTGAAACCTCATAGGTTTAAAATCTTTCACGGCAATGCAAACGCCACGTAAGCATCACCGGATTTGGTGCCTTTGCCGCCACCGCAAGCAATTACTATGAATTGCTTTCCGTTGATTGCATAAACAGCCGGCGTTGCGTGTCCGGCGGCAGGAAGATCTGCTTGCCAAAGTACCTTGCCCGTTTTTTTATCAAATGCTCTTATCTTTTCATCTTTCGTTGCGGCGATGAAAACTAACCCGCCCGCTGTTACAGCAGGACCACCGTAATTTTCTGTTCCCGTTGGGGCAATGCCTCTCTCAGTCAGTTCTTTATATTCACCCAAAACAGATTTCCAAACGATTTTCCCCGTATTCATGTCAATGGCGTTTAGCGTTCCCCAAGGCGGCTTTATTCCTGGATACCCATCTTTTGTAAGGAGGCGTTTGTAGCCTTTCATTAAGTATTTGGGAGTTTTGTTTGTGCTTTCACTCGATAATTCAATTTTATCGGCGTTGATTTCGGTTTTAATATCGAGTAAGAAATTTACCAATAATTTACGGTCGTTTTCGGGAATGTGTTTGAAAGCGGGCATCGCTCCTTTACCGTTTGTGATAAGGTTATAAACTTGGTTATAGTCGTACTTCCCTTTTAATGCTGTCAGATTCGGGAAAGCTCCGCCGTTTCCTTTGCGGTCGAGACCGTGACAGTTTGCACAGTTATTTGCGTAAATGGTTTGTCCGGCGTTTTCGTATTTGTGGTTCAAAACGGTTTCGATGAGCCACGGCATTTCGTTGGCGTTTACGTAGAGTAAATTGGTTTCAGGATCAAAAGCCGCTCCGCCCCATTCGCCGCCGCCGTCAAAACCGGGGAACATAACATGCGGTTGTTTATCGTCGGGCACCATCCACATACTGCCAATTTTGGCATTTTTCTCTATGAGGAAAGCGGAAATTTCTTTGTTATGTTCGGGTGAAATGTCAGTAATGTCTTTTTTCGTGAATGTCTGCCGCATGAAAGGTTGAGGAAGCGTTGGCACGGGTTGCGTTTTAGAAGTAATTTCATCGTCAAGCGTTGATTGCGGAACGTTTACTTCGTTGATTTCAAAAATAGGATTTCCCGTTTTTCGGTCAAAAACAAAAACGAATCCTTGCTTTGTGATCTGAGCGACGGCTTCAACTTTATTGCCGTCTTTTTGAATCGTAATCAAATTCGGATTGGTGGGTAAATCCCGATCCCAAACGTCGTGGTGAATGGTTTGATAATGCCAAATGCGTTCGCCCGTTTCGGCGTTTAACGCTACGAGGGAATTGGCAAATAAGTTATCGCCGGGACGGTAGCCGCCCCAAAAATCGTAGGTTGCCGAACCCGTTGGAACGTAAACGATGCCTTTGTTTTCGTCAACTGTCATTCCTGCCCAGTTATTCGCTCCGCCAATGTTCTTCCACGAATTTCCTCCCCACGTTTCGTAACCGAATTCACCTGGGTGCGGAATGGTGTGGAAAATCCAGCGTTGTTCACCCGTTCTGATATCGTACGCTCTTACGTGTCCGGGAGCGGCATCGAGTCCTTCGGAGAGCCGCATTCCCATGATAATTAAGTCTTTGTAGATTGTGCCGGGCGTATTTGAAACGATGAGGAAATCCTGCATTTCGGCGGTGAGGTCTTTGTGCAAATCCACTTTTCCGCCATCACCAAACGAAGTCACGGGTTTACCCGTTTCGGCGTTTATCGCCATCATAAAACTTCCCGCCGTAAAGATGATTCGTTTGTCGGATTTGCCGTCTGTCCAATACGTAACGCCCCGATTCGTTCCCGCCCACGAGTTCTCGCCGCCTAATAATTCAAACGGGTTGAAAAACCACTTTTGCTTTCCGGTGGCGGCATCTAACGCAATCAATTTTATCTGCGGCGTAGTGGCAAACAAAACGCCATCAATGATGATTGGCTGACACTGAATTTGTGAACGTTTGGTAGAATCTCCCGAATGAAATTCCCACGCAACTTGCAGATTTTGTACGTTGTCAACGTTTATCTCGTCTAAGCTTGAATAGCGAGCTGCATCTGTTGTACCGCCGTATGTACGCCATTGGGTGTAGTCAATAGGTATTTCATTACAGCTCAGTAGGCAAATTGCAATGAGGAGAGATAATAAGTGCTTCATTGTAGGTTATGGTTGAACGGAACAAATATAACCAATCAACCATATTAATCTAAAGTCGGCTCTCGATTTGAATTGACTAAATCCCAACCTTTCTATTCTTGTATTCACTAAAATAAAAAGTGAACGCTATAGGAAAGGAAACCAATAGACTGTCAGAAATAATACTTGAATAGTCAACCAAAAACTCGGGTTCACACGTGTCGAAAAAGCCTGCTTTGGTAGCTCCTTCCCAATCGTGAAAAATAATTCCAAAAAATGCTTTTGATGCAATCAACACTAAAGGGCTGAGTAATTTAGATTTAAGGTAAGTGTTTTCATTTTTTTAAACTTGAAACTGTTTTCAAAGAACCGCTGTCGGGGTCTGCGACCGCCAACAGGGTTTCAAGTGTACCCCTTCCCTTCGGGGGAAGGGGCTGTGGATTGGAGTTCCTTAATCCTCTTTCAATTCATCCGCCCAGTTAAAACGATCCGTCGGAGCGAATTTCCACGGAGCCATATTAGTTTCAAGGTTTTGGAACATCATATTCCACGATTGTGGGGCATCGCTTTCCTCCATCACTTTGTAGCGGCGGAGTTGTAAAATAATGTCAAGTGGATTAATCAGAATCGGACAAGCCTGAACGCACGCGTTACAGGTAGTGCAAGCCAATAACTCTTCTTCTTTGATATAATCTCCTAGTAACGTTTTTTCGTCTTTGAAATCATCACCATTTTTAACCCATCCCTTCTGAATGTCTTCGAGGCGGTCGCGGGTATCCATCATAATTTTTCGGGGTGAAAGCAATTTACCCGTCATGTTTGCGGGACAAGCATCTGTGCAGCGACCACATTCGGTGCAGCTGTACGAATCCATGAGGTTTTTCCACGATAAATCCTGTACGTCTTTTGCTCCGAAAGTGGCTACTTCTTCTTCGCCTTCGGGAGCATCGGTAAGACCGAGCATAATTTTTACTTCGTTGGTTACGGCGGGCATATTGTCCATTTTGCCCTTTGGTTTTAACTTCGAGAAATAAGTGTTCGGGAAAGCCAATGCAATGTGCAGGTGCTTTGAATAAGTCACGTACAAGGCAAACGCCATGATTCCCAAAATATGAATCCACCACGCGGCACGTTCATAAATAACGAGGGCGTTGGTTGAAAACCCTTCAAAAATCGGTTGCAAAAATTGACTGAACATAAAACTGCCCGTCATCACTTCGCCATAATGCCCGATTCCGCGTTCTTGTAAAATTACGTCCGTGGCGTTCATGCTTAGGAATGCCCACATCAAGACAATTTCTGTTACTAAAATAATATTTGCGTCAAGCTCCGGCCAGCCGTTCATTTCACGGTGACGTTCGGGTGAAAGTCGGGGTGTCTTTATGATATTCCGACGAATCAGAAAAACGAAGATGGCAATGATTACACCGACCGCCAAAAATTCAAAAACGTTGATAAAAAACGGGTACGCTCCGCCAAGTGGCCCGGCAAAAATGCGGTGCGTTCCGAGTACGCCGTCAATGATGATTTCTAAAACTTCGATGTTGATAATGATAAAACCAGCGTACACGATAAAGTGCATTATCCCCACAACCGGACGATCAAACATTTTCCTTTGTCCGAAGGCGATGCGTAGCATTGTCGCAAAACGAACGGCGGGTTGATCTGTTCGGTCTTCCGCTTTCCCAAGTTTAATGGTACGGGATATGAGTGATATTCTTCGGGAGATAAAATAACCCGCCACCCCGAGGGCGATTACGAATAATATTTGTGCGATAATTTCCATTTTTATTTATAAAGTGTAATTGTATTTTGTTCTTTTATTTCTTCGCTTAATTCCGCTCAAGCGGGAATTCATACGGGCAAAATTAGTAAATCTACTACCTCAAGTTTCAAAATTCGGTTCAAAGATATTCTTAAATGTAAATACTTCTTTCGTTTCGCCGTATTTGGTTAAATAGGCTAACTTTTCCTTGGCTTCGTGCGGGGTAGGAGTATGTCCCGCCGGAATCCACCATAAAGCAACTTGCGGCCTGTCTAATTTGTCAAACCATTTGTTTCGCTGCTTCATTACATTGGCGTGAGCCGATTGGTACACGTAATTTCTTAAACTTTCAACCGATTCCCAAACCGACAATTTATAATTGTCATTTCGTTATTAAATACCTGATAAGCCGTGGCGTTTCCTTCCTCTCCTTGTAATCGCCAGACAAAACCCTCAGCAGCCTCGGCAAGGGCGTTTGTTTCATCAAGTTGAGCCACAAAGTCTGTCAATAATAGACTGTCAATCGGCTCTTTGAGCGGCGAAATATTTACTTGTGCTAATTGATATTTCATAAAACGTTAAAAAGTCTTGTTTCAAGAAAAAGCATTGCTTTACTTTGCACTCCGTTTCGGAAATACCTCAGCGGTGATGTAGCTCAGTTGGTAGAGCAAAGGACTGAAAATCCTTGTGTCGGCGGTTCGATTCCGTCCATCACCACCGCTCGAAAGCCTCGCAATTTGCGAGGCTTTTTTCGTTGTAAACGGTGAACTTTAGTAATTGAAGAGATCATATTTCGACAAGATAAAATAATGTTATGCAAGCATACTATTATTTTGGAATAGTTGCAAAGAAACTGTTGAGAAAATTACTTTACAGCTTGCCTGGCAAGCAAAATCCAGTCCCCTTTTTGTTTTACCCAAACTAACAAAACTTTTAGTTTGATTGTGTTTATAACGCCGCTTGTACTCGTGTTGGCATCGAGGATATGGCGTACGGTCGCTGTTTTACCACTTATTCTTACCCATTGTTCGGAGAGGCTTATTTCCGTAAAAACGGTTTTTCCTTTGGTTACATTCTGAATAAATTCGACTTTGTCCTCAATCACTCCGTTTGAGTGGCCATAAGTTAGTAATGGTGATGTAAGCTTGTCCAATGTTTGGGTATCATAAGTTACTATTGCTTTTGTTAAACGGGCAATGGATTTCTCAACATCTCGCTCGTCTTTAGATTGAGCAAACGCCACATTGACTAATAAAAATAAGAAGAGAATATTAGATAAGGTTTTCATATAAAGGATTTAAGATTGAGTGATTTAAAGGTAAGTATTTTTTTGCAGCTTCTTTGTTAGAGCAGCAATTCTAAAAACTTGTACCTTTGCAGTATGGAAAGAACAGAAATAAGTGAAATTGGTGGTGAGTTTGCGTTGATAGATCGTATTGCCGCCGCTACAAATAATACATTACCCGAAACAATAAAGGGTATTGGAGATGATGCCGCTGTGATTGATTCAGGAGAGTTTTACACGGTTATCAGTACCGATATGCTACTTGAAGGTGTCCATTTTGATTTATCTTACGTTCCGTTTAAACATTTAGGCTACAAGGCTGTGGCGGTTAATGTTTCTGACATTGCGGCGATGAATGCTGTGCCGAAGCAAATCACGGTCAGCATTGCATTAAGTAACCGCATTCCGGTTGAAGCCATCGACGAATTATACGACGGAATTCGCTCGGCGTGTGAAGCTTACAGCATTGATTTAGTAGGAGGAGATACCACCAATTCCAGAAGCGGTTTAGTGATTTCGGTTACTGCCGTGGGTACGGTTGCCAAAGATAGAGTAACTTACCGAAGCGGAGCAAAACCCAACGACGTAGTTTGCGTAACGGGTTCTTTAGGAGCGGCGTATCTTGGTCTGCAAGTTTTGGAGCGGGAAAAGCAAGTATTTTTAGCTGACCCGAATATGCAACCGGAACTCGATAAACACGAGTATGTGGTGGCGAAACAACTTAAACCTGAAGCCCGCACAGATATCATTTACGACTTTATTGAAGGGGGTATCGTCCCAACTTCCATGATTGATATTTCGGACGGATTAGCTTCCGAAGTTTTGCACTTGTGCAAAGCATCAAACGTAGGAATTCGGGTATTTGAAGAGAATATCCCGGTTGAAAACCCTGCCATGTTAACCGCTACGGAGTTAAACCTTAACCCAATCACGGTTGCGTTAAACGGAGGCGAAGATTACGAGTTACTGATGACGATTTCGCAAGCAGACTTCGAGAAAGTGAAAACCTTGTCGGAAATCACGCCAATCGGGTTCGTAACCGAAGAGAAAGGGGCGTTTTTAGTATTGAACTCAGGACAATTAACACCGATGAAAGCCCAAGGCTGGGAGCATTTTGAGGCTTGACGTCGAGAGGAGTTATAAATAATTATGAAGTCCTTTTCCTCTGAGGACTGGGCCGCCGGGCGGGTGAGGTTAAAGCGATAGTTTGAACTTATCTTTATTCGGAATGCAACTTCCATCTTTGATGGTGCAGGTTTGGTAACTCAAGAGTCCTTCTACGGTCGGATTAGACTTTAGCACTTTTACTTTTTGGACAAAAATTGCTTTTCCAGTAAAGTAATTTACTTTTCCTTCCCAGATTTCGTCGTACTTTTCTTTTGGCTTTATTGGGATTAAATCTCCCACGGTTTCAAAACTGCCATTACTCGTAAAACGGGCTTCGGTAGGCATGGGTCCGTTCACTTTTAGGCGGGAAGAGTACATATACCATTCCTTGTCAATGGTTGCCGTGAAAATAATGTTGATTATTTCACCCACTTGCGGGTTAATTTTAGACGCCTTGAAATTCCATTTAGCAGGTTTCAAAACCTGAGCCGAAGTAGAAAAGCCAATGAACAGAAGGGCAACAAAAAAGAAGTAACGTGTTGATTTCATCTAATAAAACTATAGGTAAAAGACGTAAGAATCCAGAAATGTATAAATGCCCGAAGTTAAATCAGTCGGGTGTATATTAGTTACAAAACTTATAAACGTTGAACTACCTTCCCAAATTTCATCGTTAACACATTGCTAACTTTCGCAATTTAGTTAAATGGTTAGTAGATCAACAAGTCAGCAAGTTTTAGAGTTATAAAAAAGCAAAAGGTTTGCAGCCTATCGCTTACAGCATACAGCAAATAAAATGGTTAAAATAGGAAATATAGAATTAGGAGAATTCCCGTTGATGTTGGCACCGATGGAGGATGTCAGCGACCCGCCGTTCCGTCAGGTTTGTAAAGAAAACGGAGCAGATATGATGTATACGGAGTTCATTTCCTCGGAAGGCTTAATCCGCAATGCGGCGAAAAGCACGATGAAATTGGATATTTTCCCGTACGAACGCCCCGTCGGGATTCAACTGTTTGGAAGTGACGTGGATACCATGGCGGAATGTACTCGCATTGCGACCCGTGCGAACCCTGACTTGATTGACATAAATTATGGTTGTCCCGTGAAAAAAGTGGCCTGTAAAGGTGCCGGAGCGGGATTATTGCAGGATATTCCGATGATGGCACGTATGACGGAAGCCGTGGTGAAAGCAACGCATTTACCCGTAACAGTGAAAACCCGGTTGGGGTGGAGTGAAGACACCAAAAACATCGAAGAAGTAGCCGAACGCTTGCAGGACGTGGGTATTCAGGCGTTGAGTATTCACGGTCGGACGCGGGCTCAAATGTATAAAGGCGAAGCCGACTGGCGATTAATTGCCAAAGTAAAAGAAAACCCCCGCATCAAAATTCCTATTTTTGGAAATGGCGATATTGATTCACCGCAGAAGGCGTTGGAATACCGAAACCGTTTTGGCGTGGATGGAATTATGGTCGGGCGGGCGAGTATTGGTTATCCGTGGATTTTTAACGAGATAAAACATTATTTCGCCACGGGAGAAATGCTTCCGTTACCAACGATTCGTCAGCGGGTACAAGCCGCTCGACAACACTTACAGTTTTCGTTAGAATGGAAAGGTGAACGTCAGGGAATTCTCGAAATGCGACGCCACTACGCTAATTATTTTCGTGGCTTACCCAATTTCAAACCCCTAAGGATGAAATTGGTGCAAACGCTTGAGGTAGATGAATTATTTGAAACGCTCGACGGCGTTCTCGCAGAATTCGACGGCTATTTCCTCGAAACAAAAGCGAAGAAGGTGGAATATGCGGGAGTAGATTGAGGTGGGTTATTGTCCGAATACCTTTGGACGCTCAAATAGAAGGGTGAACGATTAAAATTTATCGTATGACTGAAGATTGGAGTGTACCATCTTCAATTAGTTTATCCATTATATTTTCAAAAATTTGTTGCTCATTATTGCTTGAACTTCCGTGTTGGGCGTAGTAAAATTGAAACTGTTTTTTCATTCTTTCAAAGTCCAAGTGAAATCTTCCGCAAATTATTCTAAGACGAGATAGCTGTTTATTTACCGTACTTTGAATAAGGGAAACAGGAATTCGTCTGTAGAGTATATCGAAGTCTTCTTCTGACAAAGTGTATAGCGAAAAGTTAGAGTTGCTAAAAATCGGAGATATTCGTTCCCGTATAGCTTTGAGTCCAAAATTGTCTTATATAGAATTCTTTAGATGGTTCTTTTTCTCGTATAATAGTACTATGAACCTACCCAGCATTATAAAGTAAGGCTGTTTGAGTTTAGGATGTAGAAATAAAAAGAATTTTGACTCGTCTTGAGGCTCTAAAACTTTTTCTACAGGATATACAAAAAGTTCTACAAAAACATTTTTAGGAAACATTGACAAATTAGACTCTGTTAAACCATCATGCTTCTTAAATAATTGAAGGAAATAGTTACCTACTGCCTTTTCAAGTACTGTTTTTAAATTGAATGATTCTTGTTTTCTATTGGCAACGCTGCACCGCCAAATATTTAGAAGAAAAAAGCTTATAACAGTACTAATATCAGAAGATTTAATGTCGCCGTTCAAGAAATCCTTGTGGCATTTATTAGCAAAAAGGCTTTCTAATTTCCCAAAGTCTTTTTCACATTTCGTACAAAAGAGATAATCTACAACTATTGAGTTTTTTTCTGATCTGATTTCTTCTATTTTCTCGATTGACTTCCCCACGATATTCGCTAATTCCTCGTCTGTTCGACCAGCAGTTTTTCTTCCAAGAAACAGGTCTTTTTTGTGAAAAGAATCTTCAATAGTATACATCAATTCATTGTCTCTGCCTTTAGTCCCTTCACGATTAATATAGTTTGAAATAAAAGAACTTGAAGGTAAATGAGAGCCAGTTTTATCAGCTGGATTTCCGCATAGTTTACACCTGCTTTCTGAATTCATATTTAAAAAGTCATTCTCTACGAATTAATAGCAATTATTATTCTACGCTTTCACCAATTCCACAATCGTGATTTCGGGTAAAATGCCTAAACGTCCGGGATAACCTAAATAACCGTAACCACGATTTACGTAGATGTTTTGGTCGTTTTCGGAGTAAAGCCCCGCCCATTCTTTGTAGCGGTATTGCACCGGACTCCATTGAAAACTGCCAATCTCGATTCCGTATTGCATTCCGTGCGTGTGTCCGGCAAACGAAGCATCAATATTCGTTTTTCCTAAAACTTGTTCCCGCCAGTGGCTGGGGTCGTGGGAAAGGAGAAGTTTTACGGGTAGATCGTCCATTCCTTGCAGAGCTTTATCCAAATTGCCGTATTTAGCGAAACCGCCCGCTCCCCAATTCTGGATTCCTAAAATCCCGATACTTTCACCGTCAACGGTTAGTTTTCGGTTTTCATCGAGAAGTAAATCCCAACCCATGAGGCGGTGGGCTTCTTTCAGATCTTTCAAATTCTGTACTTTCGCCGTCGCCGAATCCCACTGAATATAATCGCCGTAATCGTGATTTCCGAGCGTAGAAAATACACCGAGTGGAGCTTTTACTTTCGAGAAAACATCTATATAATCTTGTACCTCTTTAGCTTCGTTGTTTACCAAATCACCCGTAAAAAATATGGCGTCGGGCTTTTCGTTCAATAACATTTCAATGCCACCTTTCACGGCAGTTTTATTGAAAAAACTTCCTGAATGAATATCAGATAATTGAGCTAGCTTCATGCCGTCGAATTGCTTCGGGAGGTTTTTTAAAGGAAGTTTTACTCGTCGGATGCGGTAATCGTGAGCTCCCGAAATAATTCCCCAAGCCAACGCTCCGGCGTGAATACTCGTAACCGCGACAGCAGTTTTGGCTAAAAAATCAGAGCGGGTAATTTTGTCTCCGGCATCTGCTAATTCTCCCGAAACGGTTGGTTCGCTTTTCTGAAACAAGCTGATTACCCAACGTCCGAACCTTCCTAAATCATCTAGTAATAAAAACGGAACGGCGATTACTTTAGAGATATAAAGCACGAAAACCGCAGCGACTAACAGGTTTCTGGCTTTGTAGCTCAAATATGCGGGATACATATAAAACCCTACGATGGTGATGGTCATTGCGATGACGGGCAACGCCCAGTAAACGTAAGTTATCCAACGCTGCGTGTTTGGAGCAAGGTTTTTCATCGCTATCCGAACGGCTTGGAAAAGGTAATAATCAAGTGCTAAAAAGAGTACTGTTAATACCAAAAACATAAAAAGACGATTCATTTTATTAAGAAGTAAGATAGAAGATTCGAGATTGTAGAGTTTTGAGAGTTTTCTTCGACTAACAACCTTATTGCATCACTGTTGGTTCGAGAATAGTATTGTATTGGTAGAAACGGCGTACATTCGTCACAAAGCAGAGATTTTTTGCAGTGAATACGTTGTAATTGTTATGCAAGCATACTATTTTTGTTTAATTCAAATGTCTCAGATAATATAAAATATATGACCTACGAAGTTCCAACTATGGCCGATATGGCCGCCAAAGGCGAAAATCCTGAAATATTATTTTGGGTGGGTTGTGCCGGATCGTTTGACGACCGCTACAAAAAAGTGACCATCGCTTTTGTGAAAATATTGAATAAGATCGGGTTAAAATTCGCCGTTTTGGGAACGGAAGAAAGCTGCACCGGAGATCCCGCCCGAAGAGCCGGAAACGAGTTTATGTTTCAGATGCTTGCTCAGCAAAATATTGAAGTACTGAACGGCTACGGCGTAAAGAAAATCGTGACGGCTTGTCCACACTGTTTCAACACGTTGAAGAACGAATATCCTGAATTGGGTGGCGACTACGAAGTTATTCACCATTCCACATTTCTTCAACAATTAATTGACGAAGGACGCGTGAAAATTGAAGGCGGCGGAGCATTCAAAGGCAAAAAAGTCACGTTCCACGACTCGTGTTACCTTGGTCGGGCGAATGACGTGTACGAAGCACCCCGCGAAGTTATCAAATCACTCGACGCTGATTTGATAGAAATGAAACGCTGCAAGTCTAACGGTTTGTGCTGCGGTGCGGGCGGCGGACAAATGTTTAAAGATGCCGAAAAAGGCAAGAAAGAAGTGAATATTGAGCGGATTGAAGAAGCGTTGGAAACGGGAGCAACTGCCATTGCGGTTGGTTGCCCATTCTGCATGACGATGATGTCTGACGGCATAAAGAACAAAGAACGCGAACACGACGTGAAAGTCTATGACTTGGCGGAAATGCTGTTGGAGTCGATGTGATTTTTCCGTGATTTCGGCTCCGCTCAATCACCGGAGTATATCTCCGAGGCCTTTGTGTAGTTAGCCATTTTCCCAATGCTTGAACATAATCACTTTTTCGATGCCTGAGCGTAGCCGAAGGCAGAAACTTCTACCGTTGTCAGTGTCTTCACTGACAACGGTAGATATTTACGAAACAGCCTTCACTTTTTTCGCAATAAAAATACTAATAAAGAGCATGAACATCGCGTAATAACCGACCCAGTTGTAGTGTGCCATGTAGCCGCTTTTTTCCTGAATAATTATTGCTCCGCCGATACTTGTAGCAATTGCCTGAGCCAATAATTGAACAGACGAATTTATCGCCATAAAACCGCCCCGTTGTTGCGGCGTAACTACCGACGAAACCATCGCTTGCGTTGGAATAATGCGACCGTTGGTGAAAATGAAGAACAACCCCGAAATTATTAACACCACGTAAACGGGCGTTGGCACTAAGTTGGTTAGCAGCCAGATTGGAATCATGGATAACAACGCAAACGTCACGAAAACGGGATATTTTCCTTTTCTGTCCGCTAATTTCCCCACGATGGGAGCGGAGAAAATGGTCAATGCTCCACCAATGAGATAAATCAAATAAATATCATCCTGACTGTACCCAATATTGCTCACGAGGGTAGGGGCAATGTACGGAATGATACTGAAATGCCCGAGCATGATAACCGTTGATAACGCCAACGCCCAAAGCTGATTGGGGGTTTTCAGGATATCCGTTATTACCGCAAATGGATTGCGTTTGGGTTGTTTAGTGGCTAAATGCTCGTTGACTTGCGGAACGAAGAAAAAGATAAGACCAATCACAATTATTCCCAACCCACCAACGGTGTAAAACGGAGCGTGCCAGTTGAACATATTCGCGAGGTACAATCCGCCTGGAACTCCAACTACGGATGCTACTGAGAATGCCGTCATGATAATACTCATGGCGGAACCCCGGCGTTCGTAATCGAATTTATCTGCGACAATGGAAAGCACCTGCGAGCCAATCAAGCCCCCAAATATTCCCGAAACAATTCGGGCTGCAATCAGCCATTCGTAAGAAGGAGATAACGCACAGGCAAATGTTCCTGCCACAAAACCGATGTACGCCATTAATAGCAAATTTTTCCGGTCAAATTTATCAGCGAAAAAAGCGAGGGTAAACCCCGAAACTGCCGCCGCAAAACCGTACGCCGAAACCACAATTCCGAATTGATACGGTTTGATATTGAAAATGGTCATGAGCTGCGGGCCGAGCGGCATCAGAATCATGAAATCAACGATGTGCGTGAAATTAACACAGGCTAAAACGAGTAAAAGGAGTTTTTCTTTGGTAGTCATATGGCAATATAAACCGGTTTTGTCCGACTGCCTTACTACATATTTGACGGCATTTAAGTTTAAATCTTTCACAGCACAATCCTAAACGTAGTCCCTTTATTGATTTCGGATTTTACGGTGATTTCGCCGCCGTGCATTTGCACAATTTGGCGGGAAAGGCTCAGACCAATTCCTGAACCCGCTTTTTTAGTGGTAAAAAACGGAATAAATACTTTGCTCAACGCCTCGTTTTCGATGCCCATGCCGTTGTCTTCTACCTCAATAATGCACCGCTCGTTTGTTTGGTACGCTTTTAATTCAACACGTGAGTTTTCTTTTGAACGGGCTTCGGAGGCGTTTTTGATAAGGTTAATTAATACTTGCTCCATCAGAGATGGATCTGCAAAGACGGAGAAGTCTCCCTCAATTTCTATCTCAAAATCAACGTCTACTTTTTCTAATTCGGGAGAAGTCAGGGCGATGGTAGATTCAAGCAACTCGTTGATGGTTAGATACTGTTTATTTGGTTTCGGAATGGTGGTGAAATCACGGTAGGCGTTCACAAAATCCATTACGCCGTTGCCCCGTTTTTCAATGGTTTTAAGAGCTTCCTGCAAGTCTTCGACGGATTCTTTTGATTGGTCGTCGTGGACTTCAATTTCGTTATCCACAATAATTTTCATCGTTCCGATGAGCGAGACAATCGGTGTGATGGAATTCATTATTTCGTGGCGAAGGACTTTCGTCAGGTTCTGCCACGCTTCCAATTCCCGCAATTGCAGTTCCGAACGGATGTTTTGAATGGAAACCAGCCGCACCATTTTTCCACGAAGTTGAATGTCGGTGGCGTTCAGCGATAATTCGTTTCCGTCTAAATTTACCAACGCTCCTTTTCCTGATTTCAGTTCGGTTAGCTTTTCGTAAATAACCGGAGCGTGCTGTTTAATGTCATCTAGTTTACGTAAACGATAAATATTCAGCAGTTTATTAGTCGCCTGATTCGCAATTTCAATATTTCCCGATGTATCGTAAGACAATATCCCGACGCTGATTTGCTGTACAATGGCGTTGATAAAATGCAGGTTGGCTTCCCGTTCTGCCCGTACTTTTCGGAAGCTCTGAACTACTTCATTGAATTGATTATTCAAATCCCGAAAGCTTGCTCCTAAACCATTATCGGCACGGAAAGATATGGCGAAATCTTCGTAGCGAATAGCCTCTAAAAAGGAGGTAAGTTTGCGGTTGATACTTACTAAATAGACGTAAATGCTGCTTACCTGAACGGACAATACAAGCAGGATGAAAATAGTGATTGGCCATTGTTCCTGCAAAATACTCCACGCTAACCCAAAGCAAGTCAGCGTCAGCACTCCCACACGATACATAATGCCAATGGCGAAGTTTTTCATACAGGGTTTTGAAAATGAACCCCACCCTTCCCTCCTCCGTAGGCAGGGTTATTCTTTTGGGAAGACTCTTTTATAAAGATTTTATAATCCATATTTCTCAATTCTTCGGTAAAGAGCCTGACGGCTGATGCCCATTTCTTTGGCGGCTTCGGTGATGTTTCCGCTGAATTTTTTCATGGTTTTTATGACCAACTGCTTCTCCATTTCTTCTAACTGAAAGGTCTCCTCAAAAGTGGTGGATTGCTGCTGGTTGTTTCCGATAAAGAAGTCTTCGGGTATTAGCGAAGTATTTTGGGTCATAATTACCGCCCGCTCAATGGCGTGTTGCAGTTCCCGCACGTTTCCCGGCCACGGGTAGTGCATTAGCTTCTTTGCCAAAGCGGCACTTATTCCCGTAATTTTGCGATTATATTTCTTCCTGTAAACGTTCAGAAAGTGTTCGGCAATCAATACAATATCATTACTCCGGTCGCGGAGTGGCGGCAAATGGATTTCGATGGTGTTGATTCTGAAGAGTAAATCCTGACGGAAAGAACGTTCTTGCACGCGGTCGTAGATCGGTTCGTTAGTTGCTGTAATCAAGCGGACATCAATATTTTTCTGTTTATTGCTGCCCACCTGCGTGACGGTCCGGTTTTGGATAACGGTCAGTAATTTAGATTGGAGCGTCATTGGTATATTACCAATTTCATCGAGAAAAATAGTTCCGCCGTCGGCTTCTTCAAAACGCCCGATGCGGTCTTCTTTGGCATCGGTAAAAGCTCCTTTTTTGTGTCCGAAAAGTTCGCTTTCAAAAAGGGTTTCGCTTACCGCTCCTAAATCTGCCTGCACGTAAGGTTTCTCCGAACGGTTTGACAGTCGGTGAATGGCTTTGGCAACCAAGTCTTTTCCCGTTCCGTTTTCACCTAGAATAAGAATATTGGCATCTGTTTGAGCAACTCGTTCAATGGTATCGAATACCTTTTGCATCGCTTCAGAGTTGCCGATTATGTCTCTTTTCCAATCTTCGGCGGTTTCCTCCTCCGTTACTTCTTCTTTCTTTCCGAGAGCGGTTAGAATAGTAGCTAAAAGTTTATCATTTTCCCACGGTTTTAGTACAAAATCTGTTGCTCCTGACTTGATTGCTCTCACCGCCATTTCTACGTCTCCGTACGCTGTGAAGAGGATTACCTTTTGCTTTGGGTTCAAGTCTAATACTTTGTCCAGCCATTCAAAACCTTCTTTCCCTGTATTCACATCCCGCATGAAATTCATGTCGAGAAGTATCAGGTCGAACGTATAATTATTAAGCAGAAAGGGGATTTTTTCTGGATTCTTTTCAATCTCTACTTTCTCAAAATTACGTTTCAGTAATAGTTTTGCGGCACTGAGTACGTCAACGTCGTCGTCAACAATCAGTATTTTGTATGGATTCATTTTTCTTCTTTTAGACAAGAGAGTAAAGACAAAGGACAAAAGACCTTTTCCCTAACTTCTAAATTTCATAATTTGTGATAAACAATCGTTTTCCCGTTACGGGAAGCCAAAAATAGTTAGTGAGAGCAACTCACTAATTTTAAAAATTAAATGCTCCCGTGCGGTAGAAGTCGAGCAACATTCTTTGTAAAAGTAGTTCGTATTTTGTTTGAATGAAATTATTTTGGGCACGATCGAAGTTCGTCCGGGCTAAAAGTAACTCCACTACGTTGACCGTTCCGGCATCTACCTGACTGGTAACTGCGTTCAGGTTTTCCTGATTAATATCGACCTGCTTTTGAACATTTTGGTACCTTTTGACGGCATTTTTGTAAGACTGCAAGGCTTGCTCGAAAGCTTGGGTAAGCTGCAATTTGTTACTTACCAGTTGATTCTCCGCCACTTTTTTCTGAACTGATACCGCTTGTGCTCTCGGGCGGGTACGGAAAGAAGCAAAGATTGGAATAGTAAGCCCAATAGTCACGGAACCGTTTCGGGTACCGTTCAATTGCTCAAAGAAGTTTTCTTCGGGATTTGACGAAGCGAAGAACGAACCGTAGTTAGCAAACGCATCTAAGCTCGGTAGGTTATCCGATTTAACGGAACGCAACTGACTGTCAAAACTCTTAATTCTGATTTCCTGACTTTTAATTTCGGGTAGTTGATTAATACTTGTTGTAAATTCAGAGCGGTCGAAGTTTGTCAAAACCACTTCTTTTTCGAGTGGTGTGAAATCAACCGAATTATCGGGACGACGATTCATAGATTGAAACAACAGCAACCGGGCAATTTCTACATTATTTTGAGCTGAAATGAGGGCAAATTCGTCGTTGGCTACTTGGGTTTGTAACTGTAATAATACCGGACGACCAACCGTACCCGCTTCGATTTGCTTCGTTACGCGGTCGGCTTGCGTTTGTGATAACCCTACTTGACGTTCGGCGGCTTTTACTAATTCCTGACTTGCCAAAACACTCAAATAATTTTGTGCGATTCTGATCGTCAATTGGTTACGAGCTGACTCGATGCCCGTCGTTGCCGCTTCCCGCAATAATTCGTTCTGACGAATGTTGTGTTTCAGTTGAAAGCCCTGATAAATTGGAACAGAAAAACTGGCGTTAGCGAACGTTGAATTATACAATTGGTCAATGTAAGCGTTGGTAAAACGGTCAATGCTCCGGCCCACGCTTGTGCTTTGGTAAACCTCCACGTTGAGGCGTGGCATTTGCTGGGATTTAGCAATTCGTACGTCTGCTTCCGCACCCTCGGCGGCTAACAGCTGCGTTTGAAAATCCGGGTGATTTTTTATACCGGTCGAGACGCATTCTTCCAACGTCATTTCCTGAGCGGAAATAAAAATCGGACACGCCGCTAATAGAAGGACGTAAGTGAAATTAGATAATAACTTTTTCATTTGTGTTTGTATAGCTTTTGTGGTTTTGCTCCTTCCATTATTTGGCTGCGTGGATCTTCGTCAAGTGTCATTTTTCCAAGAAAGGGACTCGCTTTGAAAATTCTGTACATTTGTTACTGAGCAATCCAACCATCTTTTAGTCTAATAATCCTATTACCGTAAGCGGCGTTTTTTTCAGAATGTGTTACCTGTACGATGGTCACGCCATCTTTTTCGTTTAATTCTTTGAACAGTTGCATGATTTCGTCTGACTGTTCGGAGTGCAGATTTCCGGTTGGTTCATCAGCGAAAATGACTTTTGGGTCGGCTACTAACGCCCTCGCCACGCCAACTAATTGTTGCTGACCGCCCGAAAGCTGCGAAGGAAATAAATCCTTTTTGGCGACCATTTGAAAACGATCAAGAATCTCGGCCACTTTACTTTTACGTTCTGAACCAGACACTCCTTTGTACAAAAGCGGCGTCTCAATGTTTTCGTAAACGGTCAGTTCATCTATCAAATGATACGCCTGAAACACAAAACCGATGGCGTTTCGGTGCAATTGTGTCCGCTTCTTCTCGCTCAGTTTGTGTACTTGTTCGTCCATCAAAAGGTACTCGCCTTCAGACGGTTCTTCGAGTAAACCCAAAATGTGAAGTAGGGTGGATTTCCCAGAACCCGATGGTCCCATGATTGATACAAATTCACCGCTGCTGATACCGAGGTCAATGTTACGCAACACGTAGGTTTTGCCGAAACTAGTAGGATAATATTTAGAGACGTTATTTAATTGAATCATTTTATTTAAGACAAAAGATGTAAGACATTAGATAAAAGACTTAGTTAATATAATCAAGGCGAAAGCCGTGCCATACTATTAAAGTGCTCAATAATAGCGATTTAGGTAGTGATTGTAAAAAGAAAATGTCCGAAAGCGGACGAAATTCGTACACCTTCGGACATTTATAATTGATAAAAGTATTGTCATCCTGAGCTTGTCGAAGGGCATTCCGTACTGCGACTAACCTGTTCTACGTGGGCTTCGACAGGCTCAGCCTGACAACAATAGGTAATATTATTTTTTAAAATAATCAATTCAAACTTACACTTCCTGAACTGGCACGAGCTTTAATCGATGCCCCGTCGTTGTCCAAACGACCTTGAACGCGGTCATCTTTTTCGTTCCGCTGAAATTAGAAGAACTTGCCATACGAACGCGATTTTCGCTCAAATCAAGGTCGTATCCTTTGCCATTTGGCACGCCAATGTCAATGTTTCCGGCTGATATTGATAAGGAGATGTACTTTCCCGGACGTTCAAACGAAGCACTAATTCCGCCGCTACTCGTAGAAGCTTTTACGTTTCCGTTCATCCGAATTGAACCACCAGAAGTAGAAGTGTCCAGGTCTCCGGTAAAGTCTTCCACCGATATTCTACCGCCTGAAGTGTTGACGTCCACGTTTTTACGGACGATGCCGGGAAAGTTTTAGTCAGGTAGAGTTTACTTTCGTCAGCACCATTTTTGCCTGTGTCAATATCGGTAAATGCGAATAAACTGGCTATGACGAGTAAAGAGATTAGCCAGAGATTTTTCATAATTGAGATATAGTTTTTGTGTTGTTCAATTAATAGATGTGATTTTAAAAAAAAAAGGTTGCGGGTGTTCATTTTTAAATTGTGAATGATTCTGAACTACTCACTCCGCAAGCTCTTTACGGGGTTAGCCAAACCTGCTTTTATGGATTGAAAACCGACGGTCACTGCGGCCAAAACAATCGTCAAAACGCATGGGATGGCGAAATAAACCCAAAGTAAGTCAATCCGTAATGTAAAATCTTGCAACCATTTGTCTATTACATAATAGGCTATTGGCAAGGATATTATACTGGATATTATCACCAGTTTTACGAAGTCAGTAGTAAGTAATGTGAACAAATTTGCGATACTTGCTCCGAGGACTTTTCGTACACCAATTTCTTTTGTTTTTTGCTCGATGCTCAATTTCGCCAAACCGAACAGCCCCAGACAAGAGATGAAAATTGCGAGAGCGGAGAAGAAACCCACGAAGGTCATCAACCGTTTTTCGGAGATATACTGAGCCTGATACGCATCGTCTAAAAAGTGAAACTCAAAGGTTTCATAGGGTAATAACTTATTGTAAACTGATTTTACCTGTGCCACTTGCGATTGCGTGCTGCTTTTATCCGAAAGCTTTAAGTATAGAAATACGCTTTCATCCGTAGCAACGGCTTCATTCTCGGCGTAGAAACTTATCAGGACGGGTTCGACGGAGGCTTGCGGTCCGATGAAATGAAAGTCCTTGAACACTCCCGTGACTTCTTTCAAGTTCTTGCCAATCCTGATTTGTTGACCGAGGAAATTGTCCTTGTCAAAGCCGTAAGCTTTCATTGCAGTTTCGTTGATAATCGCCGCATTTTTGCCCAATAAACTTGGTTCATCAATCGGCTTTTGCGTCCATTCAATGCCCATCATTTTGAAAAAGGATTCATTCACGGACATCGTCGCTAACGTAACCTCTTCTTCATTAACGGGGCTTTTCGTGAAATACCTGCCACCGTAGGTTTTGAAAAAATTGAAATTGCTGACCCCTATTTCTTGAAACCCGCCCGTGCGTTGCAGTTCGCTTTTCAACGCTAACAACTGGCTATTTTTCTTAGCGTTTAGCGGCATAACAAGTGTATTTTTTTTCTGCAAACCAACGTCATAATTCAACATAAATTTAAACTGTTGGTAAATGACAAGCGTACCGATTAATAAGGCGATAGACAAGGAAAACTGCCCGACAATCAGCACTTTACGAATATTGATACCCGAAACTTTTATGTTAAAATTCGATTTTAACACCTTTGCCGGATTGAACTTACTCAGAAAAGCCGAAGGGTAAATACTGGTTGAGAAAATACAGAAAATATAAATTCCGAAAAGCAAAAGTAGAAATGGTACAGAGGAAATAAAATCACCTGAAAGTTCAATACCGAGTAAATCGTAGAAGTTGCTTTTAAAGAAATTGAAAAGGATAAAACCTAAGCCAAACGCAAGCGTTGTTACAAAGGCAGATTCCAGAAAAAACTGTTTGCTTATCTGCATTTTATTTGCTCCAATCGCCTTGCGTACCCCCACTTCTTTCGCTCGTTGAAAGGATAGCGACGTGGTAATATTTATGAAGTTAATCAAATCTAACACAATGATTATCAGTCCGATAATGGAAAATATTATGATGTATTTTCTCAACTTACGGAACGCAGATCAGTCTCAACGTCGCTTTTATTTCTGACGGGGAGTACAGCTTCCGTCTTAAACTCAAATGCGGACTGGATGATGTTTATTCACTTGGAGATGAAATATCGCAGAGTTTTAATGAAACGTTGGGTTGTGTAGCATTAAATGGCACCAACTTCTCCTTGGCGTCTATCTAATAATAGTGTCATTCCGGCAGTGTTAGGATGTTTCGATAACAAGATTATAATCACGTGACTATTGATATTCTGCCGTTTTTAGGTGATAGCGTTCGGGTAAGTTTAACAGGTATAACTGATAAGTACGGTAATCTGGCGGTGGTGCAAGCAGATTATAGTTCAGAAACGGTGTATCAGACAGGGGTGAATGACTTTATTTTGGATACCAACGTATTTGATGCGGGAACTTATTTCCTTCGGTTTAAAGGAGTAAAAGACCAAAGGGAGACACTCCACAAACTAATTGTGGCGGATAATCAGTAAGAAGAGTTTATACTTAAAAAAGTAGCGTATCCACATCAGGTACGCTGCTTTTATGGTTTTAGGTATTTCAAAACTCCACCACAAAACCAATTGTTGGCGTAACCTGTGGGTCGTTGTTTCCTAAGATTAACGGAATGGCATTTCCGCCGTCAAGAGCGAGTGGCAAACCGTTATTTGTGGCAAATCCTGAATTATCACCGTTGCGTTCAAAGGTGTATTGCGGCAAGGCGGGATTTGATTGTACGAAGGCGTTTTGAATGTCGATAAAAACGTCCAACGTCCATTTTTTGTAATTCCATTTTTTATTCAATCTGAAATCAAAACGGCTGAACGCTGGCAGACGGTCAGTATTTAACCGATTGAAGTCAATTGTTCCCGTTCCGAGCAATAAATAATTCTGTCGGGAAGACTCCAAATCAAACGGCGTAAACGGCGAGCCACCTTGATAGAGCCATTTTAAGCCCATTTCCCAACCTTTTTTAAACTTTCGTCCTAGTTGAGAAGAGATAATATTTCGGGTGTCCCAAGAGGAAGAAATAAGTTTGCCGTCTGCTCCCGAAAACTCACTTTCAAATAATGTGTAAGAAAAAACGCCAAAGATATTTTTTGTTAGTTTTTGTTGGAAGAAAAACTCCAAACCCCGGCTGCGTCCTTCGCCGATACTTAGCGTTCTTTCGTTGCCAATTGCTCCGAAATCGCCGCCTTGATTGGCGAGTGAAATACCCGTTGTGGTTGAAATCGGGTAGTTGCTATAAACCTTGTTGAAAGCCTCTACCGTGATACGGGTTTGCGGCGTTGGAATAAATTCAAGTCCGGCTACTAAATGGTCAGATTGAATGTACTCGTTTGAGCGGTTCGGGAAATTACCATCTTCCTGATAACCAAGCGTGGTATAAATCGGAATTTTGAAATAGCGACCCGCTGAGGCATTTATCCGCCACTTTGGAGCAACCTGATAACTCGCCGAAAATCGTGGACTCAACGTTTCGAGTGGGTTATTTCCATTATCGGTAAATGAATTCATGTCCGTTCTGAGTCCGAAAGAGAGATTTAACTTTTCGTCAAAAAACTTACGGGCAATTTGTCCGTAAGCTCCGTACTTAAAGAAATCTACATCTGTGGCGAATTGTAAACGTACGCCCGGTTGTAGGATAATATTGTTATCATCCCGTACTTCCCGACGAAAGATATTCAGGAAATCGTTGTTGTATTTCACGTACTGAAAAACACCGCCGTAGCTGTATTCCCAATTCCCAACAAACTTGTTAACATTCACCCGTAGTTTGTTTTCAATTTCCTGCGAGGTGCTTCCCAACACGCGGTTTTCTTCCCGTTCAATTCCGTCTTCAAACCTGTCCAGACGGTTGTCAAACATATTCCGACTCAGAGAAATATCCATAAAACCGTTTTCGAGTAAACGTTTCAACGAAAAACCGATGGTATAATTCCATTGATTAATGAGCGGATTTGAACGTAAAACGTATTCTTTTTCGGGTGATGATTCTTTCGGAACGCCAAACGAAAAGTCGTCAATTGCTCCAACGCCAATTGCTGTCAGCGTTGTTTTCTTGTTGATTTTACGGGTAACTTTGTATTGGAAATCCCAGTAGTTCGGTCGAATCGGTAAATCAATCAACGTGAAAAGTAATTGCAAATACGACCTTCTTACGGAAGCCAAAAACGTGGTCTTTTTATCTTTAGAAAGTGGTCCTTCAAGCGTTCCTGCAACTTCGGTGGCACTTAATCGCACGTTTCCCTGCACACGTTCTGAATTGCCATTCCGTTGTTTAAACTGTAAAACCGAAGAAAGAGCATTGTCATAACGGGCGTTAAAACTACTCGATGAAAGCGTTGCATCTTCAATAAAAGACACGTTCAAAATACCCGTTGGTCCACCCGAAGCACCTTGCGTAGCGAAGTGATTAATTACCGGAATTTCGATTCCGTCGAGGTAAAAGACGTTTTCGTTTGGTCCGCCACCGCGAATAATTAAGTCGTTACGAAATCCACCGACCGAACCCGCCGTTCCGCCCACGCCGGGCAGTACCGAAATTACGCGGGAAATATCAAAATTACCACCAGGGTTATTCTTAATTTCTTCTACAGAAAGCTTCTGAATCGAATTCGGAGTCTCGGTAGAGGCCACCGAGATAGAACGGTTCACCACTATTTCAACACCCGCTAATTCCGTAGCGGCATCGTTCATTTCAAAGGTTAGAATATTGGCGTTGCCGGACGTGACATTAATATTGAATTTGGTTAGCGGCTCGTAACCAACGTATGTTGCTTTGAGGTTGTAACTTCCCGTCGGGATATTGCTCAGGATGAATTTTCCGTCAATGTCTGTCTGCGTTACAATCTGCGTTTTCTCAACAGTAATTGTTACGCCAATCAACGCTTCTTGTGTTTTACGATCGACTATTTTTCCCTGCACTTCGCCCGTATTTTGAGCAAAAGAAAGGAACGGAAAGCTGAAAAGTATGAATGCCGCAATTATAGTAAAAGTAGTTTTCATCGGAATTTGTCAAGTGTATTTAATCTATAGAACCCGCCGCTGTTCAGGAAGGTTTGTGTGTGTTGTCAAAATTTCATTTGTTTCACGAGCAAACTCTTTTTTTCTTTGTTCTCAACCTTATCCCCATTCCAATGTTTAAGTTAACAAATAAAGTAGCTGTAGTAACCGGTGGAGCCAGCGGAATTGGTTTAGAAATTTCCCGAAAATATGCTTTGCAAGGAGCTACGGTTCATATTTTTGAATTAGATATCGATCGTGCAGAGCGGGAGGCTGATTTAATTATTGCCAACGGCGGACAAGCCTATGTACACAAAGTAAACGTAAGCGATCAGAAGCGGGTACGTCAGGTGATAGATAAGATAAATACTGTATCGCCAATAGATATTTTGGTAAACAATGCCGGAATTGGTCACGTAGGAACCGCTGAAAGTACTACCGAAGAGGATATGGATAAAATCTACGCCGTGAATATCAAGGGCGTTTATAATTGCATCAATGCGGTTATTCCTTATTACAAAAAGAGGGGAGGGGGGGTAATTATCAATATGGTTTCGATTGCCGCGACGGTTGGTATTCCCGAACGCTTCGCTTATTCGATGAGTAAGGGAGCAATTTTTACCATGACCATGCAGGTGGCTAAAGATTACATAGCTGATAATATTCGCTGCAACAGCATTTCTCCTGCCCGGGTGCATACACCTTTCGTAGATAACTTTATTACAAAAAATTATCCGGGAAAAGAGAAGGAGATGTTTGAAAAGTTGTCAAAAACGCAACCCATTGGCCGCATGGCAAAACCTGTGGAAGTGGCAAGTCTTGCCGTTTACCTTGCTTCAGACGAAGCCGCTTTCTTAACCGGTTGCGACTATTTGGTAGATGGTGGTTTTGTGAAGCTGAATAATTGAATTTGCCTAAACTCAAATCAATCCCCTAAATAATTCCGTTTTTTCTGGAGCCATTTTCGAGAGAATGTTGAAGGCTTCTTTGCGTTCGGATTCGGGGGCTTCTGAGAAGATATTGACTAATTCGCGGGCCTTAGCATCCATGAAGAAGTCAATCAGAACGGCTTTTTGATTCAATATTTGAATGTCCTGCAACTCTTTTAAATACGCCAGTACTTGTCCTCTTTTACTTGGTGTGTTGTTTGCAAAATCATCCATAATAATGCGATGATAAGTATAAAAGCCTTTGCGGTACGGAAGCAATTGTTGATTCTGCAAATTCTCGACAATCCAGTACTTACTTCTACGGTCGGCACCCTGTACCCACGGACCGGCTGTGGGTGCCGCTAAATTCACAATATTATAAGCCCGTTGCACAAACTCGTCACCACCGAGTTCGCTAAAACTATCGTAATCACTTGCCAATGCCACCATAGCGTAAAGAGCGAGGGTTGAAGTTAGGTTACTCGTGTACCCTTGCTCGTTGAATACCATTTGCCGCTCTTCGGGAGCAAAATTGATGTTGAAATTACGGTCAACGTACTGAAAAACTACGGTTTCATAATCTGTACCGTAAATCGGACGAATTACTTGAAACTGTACATTTCCGTTAAATGAATTTTGGTTTTTAGATTCTAAAACGTTGAAGATTAGATTACACCTGATTCGTTCCTCTTGTGCGAAGATATCGTTCGTCCAGCGGGTATTATTCATAAAATTAGTAATCGCTGATTTTAATTCAGCAGTCACCTGTGGGTTGGAGGTTTGTTGACTTTGCATTTGATTCGTATTGATATCAACGGTACAAAGCAATTCCTGAGCGTTTACCGTATTCACGGCAAATAATAAAGACAATAAACTAACTACTTTTCTCATAAGTGTTTGAAATGACTTATTGGTGTAAGCCTTAATTTATTCGTTTAATAATAGCTTTCAAAATATCCTGAGCCACGGCGTTTTTTGACTTTAATTCAAACTCCTGAATTTCTCCGTCGGTATCCAACAGCGTGATTTTGTTAGTATCATAACGAAAGCCTGCTCCTTTATCTTGTAAAGAGTTTAGGGCAATTAAATCAAAACCCTTCCGCTGCAATTTTGATTGAGCGTTTTCAATGGCATTTTGGGTTTCGAGGGCAAAGCCCATCATGAATTGGTGTTCGCCCTTTTCTTTACCTAAAGCTGCGGCAATATCAATTGTTTTTTTCAGGTCGATCGTCATTCCGTCGCCTTTCTTTTTAATTTTTTGCGGAGCGATTTCTGCGGCGGCATAATCTGCAACGGCGGCAGTAAAAATGATGATATGACTATCTGCGAAATGTTTTTGAGTTGCTTCAAACATTTCCTGAGCAGATCTGACCGCAATTACTTCAATCCCTTCGGGAACGCTAACACTCAACGGCCCCGCTATCATTGTTACTGTTGCTCCGGCGTTGTAAAAAGCTTCGGCAATTGCCGTTCCCATTTTTCCTGACGAGTGGTTACTGATAAACCGAACGGGATCAATGGCTTCCTGCGTAGGTCCGGCGGTTATTAAAATTCGCTTGTTTTTTAATACGGGTTTATTGGCAAAGTGACGTACTAATCTGGCTATAATTCGTTTGGGTTCAGCTAACCTTCCTTGTCCCGAAAGCCCGCTTGCCAATTCTCCAGATTCGGATTCAATGATTTGATTGCCAAAAGATTGCAGCTTTTCGAGATTCGCTCTCGTACTGCCGTGTTGGTACATATCCAAGTCCATTGCCGGAGCAAAAAATACCGGACAACGAGCTGATAAGTACGTGGCAACTAATAGGTTATCGGCGATACCGTTGGCACATTCGCCCATCGTTTTAGCGGTGGCGGGAGCAATAAGCATTACATCTGCCCAAAGACCGAGTTCAACGTGGTTGTTCCATTCGCCTTGCTCGTTTTTTACGAACGAAGTCAATACGGGATTTTTTGAAAGCGTGGCAAGCGTCAGCGGCGTGATGAATTCAACGGCTGCTTTGGTCAGGATAATTTTTACTTCTGCCCCTTCTCTTACGAGTAAACGCGTCAGAAAGGCCGCTTTATAAGCCGCAATGCTGCCGGAAACGCCGAGGAGGATTTTTCTATGTTGTAGTTTCAAAGTGCTTAGGTTAGAGAATTGAATTACGCTAACGACTGTAAGTTATTAATCTATAGCTTCAATCTTGTTCTTGTAGAATAACACTAATTTGTGAGTCTTTATTAACTCTATGGCTGTTTCCCAGCCTCGTGACATAATATTAAGCGGTAATTAACGGTATCGTATATCTACGATTCATAACTCCTAACGTATATTCAATGCAGGCTTCGATATCAGCAGTTTCTAAGAATGGATAATTTTCTAAGATAATCCCCCAAGACTCTCCGGCTAATAAAAATTCAATCACAGTTGCTACGGTGATTCCCATACCACGAATAGTAGGTTTTTCATTACATACATCAGGAAGTATTGTTGTTCTTTTTCCCATATCTCTACTTGTATTTCGCTCAACAAAGTTAGTAAATATCAGGCTGTAATCTCAGACGATTGTATTAAACGGCACAATTACTTTTGCTTTTTACTTAGCAAATTTAGAAAAAAATGGAAGAAGTAAATATTCAGTGTAATTTTGAGGGAACATAAAACACTATTCAACAAATGAAATACTCTAAAAACTTAATTACCTACCTTCTATTAGTTGTCCTTTTCTCTACGAATGCCTTTTCGCAAGTTACGGATAAGGTGATTGGGGGAATGTCTGTTGAAAGGCTGAGCAGCTACGAAAATTACATAAAAAGTGCCATTGATGAGGGTAAAATCCCCGGAGCGGTTTCGATGATTGTTCGTAACGGTGAATTGGTTCATCATAAAGCATTTGGCGTGAGTAACGTAAATACCAAAACCCCAATGACTACCGACGGGCGGTTTTATATTCAGTCAATGACCAAACCGATTATTACGGTTGCGTTCATGATGCTTTACGAAGAAGGTCATTTCTTGTTGACTGAGCCCGTTTCTAAATACATTCCGGCGTTTAAAGATTTAAAAGTGGCAAAAAGCGTAACCGTAGGAAAAGAGGGTGAAACGGAACCAATGAAAAATGAAATTACAATTGCGAATTTATTGAGCCATACCGCCGGATTATCGCACGGTTTGGGTGGTACGGCACTTGATAAAGATTACGCCATGACGATGTATTTTCAGCCTCATAAAACCGTTGAAGACCGCATGAATGCCATGCTGACGTTACCACTTATGGGGCAGCCTGGCGAACAGTGGTATTACAGTGCCGCTCCTGATGTGTTATCTGTTTTGATTGAAAAATTCTCGGGAATGAGTACAGCAGATTTTATCCAAAAACGTATTTTCGAGCCACTTGTCATGAAGCATACGGGTTATAATATTCCGAAAGCTGAGCAGGCGAATATGGTTTACGTTCACAATAAAAATAAAGCGGGAGAGCTGGAGTACAGCACTAACCAACCCAAAATGGAAGGTAATACAATCTGGAGCGGCGTAAATGGTTTGTACGCAACCGCCTCCGATTATATGACATTCTGCCAAATGTTATTAAACAAAGGTGAATTAAACGGAAAACGTCTGTTGAGCAGAAAAACGGTTGAATTAATGACCATGAATCACGTAGGAGATTTGTACAATGGAGCTGGCGAAGGCTTCGGATTGGGTTTTGCCGTGGTAGAAAATGTAGCCGAAACAAAACTACTCGGTTCAGAAGGGATTTTCTATTGGAGCGGAGCAAATAACACGCATTTTTTCATTGATCCGAAAGAAAACCTGATTGCCGTTTTTATGACCCAACTCGCTCCTTACGACGGAGAGTATCACAAAAGACTTCGTCAGCACGTTATACAAGCGGTGGTAGATTGAAACTAAGTCAACTTGTACCGTGAATTACTTCACGGTACAAGTTACATATTCGCTAAAATACCCATTACTACTCTGATTGAATTTTCGGCAGCGGGTTCCATAAACGCTCCGAAGTCCATGTGGGCTTGGTTATTGGCATTATCGCTGCACGAGCGAATGACGAGGAAAGGGATATTCCGTTGAAAACAAACTTGTCCGAGAGCTGCTCCCTCCATTTCTGTGGCTAATGCGTTGAAATCTTTGTACAACCATTTTGCTTTTTCCGAATTACTCACAAAGACATCCCCCGTGGCGATATTTCCCGAAAAGATCTTAGGGGTTCGCCCGTCAACTTTTACCAATTCGGCGTTGAGGCTACTCTTTTGAGCTAAAGCTACTAATGTCGTATCACACGGAAAATACAACGGATTTAGCTC
>JBLHXN010000002.1:0-80228 GCA_047630355.1 Spirosomataceae bacterium | reverse complement strand
GACGGCGGAATCGTTTTCAAGAAACTCAACGCCACTACTATCCCATTAGACCCGAACGGTAAGTCACTTAGTTTGGATAATTTCGGAAACGTAATTTTGGTCAAAAATGATTCTGCAAAAGCCGAAACTACTTGGCAAACAGTGGGGAGTGATTTGATGAACAACAACAGCGGCAAAGTAGTCATAAAAAAGAATTTAGAAGTCACAAATAGTCTGTTAACAACTAATTTAACCATCAAAGAGGGAAAGTTTAAGTTTGATAATTTATCTTCAAATAGCCTTCCCAGTACTTCAAACGGCAAAGTATTGACCCTTGATACTAATGGCAATATTATTTTAGCGAATGATGGCATTGGGAATACCGATCCAGGACAATGGAAAAAAACAGGAAATGGGATAAAGAACCTAAACGAAGGAGACGTTTTAATAAATAAGAATATAATTGTCAACGAAACGATAATCGGTAATCGTCTCGAAGTAGCAGACGGCGGAATCGTTTTCAAGAAACTCAACGCCACTACTATCCCATTAGACCCGAACGGTAAGTCACTTAGTTTGGATAATTTCGGAAACGTAATTTTGGTCAAAAATGATTCTGCAAAAGCCGAAATTACTTGGCAAACAATGGGGAGTGATTTGATGAACAACAACAGCGGCAAAGTAGTCATAAAAAAGAATTTAGAAGTCACGGATAGTCTGTTAACAGCTAATTTAACCATCAAAGAGGGAAAGTTTAAGTTTGATAATTTATCTTCAAATAGCCTTCCCAGTGCTTCAAACGGCAAAGTATTGACCCTTGATACTGATGGCAATATTATTTTAGCGAATGATGGCATTGGGAATACCGATCCGGAACAATGGAAAAAAACGGGGAACCGTGTTGAATTGCAGCAAAGTGGCCAAGTGGTTATTGGTGATGGGATAACAGAATTCCCCGCTGCCTATAATCTCTTTGTGAGTAAAGGAATCTTAGCCGAGCACGTAAGAGTTGCGGTTCCGAATTCGGAGAAGTGGGCGGATTATGTTTTCGAACCTGATTACCGTCTGATGCCGCTTCAGGAAGTCGAAAAATTCATCATAACTTACGGGCATTTACCAAAAATTTATTCCGCTACAGACGCCGCCGAACAAGGAATGGACGTTTTAGAAATGAACGTCAAACTGCTTGAAAAAGTGGAAGAATTAACCTTATACGCGATTGATGCAAACAAACGAATTGAACTTTTAGAACAGCGATTAGAAAAGTTAGAAAAATAAGTATTTTGTGTTTGAGCCTTTTTTATGTGACAAGCATCCGTTAGTAATAGCGGGTGCTTTTTTTTTTACAAAACATAAAACGAACAAGATGAGATTATCTTTTTTCCCTCTATCTTTAACTTTTAACCCCTCTTATGGCAAAAAAAAATAGATTCAAAAGTCCGCAACAACAGTTGTTCACCAAACCAGGAAGCCTGCTTTATATTGGCAAGGAAGTGGTGGAAAGGACCGTAATCAATCGGTTTCAGTACGATGCCGAAGGCGTAATCGAAAAGGTGGTCAAGAAAGTAGAAAACTGTTTTATACAGCCAACCCCCGAAAAAGTAATCTGGCTAGACATTGACGGTGTGCACGAAGAGCGGATTGTAGAAATGATCGGGCAACAATTCAAACTGCACCCGTTGCTTTTGGAAGATGTGCTAAACACCACCCAAAAATCTAAAATAGAACAGTACGAAGAAGAAAATATGCTATTTGTAGTAGCTAAAATGCTTCACTTCAACCCCGAAACCCTCGACGTTGACACCGAACAAGTTAGCCTGATCTTGGGCGAGAATTTTCTTATTTCGTTTCAGGAACAAGACAAGACCGATAATTTTACGACTATCCACGAGCGACTACGAAACCCAATGAGTCGTATCCGACAACGAAAAGCCGATTACCTGCTTTACGCCCTACTTGACGTTATCGTGGATAATTATTACATTGTTTTAGAAAAAATTACGGAGCACCTCGAAGAGTTGGAAGAAAATGTCTTGAATAATCCAACCCCCAAACATCAAAATCAACTTTACGCTCTCAAACGTGAAATGACCTTCATGCGTAAAGCCGTTTTGCCCCTCCGCGATGTAATCGGAGCGTTGATTCGGGAAGATTCTGTTTTGGTCGGGAATCAAGTAAACGTCTACCTCCGTGACGTACAAGACCACGTTTACCAAACGATCGAAACTCTCGATACGTACCGCGACATCGCCGATAATATAATGAATACCTACCTTTCATCGCTCAGTAATAAGATGAACGAAGTGATGAAAACGCTCACCATTTACACCGCCATTTTTATGCCATTGAGCTTCATTGCGGGTTTGTACGGCATGAATTTCCAAAATATGCCCGAATTGCAAGAACCCCACGGCTACTTCTATACGTTAGGTGCTATGGCAGTTATTGTAGTTGGTATGTGGATATATTTTAAGTGGAAAAATTATTGGTAAAATTCGTGACGTTATTAAGTACTAACAAAAGGCATTTGATACTTGTACGGATTGTGACTTACTAAGGTCAAAATGAAGTCTGCCAAATCATAACGACTTATTTTAGTGCTGGCGTTTACCCCAACCCAACCCACACGGTATTCTCCCAAACGTTCGTCATTGGTTAACCTCGTTCCACATACGATTATCCATTCCAGTCCGATTTCTTCCAGTACTTTATGATGAGCTACGGCGTCATCCAATACTTTTGGTACGGCAACTTTCATAATAAAACGAATGAGTTTATCCATGAATTTTAGCTCGTCCTTTTCTGGAAAAGGCAGCCCGCCACCCGATAATGAAATGACTTCGCTTATGCCGTATTTCTTGGCAGCAGCACTGATTTTTTTGTCCCGTTAGTTTGTAACCACTTCGGTGAATCCTTGACGTGACCAAAAGGGCTCACAATAATATCTGTTCCCTGAATAACTTTCTTGACATCTTCAAATGTCCGGTGCGGACCACGCTCGATTTAGTAGGCGGAAAATGGAACTACTTATCTTGTTTCAGCTTCACGCTCGACCACTGCGTTTTTCGGAGCTGAAAAGAAGCATTCCGGAAATAAGCAAGAAAATGTTAATTCAGGAATTAAAGAGTTTAGAAATTAATAAGCTGGTTGTTCGTAAGAACTACGGAGTAGTTCCGCCGAAAGTAGGTTATCAGCAAAAGGAAAACACGCTTTACCGCTACTTGATGCATTTACAAAATTTGCTACCTCTTACGACAAAACTATAAATGCTTAGGCTTATTTAATCAATTGTAGTTCCAGATGCTTTTGCAAGAATTCAGACAATTCCGTTTCGTCCATTAAGTACACCGCTGTAGAAGCCCAATCAGCGATAGTAGTATTTGATGCAATAATGGTTATTTCGTGTGGTTTGTGGAAGCCCAAACCCGTGCGGGGATCAAGAATATGAGCGTATCTTCTCCCGTCAATTTCAACAAATTGAAAACGGTCGCCCGAAGTAGAAATTCCGCAATTTGATAAGCTGTATTCTTCGTTAGAAATATTAATTTTCCACGAATAAGCATCTGGCGGCGAATCGCCCAATAGAATACTCCCACCCGCTTCAATCAAAAACGAATTTACATGTTCACTTTTCAGAATTTTCATTAATTCGTCCAACGCAAAACCTTTCCCGATCCCGCCTAAGTCGAGCCGTATATTCAGTTTTAAAAAGCGAATACAATGAGAAGCAGAATTTAATTCAAAAAACTGATAACCAACATTTTGCCGAGCTAAATCTACTTGACTTTTAGTAGGCAAAACGCCTTTTCTTCTCGCCCTCCGCCAAAGTTTGGTCAACGGAGAAATAGATATATCAAAAAGACCATTTGTAAACTCAGCGGCTCGTTGTGATTCAAAAATCACACTGAATAAATCTTTACTAACGGAATACCATTCACCCACTTCTGCTTTCGTACACAATTGCATTACTTCACTATCGGAGCGATAGTCGGACATCACGAGATTCAGTTCGTCAAGTCTTTCCCAACAAGTATCGGCGAGCCTTTGAGCTTTGACAGAATCTGCTTTGTAAAACACCATCCTGAACTGCGTACCCATTTGTAAATGAGTGAATTCATGACGGGTTTGGGCAGAACAATATGTGACCCCAAACTGAAGAAAAAGAAAGACGGAGAAGGTTTTTAGCAAGATTTTCATACCGCCCTTTTACGGAGATTAAACCAATGTGAGTTCCATTAACTCTTTACCAATATCATTCAATCCGTCAACAATCTTATCTACCTGCTTTCTTGACGGTTTTTTTACACCAGTCACGTACTGAGATAATAGAGATTCATTCATGTTGATTCTTTCCGCTAAATGTTTAGCGTTAATTACCTTGTAAAACTCAAAGAATTGTTTGAAATCAATCTCGAAAGTAATATTATCGAGTGTCAAAGGCAGTTCGTTTTCTTCGATATATAAGTTTACTGCTTCGAGAGCATTGTTTTGCAACTCGTGAATAGTCTTCCCAGTGGTAAAAACGGGATGTGCTTCGCCGAAGCAAGAGTAACCCGTCTTTGTTTTTTCAATTATAAATTTGAATTCTTTCATAGTAGCTTGGCATCTTTCCTCAACTTCATTTCTAATCCCTTACCAAGTTTACTGCTCCCGTGGTTTGGAAATATAATAGTTCCGGTTTTCTCTGCATGTCTAAGTTTCATGTGTGAACCTTTCTGACTGACCACGTACCAACCATCTTTACGTAACATTCTCAAAAACGCAGAACTTTTCACTACTCAAAAGTAAATAATTATTTACTTTTACACACCATCTACTTTACAATATCCTCCTCAATCCTCCGGGTAAGGAACATATACAAAACTCGCAAACTCTCCGTCCATGACGAAGAGACAAGCAAATTCCTCGTTATCGCGGTAATTTTCTTTAAACAGTTCTTCCGACTCTTCCCCTATCAAACTCCGCTGCACAAATTCTTCCAAAAACGATGCCTTGTATTCGTACACCGTTCCCATATCCTGCGGCATGAATAAAGTCGTTCCGATTTCTACCCGCAAACGGGTCATTATAAAAATGGGATGTTGAGAAAAGCCGCGTTTTTTAATCATGTAAGACGCTTCCTTCAAATTGTCAGCTACTTTTATAAAATCCTGCGACACTTGTCCCAGAAGTTTTTGATTGGCTTCGGGCGAGTTAGCGTCGTCCATCAGCGAGTTTTCGTTGCTGTTATAAATCATAGTTATTGGTCTTTTAGTAGGTATGTCAACAAGTCGGTTAGTTAACAAGTTTATCAAATTGAAAATTATCAGTTTTCGGCTAAGAGAAATTAGTTCACCCTTACTTTTGTTATCAAATTCGAAAATACAAAATTAAGAAATGAAATTATACTTTAGAAAAATTGGCGAAGGAAAACCATTAGTAATGTTACACGGCGTTTTTGGCTCGTCGGATAATCTCTTTACTGTCAGCAAATCCATTGCCGAACAAGGCTTTACTGTTTACACGCTCGATGCCCGCAACCACGGACAATCGCCTCGTAACAAGGAGTTTAACTACGAAGTAATGGCAAGTGACCTAACCGAATTTCTAACCGATAATAACATCGAAAATCCGGTTATTTTAGGACATTCGATGGGAGGAAAAACCGTGATGCAATTCGCCATGCACTACAATAATTTCGAGAAACTCATCATCGTGGATATTGCTCCGAAACATTACCCTACGCACCACAACCACATTATTGAGGGCTTGAACGCCATCGATTTAACAAAAATAAAAAGTCGTAACGACGCTACCGATATTTTCAAAAATTACGTTTCTGACTTCGGAGAACAACAATTTCTTCTAAAAAATCTTTACCGAACCGACGAAGGCGGCTTCGATTGGCGAATCAATATTCCGGTTATATCTAAAGAAATCGATCAGGTCGGCGAAGAACTTATTAATATTCAAATCATTGAGAAACCCGTTTTATTCATGCGGGGCGGCGATTCACCGTACATTAAAGATGAAGATGTTCCAGAAATAAAAAGCATTTTCCCAAACGCCGAAATCCAAACCATCGCGGGAGCGAATCACTGGATTCACGCTACAAAACCACGTGAATTTGTAGAAAGTGTGGTTGCGTTTATTACAAAATAAAAAATAATAATATTACTTTTATGACCTTTTCATCTACGAAAAGGTCAATATTTCATGCATTTTTTGCTGGTTTCAATCCTTTTCACGACCTTAGAATTACTTATTCAACCCACAATAAATAATCTATTTTCATGGAAAACACCAATCTCAATTGGTTACGAATACCTGTGCGGTATCTTGCGTTCATCGCTGTACTGTTTTTTACGGGATTTGTTTCAAAATCGCCCGCCAAACTTTTACTTTCTGAAGGCACTCACATTTCATTAATCGGTAATAATTTGTGCTCCCGCATGATGAACTACGGTCTTTTTGAAACGGAGCTACATCTACGTCATCCCGAAAAAAATCTCGTTATTCGTAACATGTGCGACGGCGGCGACACGCCGGGCTTCCGTCCGCATTCGGGCAGAGGTACACCGTGGGCGTTTCCGGGAGCGGAGAAGTTTCAAACCGAATTAGGAATCGATTCCCGCCCCGAAGGGCATTTTGAATATCCTGACGAATGGCTCAGCCGCCTTAAAACTGACGTAATTATTGCGTGTTTTGGCTTCAACGAATCATACAACGGAGAAAATGGTGTAGGAAATTATAAAGCCGAACTTTCGGCCTTCATTCAGCATACGCTTTCGCAGAAATACAACGAAAAGTCTACTCCGCAATTAGCACTGGTTTCACCGATTGCGTTTCAGGATTTAACTGACAAATACGATTTACCAAACGGCAAAATCGAAAACCAAAACCTCAAACTCTACGCTGATGCCATGCGGGAGGTAGCGGCAAAACACAACGTACTTTTTGTGGACGCTTTTTCGCCAAGCAGTAAATGGTTCAATAACAATCAGCAATTGACTATCGACGGATTACAGCTCAACGAAGTGGGTTACGAACTCTTTTCTTCTTTGTTAGTCGATGAGGTTTTCGGAAAAAGTAAAGCAAAAGCTAAGGCTTCAAAGGAGAAAGTAAAAGAAGCCGTTTTGGAGAAAAACTGGTTTTGGCACAACGATTATAAAGTACCCAACGGCGTTCACGTTTTTGGCAGACGCTATAACCCGTTTGGGTCGAATAACTATCCGTTAGAAATCCAGAAAAACCGCGAAATGACAGTTAATCGGGATTCATCAATCTGGGCAACTGCCACGGGTAAGAAATACGATTTAGTCGCTGCCGATGCCAAGACCGTTAAATTGAAAAAAATCGAAACGAATTTCGAACTCGGTGAAAGTATTCCGTATCTCTACGGCGAAGATGTCATGAGTAAATTTACCATTGCTCCGGGTTTCAAAGTAGAACTATTCGCTTCCGAAGAAGACTTTCCCGATTTGGCAAATCCGTCACAGATTGCGTTTGATAACAAAGGCCGCCTTTGGGTAGCCGTGATGCCGACGTACCCGCACTACAAGCCGGGCGATGCTAAACCCAACGATAAGCTCATTATTTTGGAGGACATCGACGGCGATAATAAAGCCGATAAATTGACGGTTTTTGTCGATAAACTGCACATTCCCGCAGGTTTTGAATTCGCTCCCGAAGGCGTTTACATTTCACAAGGAACAAACCTTAAACTCTACACCGATACTGACGGCGACGATAAAGCCGACAAAATGGAAATCATCCTGAGCGGCTTCGACGATCATGACACTCACCACGTAATTAGTGCATTTTGTGCCGACCCATCGGGGGCCATTTACATGGGCGAGGGCGTGTTTCTGCACACAAATGTAGAAACACCTTACGGTCCCATTCGGGCAACAAACGGTGGATTCATGCGGTACAATCCGCAACGCAAACACTTAGAACGCACTGCACAAGTACCAATTCCTAATCCGTGGGGAATTGCTTTTGACGAGTGGGGACAAAACTTCTTCGCCGCCACATCAGGTCCGGACGTTTATTGGATGATGCCCGGAACGGTGAAATCTGTTTACGGGATTTCGCACCCAAATTCAGCAAACCTGATTGAAGAAAAGCACAAAGTTCGCCCAACTTCCGGCTTAGAATTTGTGCACAGTCGCCACTTCCCCGACGAAATTCAGGGAGATATGTTGATTAATAATACCATCGGTTTTTTGGGGATGAAAATGCACCAAATGATTGACGACGGAACGGGTTATAAAACCAAGCACCGCATGGATTTAATTACGAGTACCGATCCCAATTTCCGACCTGTTGACATGGAATTTGCCCCCGATGGCTCGTTATATCTTGCCGACTGGCACAACGTATTAATCGGGCACATGCAGCATAACGCACGAGACCCGCTCCGTGACCACGTTCACGGTAAAATTTACCGAATTACTTATCCTTCGCGTCCATTAGTAAAACCCGCCAAAGTGGCCGGAGCGTCCATTTCTGAATTACTCGATAACTTAAAACTTCCCGAATACAGAACCCGTTACCGCACCCGTCGGGAGCTGCGGGAAAGAAACCCAAATGACGTTTTAACCGCGATGAAGGCGTGGACAGCTAACTTAGACCAATCTGACAAAAATTATCAGCATAACCTTTTAGAAGGACTTTGGGTAAGTTGGGGGTTGAATAAAATTGACGAAGAATTACTAAATCAATTGTTAAAATCACCTGACTACCGAGTTCGGGCGGCAACGGTAAAAGTATTACGTTACAACGAACACCACATTAAAAATCAAACTGAATTACTCGCCAAAGCCGCCAATGATCCGCACGGTCGGGTTCGTATGGAAGCAATGGTGGCGGGATCGTGGCTTGACAAAAATGATAAAGAAACCGTTATCGAAAGTTTCGAGAAAAACGAAATTGACGACTGGATGAAAAGGCAGTACGATTTCGTTAAAAAACCAATCAGTGAATACCTAATTACCAAACCTAAGAAAGTTGTTTCGGAAGCCGAACGTCTGTTGACAATGGGAAAGGAAATTTATAGCCGCGACGGGTATTGTTCTACTTGCCATCAACCAAACGGAGCGGGTTTAGAATCGTCTGGATTTCCGCCTCTTACGGGCAGTCGCTGGGTCATGGGAGATAAAGAGCGTTTAGTAAAAATTATGCTGAATGGCTTATACGGGCCCATTGAAGTAAACGGCAAAAAATACCCCGGCAACGTACCAATGACCCCTTACGGTGGAATGTTGAACGATGAAGAAATCGCCGCCGTGGGCAACTACGTGCGTAACGCTTTTGGCAACACAACCTCCGAACATCTTACGCCTGATTTGGTTAAAAAAGTGCGGGAAGCCACCAAAGGCAAGCAAGGTTTTTATACGCCCGATGAACTTTTAAAGCAGCATCCGAATAAATAATTGACATCCTATAGACCTCACAGGTTTTAGAAACCTGTGAGGTCCATTCTACTTGACTCATCATTTCCATTCTATGAAAAATTCATTAATCATCGCATTCCTATTTCTTTGCGGAATTACAACCTTCGCTCAAAAGAAAGCTCCGCACATTGTCTTTGTTATCGGTGACGAAGAATACCGTTCCGAAGAATCCATGCCGATGTTGGGAGAAATTTTACACCGTGAATTGGGAGCGAAAATAACGCTTTGCTATTCAGTGAATGACGAGGGTATTGTTGACCCAAACCGGGTAGATAATATCGAAGGGTTGGAAGCATTGAAAACCGCCGACTTGATGGTCGTTTTTGCTCGTTTTCGGGCGTTACCGCCAGACCAAGCCAAGATGATAACCGACTACGCCGAGAGCGGTCGCCCGATAGTTGGTTTTCGAACCGCAACGCACACCTTTATGTACAAAGATAATCCCGAAATGCAACATCTCAACAGTGCCTGGCCCACCAAAGTATTTGGTCAACAATGGATTACGCACCACGGACATTTTGAAGATGGTAACGCACCATTGACTCAGTTGACCGTTTTACCAAACGCTAAAACTAAAATCCTGAATGGTTTTAAGCCGTTTGAAGCATACTCGTGGCTTTACCATGTAGATGGCGGCGATTGGAAATTGAACGGTGACGCCAAGCCATTTTTAGAAGGTAAGTCGCTTCGCTCAAACCACGAAATGAATAACCGGTTGGATAAATTCCCGCTCACAAATCCTGTGGCTTGGACAAAGACTTATACCGGAACGAGCGGAAAAACCGCCCGTGTATTTTTTACCACGCTCGGACACCCCTACGATTTCAAAGAAGAGTCAATGCGAAAACTGGCGTTGAACGGTATGTACTGGGCATTAGGAATGGAAAAGGAAATTCCCAGAAATGGTGTAAACGCCGCAACGGTTTCTGAATACAATCCGAATAATTCTGGGTTTGGACAGAAATTTAAGAAAAATATGAAACCGATGGTAATCGAATGATTTAAAGAAAATAACTCATCAAAAATTAATCCGTAAAATCAACTATGAAATTAGCCATTCACAATTGGATGCGAGCTGAAAGCATCGAACAAACCATTGACCGTATCGCCCGAATTGGGTACGAATACCTCGAAATACAAGGAACGCCCGAGTCATACGATACAAAAAAAGTAAAAAAAGTACTGGATGATGCCGGCGTAAAATGTTGGGGTTCAGTAACCTTAATGCTCGAACAGCGAAACCTCCTCGCGAAAGATTCCGCCCAACGGACAATGTCTGTTCAATACGTAAAAGACGTGGTAACAATGGTTAAAGAACTCGACGGGCACATGGTTTCTGTCGTACCGTCAACCGTCGGAAAAATTGTTCCCGAGGGACGCCCCGAAGAAGACTGGGAACGAGCCGTGGAAAGTATGCAAGAAGTTTACGAATACTCAGAAAGCATTGGAATAAAATTAGGCATCGAACCGATAAATCGTTTTGAAACCTACTTTATAAATCGCGGCGATCAGGCACTTACATTAGCCAAAGCCGTGGGAGAAAATTGCGGCGTTTGCCTCGATGCTTTCCACATGAATATCGAAGAAGAACATATTTATAATGCAATTCTTAGAACGAGAGGACGTTTAGTTGGTTTTCACGTAGCAGACAATAATAGGATGGCTCCCGGAATGGGAACGCTGGACTGGCAGTCAATTGTGGCAACGCTCCACGAAATCGGATACAACGATGTACTTTCGGTAGAATTTTGTTCACCGTTAGACCGAACACCCGCCAACCCCTACCCCAATTCCATCGAAGAAGATCAGGAAGGGTTATCCGCCGAGCAGAAGAAATTCCTCGAAGACCACGGCAGTTCCTCCGTCACCGAGGAATTTTATACAATGCTCACGCAAAAGTCATCTGATACGTTAAGGCCGATGTGTTGAGGTTAGTTTAGCTGACTTATCGGGTATGACCCACCGAGCGTCGGTCGCCCCGTCATCCGAATTCGTCAAGCTGCCACCCCTCCGAGGAGGAGAATTTGCACAATCGTCGATTGCCTTGTAAGGAAAAGAAAGCAAAGAACAGGCGAATCCCCGTCTCGGAGGGGTACGGCTTTAGCCGGAGGTAGGTTCGGCGTAGAACGAGCATTTTCACATCAAAACTAAATCAAACTCAATGCCCAGAGCTCAAAGAACTTGCCCAGTCGTTGCGGAAAAGCCTTACGCTATCAGAAGTTCTATTATGGAATAAACTAAAGAACTGCCAAATGCTCGGTTATGACTTTGACCGACAAAAACCAATTGATAATTACATCGTTGATTTTTACTGCCAAGATTTAAAATTAGTTGTCGAAATTGACGGGATCACGCATTCGTGGGAAGAAGTAGCAGCAAATGATAAGATCAGACAAACGAAACTTGAAAGTTTTGGAGTAACTTTCCGCCGCTTTCAGGATATTGATGTAAAAAAGAAAATTCCCATCGTACTCGAACATATCTCACCATGGATTTCAGAAAATGCTCCGAGAATTGATGAAGGGTAGTTGGAGAAGAATAATAGGCAGAAGCGGTTGTAAGTAACATTACAAGTACTACCCACCCCGTCTTTCAGAACTGACGAATATTCGTCGCCCAAGAAATCAAAGAAAAAGCAAGTCCCCTTCTCGGAGGGGACTATCCAGACCAGGTACGGCTTTAGCCGGGGATAGATCCCACGAAGAACAGAAAAACAAAAACATTCAACCAATAACAACTCAATGAAAATCACCAACGTAGAAGCTTTTTGGCTTCGCTGCCCCATTCCCAAAGGAAAACAACACAAGTCTGATTACGGATTACTCACCAATTTTGACATGACGCTCGTAGTCATCACCACTGAAAACGGCATGCAAGGTTTCGGCGAAGCTAAGGCCGCCGTGGGTTCATCGGGAGAATGTGCTTCGATTGTGAGTTGCATTGAGAACGAAATCAAACCCATTCTTCTCGGAAAAGATGCCCGGCATATCACCCGTATTTGGGAACATATTTATAACGGAACCCGCGATCATTATGCTCTCTCGCGTGGTCGAAAATTCCCGATTTTGGGAAAACGTGGTTTAACCATTTCCGCCATGAGTGGCGTAGATACCGCCCTTTGGGATTTGAAAGGAAAAGCCCTCGGCGTACCGACGGTAGAGTTACTTGGCGGAGCCTGTCGGGAAGAAATGGAAGCTTACGCCAGCGGCGGTTGGGCGGACGTTGACAATATTGGCGAGCAGCTAAATAGCTATATCTCAAAAGGTTTCAAAGGTGTAAAAATGCGGGTCGGAATTATGGACGATACCGTAAAACGTAGCGTACAACGGGTAAAAACCGCCCGCGAAGCCATTGGCGACGATATAAAATTAATGACAGATGCCCACGGAACATACAGCGTTCCGGAAGCAAAACAATTTTGCCGAGGCGTGCGGGATTGCGACTTGTATTGGTTTGAAGAACCTATCAATCCCGATAATCACATCGGAACGGCGGAGGTACGCCGCAGCACCGATATTCCGATTGCCGCCGGAGAAAGTGAATACACTGCTTTTGATGTGCGAGATATGATTGCCCACCGAGCGTTAGATGTTGTTCAACCCGATTCCGCGATTATCGGCGGCATCACCGAAGCCATGCGGGTAGCACAATTGGCTCATACTTATCAGTTGGAATTAGCCCCGCATTGTTGGGGTTCGGCGTTTTCGTTTATGGCGGGCGTCAGCGTAGCGTTTGCCTCCCCCGCCGCCGTAGTCATTGAATTTTCTTCCGGTGGTAACCCAATGATGTACGATTTAGTCAACGAAAAAATCGAAGCTGTAAACGGCATGATTCAAGCTCCAACCACTCCCGGATTGGGCGTTACCCCAAATTGGGATTTTGTGCGGGAGTTTACGGTTTGAGACAGGGTACAGCCATACCTATATATCGTGTTCAAAAATCCGTGATGATTCAAAAGGCAACCAGTAAGGATGCTCAAACCATCGCCTACTTTTTATTTATGGCAATGGAAGAGATTGTTTATCAATTTATTGGAAAGAAGGATAAGGAAATGGCGTTGAAATTCCTGAATCATTTTACCGTTAAATCGGACAATCAATACTCGTGGCAAAATTGCTTTATCGGGAAAATTGACGACGAAATAATTACGGTGGCAAACGTTTACGATGGGGCAGATTTGCTGCGATTACGGCAGCAAGTTATCGATTTTGTCAAAACGAATTTCAATTCAAAATTTAACCCCGAATCCGAAACGCAAAGTGGCGAAATGTACCTCGACTGCTTCGCGGTTTCACCAAATCATCGTGGACAAGGTTTTGGATCAAAATTATTGACATTTTTGGTTGAAGAATTTGCCGGAAAGCAGAAGCAGGTTCTCGGTTTATTGGTTGAAAAAGAGAATTTCAACGCCAAAAAACTCTACCAAAAAGTGGGCTTTACGTACGTAAGTGACCAAAAATTAATGGGTAAAGCCCTTGAACATTGGCAAGTTCATCCGTAAGTTACTGAACATCATATACTTTAATTTGATTAGACTTATTCTATGAAACCGATACCAATCTTAATCTCTTTACTCGCCCTAATTTCTTCCCTCAGCAGCGGTCAGGCGTATTTCACCACGGGTATGAAAATCGGCGAAGTAAGCGATACAAGTGCCATAATCCAAACAAGATTATGTGCGATTGAAACACCCATTGCTATTTCTCACGAACGGAAAGCCCCACCCATGCGGCATCCTATTGGGTTCGACAATGACATGCCCCTTGCAGAAATGGACGGTGCGGTTCCTGGACAGTCAGGAAAAGTCAGAGTTACGTTGCGAAGCAGTCAACAAATCTTTGAAACAAAGTGGCTGATAGCAACCGGAAGTACCGATTATATTGTGAGAGAAAACTTCACGCAGCTTTCGCCCAATACGACCTACGACGTAATTCTTGAAGGAAAAAAGTCGGCATTGTCTAAGAAGCAAATTGCACGCGGAAGTTTTACTACTGCTCCCGTTCCTGATGCAAAATCATCTATCACTTTTACTGCTTCATCTTGTCAATATTTTTGGGATTTCGACGATCCCGAGCGGGGATTTAAAGCGTATGACGCCATGCTGAAACTGAAACCCGCTTTTCACTGCCAAACCGGAGACTACGTGTACTATGACAAACCGGGGCCACTTGCTTACACCGTTGAGCAGGCACGGCACAAATGGAGTGCCATGAACGCTTGGTCAAGTCTGGTAGATTTTTACAACCAAACGCCGCTCTACATTCAAAAAGATGACCACGATGTACTGAAAGATGATGCCTCACCCTACAGCACTGATTATGGAAAACTGAGCTTTGAAGACGGCATAAACTTGTGGTATGAGCAAGCTCCAATAAGCAAAGAATCGCCGTTTCGCACCTTCCGCTGGGGCAAAGACCTGCAACTGTGGTTTGTGGAAGGCAGAGAATTCAGAAGCGACAATACCATCGCCGATAGCAAGCAAAAAACAATTTGGGGCGAAGCACAAAAAAAATGGCTCGTTGAGAGTATGACCAAATCAGACGCTACGTTTAAATTACTCATTTCGCCTACGCCAGTGGTGGGTCCCGACCGGGCGAAGGGGAAAAACGATAATCATTCAAACGCAGCTTTCGCCACCGAGGGCAATTGGCTTCGTGACTTTCTTAGTTCGCTTGAACGTACGTACGTTATTTGCGGCGACCGCCATTGGCAATACGTTTCCAAAGATGCAAAAACAGGTTTACTCGAGTTCAGCTCGGGAGCTACCAGTGATGAACACGCTCAAGGATGGAATCCCGACGATGTCATGCCTGAACATCAGTTTCTGCGGGTGAAAGGCGGTTTCTTAGCTGTGGAAGTAACCGCTAATGAGTCCATTACATTTACGCATTACGACGTTGACGGTAAAAAAGTCAACGAAATGACGATAGTTCAATAAAGGAGTTTATGATCATCTTACATTGGTGGCGGGTCTTTCGACCCGACACGGGGAGAACTGGCGATACGAATAGGTAAATCTTAGAATTTTTCATGGAAATTCGTCGCATTATTTGTGTTACTTTCTAAGCAAAAAACCTCAAACGGGAACGTGCAGGTTCGAAAGGCCCTTGCACCACGGGAATTATAAGTAATGTTTATCAAAAAATGAAATCTGCTATTCACCCCAACAAAGCCCCAATCATCGCCGTAGCATTTTGAAGTTGTGCGTTTGAGTCGTCGATTTTGCCCACAACTTTTACGCCGCTGTAAAAGGTAAGCAGTAATCCGGCGATGGTTTTAAGATCTTTATCAGAGGATATTTCGCCATTTTCAACGCCCGTTTGCAGGTAATTGAGGAAGATATTTTCCATCATTTCTTTGTGAGCAATTAGCTCGGGGCGAATGGTCTCGTCGTCGGGAACGAGTTCAGTGATGGAGTTTACCACAAAACAACCTTTGCGGTCGCAGTCGTTGAGAGATTCATTAACCACTATTTCAAATAATTTTCGCAGACCCTCTTTTACAACGGGTTGCGTAGCGAAAAATACTACAATTCGTTCGCTGTTTTCTGTCCGGTAACGTAAAAATGCTTTATCAAACAATTCCCGTTTGCCGCCGTAAGTATCGTAAATACTCGCCCGGTTGATTCCCAAGTGCGTTACCAAGTCCTGAATGGACGTGGCGTGATATCCCCGCTTCCAGAAAAGCTCCGTGGCTTTCTGCAATACTTCGTCTTCGTTAAATAGCTTTACACGGGGCATTTTTTGATTTAAGTTTTTGAATAACGATTTACGAAGATACGGTTTTCTCAAACTCGCACTTCGTAAATCGTGCATTAACTTAACCGACCAATGGATTGATAATGATTCCGCCGTCAATATTGTATTCGCCGCCCGTGATAAATGAAGCATCGTCAGAAGCTAAAAAAGTAACTAAATTCGCTACATCTTCCGGCTGACCAAATCGTTTTAACGGAATTCGGTCTTGCATAGCTTGAGCAAAACCATTGAGTTGCTCCTCGCTCATTCCCGTTTTACCAAAAATCGGTGTGGAAACCGGACCCGGATTCACAGAATTTACCCTGATTTTGCGGGGTGCAAGTTCTGTTGCTGCTGTTCGGGTATAAGAGTTCAAAGCTGCTTTTGAAGCCGCATAGATTGCGGTATTGGTCATTCCCGTGTAAGCATTCACCGAAGAAAGATTAATTACTGATGCTCCGTCGTTTAGAATTGGGAGAAATTTTTCAGTTGTAAAAACTGCCCCTTTAAAGTTTATACCCATTTGATTATCAAACATTTCCTCTGAGATTTGTCCAATCGGAGCGGAGGCAAAAATTCCGGCGTTTACAAAGAGTATGTCCACGTTTCCGTGATTTGACTTCACTTCATTTACTAATTCGTCAATAGCTTTCAAGTCTTTCACGTCTGCTACCACACCCGTGACACCTAATTCCTTAGCGGCGGTTTTAACCTTCTCGGCGTTGCGTCCGGTGATTATTACGGCTGCTCCGTCTGCTTTCAATTTGGCTGCTGTTGCGTAGCCAATTCCACTATTTCCACCCGTTACTACGGCAATTTTTCCGTTTAAATTACTCATTTTTTCTACCGTTATAATTTACAAATACTTTCCAGAACGAACGTTCCAGTACAAAGTCAACATAACAGAACAATCGTTCCAAATAGTTATAATTTATTTTATTCACAGATAAGCTTTATATTAGTCGCTCATTCATCTATTCAACCTAAAGTCGCTTTTGATAAAAAAGACTTGTTCACAGTCAATTAAGATTTAATTTAAATGTTACATTAAGTTCCGGGTCGCCAATGCGATTGAAATGCTCTGTACAGACTACCTTCGACAAGCTCAGGCTGACACGTTACTCTTTAATGAACAAGTTCTTTATTTGCTGAAAGGACTTTACACTTATTAAAATATAATGGCTAAAGCAACTGGTATCAATCACGTGGCACTCGTGGTAAAAAACCTTGAGGAAGCGTGCGAATTTTACGAGAAAGAACTTGGGCTGGAAGTCATTCCGGCATTTCTGTTCGATTACCCCACCGCCTTTTTTAAGTTTAACGAAACGCAGCAACTCCACCTCACCGAATGGGAAGACGCCTATTCTTTCCGTGGGCACGTTTGCCTGATAATGGACGATATCAACGAAACTTTTTGGCGGATGAAGACACTCGGAGTCATCGATACCTCGCCCTGGGGAAAGGTGCGGGTTTTACCAGGCGGAAATATTCAAATGTTCGTGCGTGACCCTTCGGGAAATTTATTGGAACTGTCGAGTCCTCCGGGCTTTGAAGTTGACCCAAAAATACTGGAAGACGAACTTTTCAAAGAAGGTATTTACGTATCAGGACGAAACGACTTCCGAGGCTATAAGTCAAAAGATGCCACGCTTTATCACGGAGAAGACGCTACAAAATGAAGTACAAAGTTCTCCTTCTTGAAACCATCGCCGACGATGCAATGACTTTATTAGAAACCGCTGAAGACATAGAAATCCTTACGGGTTACGATGAAGGTTCATTAAATCAAGCAATTAGTAGTCAATCAATTAATGGAATAGTTACCCGTGGAAAAGGGCAAGTAAACGAAGCGTTGATTTCGGCATTTCCTGATTTAAAAACTATCACTCGTTGCGGAGTTGGGCTGGATAATGTGGACGTAGCATTCGCAACAAAACGAAATATAAAAGTAGTGAATGCTCCGGGTTCAAACTCCGCTACAATTGCCGAACACACCATTTCATTGATGTTAATGTTACAGCGAAATCTTTATCGCTCTGTAAACGAAGTAAAAGCGGGAAACTGGGATTGGCGAAAAGAGTTTTCGGGCGATGAAATCAATGGTAAAAAGCTCGGTATTTTGGGGCTTGGCAACATCGGGAAGCGGGTTGCTAAAATCGCCGAAGCGATGGGAATGAACGTCGTCTACTGGAATATTTTTGAAGAAAACGTTCCGTATCAGTTTCTTTCTTTGGAGGAAGTGCTCAAAACGTCAGATATCGTTACGTTGCATTTACCACTAACGCCCGACACGGAAAACCTGATAAATACGGAGCGTTTGAAGTTGATGAAACCCACCTCGATTTTGATAAACACCGCACGGGGCGGAATCATCGATCAAAAAGCGATAACCAACGCTCTAAAAAACGAAAAGCTTGCCGGATTTGGGGCGGATGTGCTGATAGAAGAACCACCAAGAATAGAAGACGAAGAGTTAATAAATCACCCAAATACTTTGATTACCGCTCACGTGGGAAGTTTAACCGCACGAACGTACACCGAAATGTGCGTCAATACGATAAATAATACGTTAGCCATTTTACGAGGAAGACAACCCGACGAACGAAGTATTTCTAACCGGGCTTCTCTTGTTTAAGCGACTTTGAATGATATAATCTAGCAGTTGCTTTATTCCACGAAGTGTATTTTTAATTTAGTTTTCAACTTAGCTTCCGTGGGTGTAGTGGATGGCTTTCGGTTCGAATGTTTGTTTTCATTATATTCTAACTTATCAATGAGCAGCTTCGCCGCCTTACTTCCCATCTCGTAAGCGGGTTGGACGATGGCGTTTATCGGCGGATCAAGCAAATGAGCTACGTTGATGTTCGTAAATCCGAAAAATGGCACTAACGACGTACTCCCTATAGTAAGTTGCCGTTTGAATTCCTCATAACTATCAATCGTGAGACGATCGGCACAAGTTATAAAACCGTCCGGTTGGTGGTTATCAATTAATTCTTTGATGGCTTCGTGAGCTTCCCAAGGTTCAAAACCGCAATATTTTATCAGCTCCTCATTGTAAGTAATGCCATTATCCTCTAAAGCCTGAGTGTAGCCAGCTAATCGTTTTTTAGTAATGTAAATATCCGGCGGGCTGGTGAGCAGAGCAATCTTCCGCATGCCATTTGAGACCATCCAATTTACAGCACTGTATACTCCCTCAAAACTATCAACTACTACCTTATCAACCTCCTCTCCTTCCGGAACCCGATCAAAATAAACCACCGACAGGTCTTCCTTTCTGTATCTGCTTAAGTGTTCAATGTCTGTGGTTTGGCCCGACAGGCTGATAAGTAATCCATCAACCCGACGCTCATAAAGTTGCTGAACCGTCTGCTTTTCTCGTTCAAAAGATTCGTGGGTTTGAAAAATCAAGATTTGATATCCTCTGGTAAAGGCCTCGTCTTCAATCCCATTTATAACTTCCGAAAAAAAGTTGTTAGAAATCTCAGGTACAACAACCCCCAATACCCTCGTCCGTTTTTCCCGCAGACTCTGAGCAATTGTATTTCTACGGTAATTCACTTGCTGGGCGTACTTCTCTACCCGCAAACGGGTCTTTTCGTTTATTTCGTAGCTTCCCCGCAATGCCCTCGAAACTGTAGAAGGAGCCATTCCTAAGGCAATCGCAATATCTTTAATTGTCACTTCTCCCATATTGCTATATTAACATTTTTAGAAAGCAAACCTTGAATCACTACTCAAAGGTTTAAAAATAGTTTCTTCAAATTTACGAAAACGATTGCGTAAATATAGCTTTACGCCACATTGATTAATCCAGTTTTTTTACCCTAAATTACAATTCAATAAATTTATTCAACTCATGAACAAAAATCTACTTCAAACATTTTTCACTGCATGTTTTTGCTGCGTGCTACTGTTTACAACAAGCAGTTTCGATGTAGCAGCTCAAACTACAAGCGGCAAAGTGACCGACCCCGCTGGTGAATCTATGGTGGGCGTTGGTGTGCAAATCAAAGGTACTACAAAAGGTACTTCAACAGATGCGAATGGGGATTACCGTCTGACAACAAATTCCCCGAACGATGTACTGGTATTCACTTTTATCGGTTTTCTGCCGAAAGAAATAAAAGTGGGTACCCAAACTGCTATTAACGTTACTTTAGAAGAGGATCAAAAAACCCTCGCTGAAATCGTAGTGGTTGGTTACGGTACGCAAGAAAAGGTCAACTTAACCGGTTCAGTAGGCGTGGCAACCGCCGAACGCCTCGAAAGTCGGCCCATCGCAAACGTGGGAGAAGGTCTTCAAGGCGTAATTCCTAACCTGAACGTAACCGTACAGAATGGTGATCCATCGCAATCGCCCGAATTTAACATTCGTGGTTTTAATTCCATAAACGGCGGCTCTCCACTTGTGTTAGTGGACAACGTTCCGATGGATATTAACCGCATCAACCCGAACGATATTAAAAGTGTATCGGTATTGAAAGATGCCGCTGCGGCGGCTGTTTACGGTGCCCGTGCCGCTTTTGGTGTTATTTTGATTGAAACCAAATCCGGTTCCGCCGGAAAAATAAGAGTCAATGTCAGTTCACAAATATCTTTGGCTCAACCTATCTTTAACATGGATCCTATTACAGATCCACATGAGTTTGTGAATGCTCGTAACTTAGCAAATATTCGTACTAATGGTGCTCCAAATTACGATGACGATTATGTAGAAGGAACAAGACGTTGGTCAGAAAATCCTACCGATGAGAATGCTTGGGGAGTTTTTGATGGAGACTTACGTTTCTACGGGAACAATAACTATCAGGATCAAATCATGACTGACTTCGCCCCGACCCAACAGTACGACGTATCTGTTTCGGGTGGATCAGAAAAGAGTAGCTATTATTTATCACTTGGTCACCTAAGCAAGGATGGTTACATTAAGCCAGCAAATAATGAGAAATTCAAGCGTTACAACTTGATGATGAAAGCTGACTTCAAAATCAATAAATGGCTAACACTAAATGAGAAAGTTATTTTCAATCAGCAGAATAGTGATAAGCCTACTTTTTACAACTGGGATGTTAACATTAATTCACTGGCTCGTGTCAATCCCATTATGCCCGTCCAGTTTCCTGACCTTCCATTTTACCTCGAACAAGGAGACCGTGACCAATACGAACCACTCATCGGAAAGTACTTTGGTGGAACAAACTGGTTTCCGTACCTATTGGATGGTGGAAGAAGGACGTTTACTAATAATGACATTTGGTTAACGCAAGGGCTAACCCTTACGCCAGCAGAAGGGCTGAAAATTATTGGAAGTTACTCTCACAACTCATTTAACCGTGAGTATAAAGACGTACAAAGTAAAGTTGAAATTGTTTCAAATGACCTAACAAGTCCAAGCCCGATAACTAATGGGTTTAGCGGAAATGATTTTGTCAGAAATGAAACACGGACAAACCGTTACAATGTACTAAACATTTACGGTGAGTACAGCTTCCCGATGCTACCTACTCAACACAATGTAAATTTACTGGCTGGTTTTAACCAAGAAGACGGTAACTATCGTTTCGTAGGTGCCAGAGCTTTTGGACTAATCAGTCCGTTAGTTCCTAATATCACGGCAACCACGGGTATCCAACAGACCTTTGGTTCGGAAGAGGACTTTTCCGTTCGTGGTGCGTTTTATCGTCTAAACTATATCTTCGATGATCGCTACTTAATAGAGTTCAACGGTCGCTATGACGGTTCTTCACGATTCCCTACCGAATCACGCTTTGGTTTCTTCCCGTCGGTTTCTGGTGGTTGGAGAATTAGTGAGGAAGCATTTATGCAAGACATCACGTGGTTAAATAATCTCAAAGTCCGTGCTTCTTACGGTCAGTTAGGAAACCAAACGCTGCAAAATGGAAACACACAAGTATATTACCCGTCTATCGCTACTTTAGGTGCGGGGTTATCTCCGTATCAATTCTCAAGCGGTCAGATTCCGTTTGTCTCTGCTCCCGGGTTAGTTAGCCCTTCTTTGACTTGGGAAACTGTTGCTTCCCAGAATATCGGCTTGGACGTTTCATTGTGGAACAACAAATTAGACGCGTCATTTGATGTCTATACAAGAGATACCAAGAACATGTTAATGAACGTGGCGTATCCTGATATTTTAGGAACGGATGCACCGAAAGAAAACGCCGCTGATCTTCGTACTCGCGGTTGGGAAGCCAGCATAACGTGGAGAGATCGGGTAGGAAAAGACTTCAGCTACGATGTATCATTGGCACTTGCCGATGCAACAGCGACAATCACGAAGTTTGAAAACCCAACCGGGGCGATTAATAATACTTTCCGCGTGGGTCAGCAATTAGGAGAGATTTGGGGTTACGAAACCGTCGGCATCTTTCAGTCTGATGACGCAGTAGCCGCTGCTCCTGACCAATCCCGTATTGGTAACAACTGGAGAGCAGGTGATATTCAGTACGCTGACTTAAACGGTGACGGAATTATTAGCCCCGGTAGTAATACCGTAGATGACCCGGGTGATCGTAAGATAATCGGGAACGAAACACCACGTTATTCGTTTGGTATCAATAGTACCCTGCGATACAAAAACTTCAGTGCCAACATCTTCTTTCAAGGAATTGGAAGACGTGATTTCTGGCCATCATCTGGTAACTGGACGTGGTTCTTCCCCTTCAATGCGGGTCACGTAGAGCGTTACTTCCTGACAGAGACCTGGACAGAAGATAACAGAGATGCTTATTTCCCGGCTGCCCACATTTCAACAAATGATAAAAAGAACCTTCAGCAGCAGTCTCGTTATTTACAAAACGCCGGATTTATCCGTTTAAAGAACCTACGTTTTGGTTATGATTTGCCAACAGGTGCTGTAAATAAAATTGGTATGGAGAACCTACAAATATTTGTTGTGGGTGCAAACCTTTGGGAATTTACGACTTTGAGAAAACCACTTGACCCGGAGTCGATATTCAGTACTGCTATTGAATATCCAATGCAGCGTATTTTCACACTTGGCGTTAACCTTTCTCTTTAATCTTTAAAATTTGATATCGATGAAAAATAAAATAATAGCATTAATTGCACTCTTGTTTGTAGGAACAAGTTGTAATGACGAATTTCTGGAAAGAGTCCCGTTAGATGCGGTTTCCAACGATACGTTTTGGAATACAGAGAATGATCTGGCAGTTTACAACAACAGCTTGTATAACATTGCTCGTAACGATGACAATGTGCCTATCCTGATGGCTCACGATGACGGTTTCGACAGTCATCGGTACAGCAGGTGGTATCTTGACGAATTGTCAGATAACGCTACCGCCCGGCATCCACGCCACACCTTCTACATGCAGGTAAGGTCGGGTAAATATCAAGTCCCTGGAAACCCAGATTTCTATGGTTACAAGGGCTGGGACTTCGTACGTGCCATTAATATTGGAATGGCAAATTATGGCAGAGCAGATGTCTCAGAAGGAGTCCGAAATCAATATATTGGCGAAGCAAGACTCTTCCGTGGCTGGTTTTACGCTGATAAGGTAAGCAAGTTTGGAGATGTTCCGTACATTGAAAAAGAGCTCAATACAGAATCAGAGGAACTCTTTGCTGAAAGAATGCCTCGTGTAGAAGCAATGGACAAAATCTTTGAAGACCTTGAATTTGCCGCAACAAACTTACCTGATAATTGGGGTGATGGGAACGCTCCGGGACGTTTGAATCGTTGGTGTGCATTGCTCGTTCAGGCAAGAGTATGTTTGTTTGAAGGTACTTGGAGGAAATATCACGGACTTCCAGGTGGTGACAAATTCATGCAAAAAGCCGCTGAAGCGTCACAAGAAATAATTGACCAAGGTCCTTACAGTATTTTCAATACAGGTAATCCAGACACAGACTATAATTCGTACATGCGGACACTCGACGTTAGTGGTAACCCTGAAGTGATGTACTGGCGTAAATATAACTTAGGTATTTTCACCAACCACGTACAGTCGTATTTCCAATACCACGGTGGAGCTACCCGTGATTTCGTAGAAGACTATTTATGTACCGATGGTCAACCAATTACGACATCATCTTTGTATCAGGGAGACGAGACCATCGAAGACACTTTCGTGAATCGTGACCCACGGATGCGTCAGACAGTTCTTCATCCAGACGATGCTCGCTTGTATAAATTCCATAATGGTGATACGCGTGATTACCCTCGCATTAACGGAATGGCGGGTGGCCGCCAAACCAATACTGGCTACCACGTAATTAAGAATTATAACGCCGATGATATGATAGGTAAAGCGTTTAATACCGCTGAATCACCCGCCATCGTTATGCGTTTTGCCGAGGTACTTTTAATCAATGCTGAGGTGAAAGCCGAATTGGGCACAATTACGCAGGCTGATCTTGACATGACAATCAATAAACTCCGTGACCGTGTTGCTATGCCTCACTTGAATATCTCAGATGTTCCGGTTGATTCACGTTATACTTCGGATGGAATATCACCTTTACTCGCAGAAATTCGTCGTGAACGACGTGTAGAGCTGTTTAACGAAGGTTATCGTTATGATGATATCCGCCGTTGGAAGCAAGGAAAGAAGTTGGAGAAAAAATCTCTTGGTTTAGCAATGAATGCTGAGCAGAAGACCCGCTATGCTGGTTCTGTGATTGGTTTATACACTGACCCAGAAAATGGCAAAGAATACTTAGATCCTTATGCCGGCTCAGACTTTGCCGTACCAACGTTCAACGAAGGTCGTGATTACTTATGGCCAATTCCGTTGAACACTCTGGCACAGAACCCAAATATCGGGCAAAATCCGGGTTGGGAATAAGAACTTCATAGGTTAACAGTTTTAGTAAACCACAAAAATTTTTGTGGTTTACTTTTTTCAACTCATTTGAAACGCCTTGTTCGCTTCCATCAAACGGAAAACAATACCTAACCCAAACATGAAAAAGCTCACTACACTATTTCTTCTCGTCATAATCAGCTCTCTGCTGGTTAACGGGCAAGTAAATATTCCGCAAAATATTAGTCAGTCGCATCCGCGTTTATTGCTCTTCGACAGCGACTTGCAGAACATTCAAAACAACATACAAAGCGACAAATACTGGAGACAAATCCACGAAGATATTTTGGGAGAAGCCGACGCCATTATTTCGCTCGAAACGCTGGAACGCAAACAAATCGGAAGGCGGTTACTTTCTGTTTCCCGCGAAGCCCTAAGACGCACCTACTTCCTGTCGTACGCATTCCGCATGACGGAAGATAAAAGATATTTTAATCGTGCCGAGGAAGAGTTACTCAAAATAGCACAATTTACAGACTGGAATCCAACACACTTTTTAGACGTGGCAGAAATGACCATGGCGGCGGCTATTGGGTACGATTGGCTTTTCAATGATTTGTCAACGAGTTCTAAAGAAATTATCCGTGAGGCAATTCTGACGAAGGGAATTGAACCATCTTACGATAAAAAATATAACTGGTTTTTAAAAGCATCCCACAACTGGAATCAGGTTTGCAATGCCGGAATGACATTTGGAGCATTGGCAGTTTACGAAGATGCTCCCGAACTCGCACAGAAGACGATAGAGCGAGCGGTAGAAACTATCAAATTGCCCATGAAAGATTACCAACCTTCCGGTGCGTACCCCGAAGGGGATTCGTATTGGACCTACGGAACATCATTCAACGTACTTTTCTTGAATGCCATTGAAAAAGTTTACGATACAGATTTTGGGTTGACAAATACGCCGGGATTTCTGGCAACTGCCGAATACAAACAGCACATGATTGGAGCAAGTGGCTATGCCTTTAATTATTCCGACGCGGGTCATCTCCGAGAAAAACGCTTTGAACCCACCATTTTTTGGTTTGCCTCAAAAGCGAACAATCCGTCGTTAATTTATGGACAAAATGAATTTGTAGAAAATAAAACCTATCGCCTCTCGGATCGAATTTTCCCCTCAGTAATGATTTGGGGAAAAGGATTATCTTTTGAAAATTCACCACCACCAAGCAAACTTTTTTGGCAGGGAGAAGGTAAAAATCCCGTGGTGATGATGCGAACTTCCTGGACAGACCCCAACGCAATTTTTGTTGGATTAAAGAGCGGATCACCCTCCGTAAACCACGGACACATGGACATCGGCTCATTTGTGATGGATACCAATGGCGAACGCTGGGCAATGGATTTAGGAATGCAAAATTACCAATCTCTGGAATCGAAAGGAGTCAAGCTATGGGATAAAGAGCAGGACGGAGAGCGTTGGAAAATACTGCGTTATAATAACCGCTACCATAACACGCTTACGTTTGATAACGAATTCCAATTGGTAGATGGTAAATCTGAAATAATCCAACAAACTGACCGTAAGAACTTCATGAGTGCCGTCACGGATATGACGCCCGTTTACGCCAATAAAGTAAGGACTGCCAAGCGGGGCGTAGCTATAATGGATAAAGAAATTGTAGTAATTAAGGATGAAATCGAAACGGGTCACAACCCGACAAAGATGCAATGGACAATGGTCACGCCCGCCGATGCAGAGATAGCCGGAAAGAATCAAATTACGCTCACGCAAAATGGTAAAAGTGTGGCGTTAATAGTAATTTCCAAACAGGAAGTTAAACTCAAAAAGTGGTCCGCAGAACCCGTTCACGACTACGACGCCGAAAACAAAGGAATAATTCGCGTCGGTTTTGAGGTTGATCTCAAAGCAAACGAAGCCTATGATTTCACAGTAATGCTCGTGCCCGATTCATCTAAGCGTAAAGTGAAAGTGAAAAAATTAGCTGATTGGAAATGAAGTATATCGGAGTATTTTTATCTTTTTTATTTTTGAACACAGTTGCTCAGAAGCCAGTTACGCTAAACCAAAAAGACGATGGTTTTCGGGGAATTTGGTATCACATTGGTAAAACTAGTAATGAGTACGTTCACAAATACAGCGGAGGGTTGGGAACGTACCCCGCCAATCACTACCCATTTTCGGTTTATTCAAAAGCGGTTGACAAAACCTTCTTTTGTTACGGCGGATCTTCCAAAGAAGAAAACCCAAGTTTGCTGCATGAAGTAGCTTTCTTCGACCATAAAACCCAAACGGTAAGCCGCCCAACGATTGTGTTGGATAAAAAAACGGACGATGCCCACGACAATCCCGTAATCAGTCTTGATAAAGCTGGTTATATCTGGCTATTTTCTACTTCGCACGGCGTAGAACGACCTTCGTATATACATAAGAGTTCAGCACCTTTTAGCATTGATAAATTTGAATTAGTCAATGCAACTTATCAAAAAGAGGACAAACGAGTCCCTTTCGATAACTTCTCCTATTTACAAATGTACTACGACGCTGAAAATGGCTTTTTCGGGTTGATGACTCATTACGAAAAGGATGTTTTAAAATACAAAAAAAATAAGCCTCGTCGCACGATTGGTTACGTAACCAGCAAAGACGGCAAAACGTGGTCAAAAATTAACGACCTCGGAAAAATACAGGAAGGGCATTATCAGTCAAGCGGTGTAAAAAGATTGAAAGACGGACGGTTAAAAATAACCTCCGTATTTAATTACCACCCGGACACAAAGGATCGGGCGGGTTTAGATTTCAGAACAAATATTTATTATCTTGAAACAACCGACTTTGGCAAAACGTGGCAAAATAGTTTCGGAGAAGGTGTAGAGGTTCCATTGGCTTCTGTGCAAAATAACGCCTTAGTTTTAGATGCCCAAAAACAAGGAAAATTGACTTACATAAATGATATTGCTTTTGATGACGCAGGAAACCCAATGATTTCTTACATCGAAAGTACTGGTCCAAACCCCGGTTCGGATCAAGGGCCTCACCTATTTAAAACGATTCAATCTATCGACCAAAAATGGCAAGTAAAAACGGTTGCCCAAGTAGATCATAATTACGACTATGGCTCTTTATACTTCGACGATGGAACGTGGCGAATTATTGCTCCCACGGGAAATCAACCGTTCAATTATAACAACGGAGGAGAAATTGAAATCTGGGAATTATCTAATGCTTCAACTAACTGGAAACGCAAAAAAAAGCTAACCACAAATAGTAAAATGAACCATTCGTACCCGCGAAAACCCGTTGATTATCACGATGGTTTTTACGCTTTCTGGGCGGACGGACACCCTCGGCAGTCTTCTGCTTCGCACCTTTACTTTTCCAACAAAAAGGGAAATGTATTCCAACTTCCTTACAAGTTTAACGGTGAAACCTTTAAACCTCGCAGAATCATTTATTCAACCCGTAACAAAAATGAGAAAGACTAATTTAATTACGCTCCTACTGTTATGTTGGGCATCATTAAATGCTCAGGTAACTCCGCGAAATATTCTTGCAAACGTAATTCCGCTTGAAAGCGTAGAAGCAAATTTAACTTCTCGGGATACGTGGAAACCGTTTCCAAAAACCGCCGACGAATGGAAACAGAAATTACCGCAAAAGCTGATTGATATTCACATCAAAGAAGCAGAAAGCCTGACCGATTATGAATTTACAAATATTCCCGCCACGGTGATGTTGGACTTTGTACGATCTGGTGATAGAACAAGGCACAGCGAAATTCATTTTGAAAAACGCCGGGCGTTAATGACGCTCGTTTTGGCGGAAAGTATGGAGGGCAAAGGCAGGTTTGTGGAGCAAATAATGAATGGCATTTGGTCAATTTGTGAAGAAAGCTACTGGGGCGTTCCGGCCCACTTATGGAGTACAGGCCTGCCCGATGTGGAAGACCCGTACGTAGATTTATTCGCCGCCGAAACCGCCACCTGCCTTTCTTTAGCAGATTACTTTACGGGTGAAAAGTTGGATAAAATTAACCCACTCATCAGAAAGCGTATTTACGCCGAAACTGACGAACGCGTTTTTGAGCAAATGCTTACCAAGTCGGCGGGTTATAGCTACATGGATCGCGACCGAAGTGTTAACAATTGGAATCCGTGGGTTATGTCAAATTACATGACTTCCGCTTTATTACTCGAACAAGACGAAAAAAGACGGGCAAAAATGACTTATGAAGCACTCTACGGCATGGATGCTTATTTAAATGGCTTAGGAGACGATGGCGGCTGCGACGAAGGACCGAGTTATTGGTTTGCCGCTGGGGCGTGCGTTTTTGATTGCCTTGATATGTTTTACGATGCCGCTCCCGAGGCTCCGAAAGTTTACCAAAAGCCTCTGATTCAAGAAATGGCCTCTTACGTTTACAAAACGCATATTGACGGAAATTACTTCACAAACTTTGCGGATGCCGACCCAAAAGTAAAAGCAGACGGCGTGGTACTTTACCGATTCGGGAAAGCGATAAACAACGAAACATTGCGTGATTTTGGCGTGTACGTTTTCAAAGATTTGTACAACGATGATTACGACAACCCGACCGTGGGCGTATCAACACACCACCAAATGCGGAAAGTAAAAAACCTGCTCGCTTTTGACAAAATAAGTAATTCTACGGTCAATTATGAGCCAGTATCTGACGTTTGGATTTCCGATATTCAATTGATGCTGAGCCGTTCACAAAAAGACGGAATCGTGTTTGCGGCACACGGCGGGCACAACGCCGAAAGTCACAACCACAACGATGTGGGCGATTTTATCATCTACAAAGATGGCAAACCACTTTTGGTAGATGCCGGACGCGGAAATTACACTGCCCGCACGTTTTCTTCGGAGCGATATACGCTTTGGTTTACACAGTCGGAATATCATAATTTACCGATCATTAACGGAGTAGGTCAGAGAAATGGCCGAGAATTTGAAGCGAAAAACGTTGATTATAAAAAGAGCGACCAAAATATTAATTTTACGCTTGATATTGCCAAAAGTTACCCCGAAGAAGCAATGGTAAACTCTTGGAAGCGAAACCTTAACTTTGACAAAAACAAAGCGATTATCACCGTCAGCGACTCGTATTCACTTGGTACCGCCACTTCGTTAGAACACGTTTTTATGTCAGTTGCAAACGTTGATATAAGCGAGAAAGGCAAAATCAAACTAACCGAAGGAGACGCAAATTTGACCATTAATTACGACGCTAAAACTTGGAATATCAGTACTGGCTTTCCTTCCACCGAAGGGATGGAATACAAAAGCTTCAAGACGAAATGGGACGGAAAACAAGTTCAGCGAATTGTATTGAAACACACCACTCCTAAAAAAGACGGAACACATAATTTTAAAATCACTTTCTAAAATTAACTGCTTGAATCATGACTAAACAGCTCATTAAAACCCTCATTTTTCTGTTAATTGCTCGTTTGAGTTTTGCCCAAATAAATGTCGAAAAAGAATTTTTGGATGCCGCAAAACAATACGAAGGTATGCTTGCCGCTCATCCCGACTTAACCAAGTTCCCGCAATCAACAAAGCCTGACGGCACACCCGATAACCGAAAATCGGACTGGTGGTGTAGTGGCTTTTTCGGCGGTTCGCTGTGGTATTTGTACGAAGCAAATCAAGAAGACAAATGGGAAAAAGCCGCTCATGATTGGACAATCGCGGTCGAAAAAGAGCAATATAATACCGGAACTCACGATTTGGGTTTCATGATTTACTGCCCCTTCGGAAATGGCTATCGCCTGACCGAAAATGAAGCCTACAAACCCGTTATGCTGACGGCAGCGAAATCGCTTTCCACCCGTTTTGACCCGAAAGTAGGCTTGATTAAATCGTGGAATAATTTTCAAAAAATCTACGACTACCCCGTCATCATTGATAATATGATGAATTTGGAACTGCTGTTTTGGGCGGCTAAAGAATCAGGCGATAGTGAATTCTACGATTTGAGCGTAATCCATGCGGACAATACGCTAAAAAATCACTTCCGGGTGGATAATAGTAGCTATCACGTACTTTGTTACGATGAAAATGGCAACGTAATTGCTAAAAAAACACATCAGGGAGCTGCTGATGAATCAGCATGGTCAAGAGGACAAGCGTGGGGGCTTTACGGCTACACCGTAATGTATCGTGAAACCGGAGATCCTAAATACTTGGAGCATGCTCAGAAAATTGCAAACTTTATGATTAATCACCCCAACCTTCCCAAAGATAAAATCCCGTACTGGGATTTTAGTAAACCGGGCGAAGAGCGGGACGCTTCGGCGGGAGCAATTACTTCGTCGGCGTTGTTTGAGTTAGCAGATTACTCAAAAAGAAAACTCAGAAATCAGTATCGGTCGGTAGCTACACAAATGCTTACATCGCTTACAACGCCCGCTTATAAGGCGAAGTTGGGAGAAAATAACAACTTTTTGTTGATGCACAGCACGGGACATAAGCCCGGCAACTCCGAAGTAAATACCCCTATAGTTTACGCAGATTACTACTTTTTAGAAGCACTTCATCGATACAAGAATCTCACGAAATAAACCGATTCACTGTACACGGAAACGCTTAAATAAATTAACCCAAACAAACGCCGACGGACTTTTCTCCTGACGCACCCTGAATTACTATGAACTTATTTAATTTAGACGGAAAAACAGCCTTAGTTACTGGTGGTAATACCGGCATCGGCTTAGGTATGGTAAAAGGACTTGCCGCCGCCGGGGCAGATATTATAGTAAGCAGCCGCAGCATCCAAAAATCGGGTAGTGAAGTTGAAAAGATAGTTACGTCTTTAGGGCGTAAATTCACCGCCATCCCCTGCGATTTCAGCGACCGAAAAGACCTGTACAGCTTTACGCAAGAAGTCTTAGAAAAAATTGGAGTCCCCCATATTTTGGTCAATAACGCCGGTACAATTATGCGTACTCCCGCCGCCGAGCACCCTGATGATTTCTGGGATGACGTCTTAAACATTAATTTAAATGCTCCGTTCTTACTCTCCAGAGAATTCGGTAAAGAAATGGTTTCCCGTGGATCTGGCAAAATTATCTTTACCTGTTCTTTATTAAGTTTTCAAGGCGGGATTACCGTTCCGGGCTACGCAGCATCTAAAGGGGCATTGGCAAGTTTAATAAAGGCTCTTTCAAACGAGTGGGCGTCAAAAGGGGTAAACGTAAACGGCATTGCACCGGGTTATATCCGTACCAACAATACCGATGCCTTGCAAAAAGACCCCATTCGGAACAAAGCCATTTTAGATCGCATACCCGCAGGACGTTGGGGCGAGCCAGAAGACTTCGCTGGTCCGGTAGTGTTTCTTTCGTCAGAAGCAAGTAATTACGTAAATGGCACCATACTCACGGTTGACGGGGGTTGGATGGGCCGATAACAAAGTTAAAAATTAAAATAAATCAACATGGAAATCAGATTTGGTAACAGTCCGGACGAAACAAAAAGCATGGATACCCAGCAGCTTCGTAAGAACTTCCTGGTAGAAATTATGTCAGACAACAGAGTAGTCTGCACGTACACTCATTACGATAGAGCAATTATTGGAGGGGCGAAACCGATAGATGACACATTACTTCTCGAAAATCACGAAGAACTCAAAAGTAGCTTTTTTTTAGAACGTCGGGAAGTTGGTATTATAAACGTCGGGAACACGGGGCAGGTAATCGCCGACGGCGTTGAATATACGTTGAATAAATTGGACTGCGTTTATCTGGGACGAGGTACCGAAAAAGTTGAATTCAAAAGCATATCGGCTAATGAACCCGCAAGTTTTTATTTCATGTCAGTGCCCGCCCATCGCAATTACCCAAATACGTTTATGGCGGCAACAGATGCCTCGCCCGTTGAATTGGGCGATACCTCCACCTCAAACGAGCGTGTTATATATAAGTACATTCACTTAGACGGTATCAAAAGTTGTCAGTTGGTAATGGGACTTACCATCCTGAAAGATGGTTCGGTTTGGAACAGCGTTCCGCCGCATACACACACCCGCCGCATGGAAAGCTACTTCTATTTCGACATTCCGGCGGAGCATCAGGTATTCCATTACATGGGCGAACCTCAGGAAACCCGCCACCTTGCCGTAAAAAATCATCAGGCAGCTATCTCTCCGCCGTGGTCCGTACATTTTGGCTGCGGAACCACCAACTACGCTTTCATATGGGCAATGGCGGGAGAGAATCAGGTATTTTCTGACATGGATCAGTGTGCAATAGTTGATTTACTCTAAAGTACACGCACGAACAAAACCTAAACAAATTAAGTCCCCCTGAAAAACTTCCCAGGAGGACTTAATCGTAATGCGGTTCAAACTATTACCTCAATAATACTAAACGAGTAATAATTTAAACCTTTCGAGATTCCGTTCTAAAATGCCCCGCTCATTTACAAATTATTTTAGTAAATTGCTGAACTGAAATAAGTTCATAATTCTATTCAACCTGTAAACTCATGAAATTAAATTTACTAAAAATCGGCGGTTTAAGCGTAGCAATACTTTGCTGCCTGGCCGCTTACAAAGGCATCAGTTATTCGCAATCTGAAGATAATCCCAAGATTGCCAAACTAACGTTGCAACCCGGTTTTACCGCCGAACATTTGTATTCCCCTTCCGAGAACAAACAGGGTTCTTGGGTCTCAATGTGTTTTGACAACAAAGGACGCATGATTGCCTCTGATCAGTACGGCGGTATTTACCGATTGACAATTCCCGCAATCGGAAGTTCAGACGTAACACCAACGGTAGAACCACTCATTGTAAAAGGCGATACCGTCGCTCTCGGAGCAGCTCACGGGTTGCTTTACGCCTTTAATAGTTTGTACGTCATGGTGAATAATCGGCCAACGGATGCCCTTCCACGCGGAAGTGGGTTTTACCGACTACAGGATACAAATGATGACGACGAATACGATAAAATTACGCTACTTAAAGACCTCGAAGGTGAAGGCGAACACGGCCCACACAGCATAAAGCTTTCTCCCGACGGAAAATCGCTTTACGTTATTTTTGGAAATTACACCAAAATGCCCGGCTTGGATACCTATAAATTACCAACTACTTGGCAGCACGATAATTTATTTCCCGCAATTAAAGACCCTCGCGGACACGCAAATAACTTAGTCGCTCCGGCGGGTTGGGTGGCTAATGTTGACCCCGACGGAAAAGACTGGAAATTAATAAGTGCGGGTTATAGAAATCCTTTTGACATGACTTTCAATGACATCGGCGATTTGTTTGTTTATGATGCCGACATGGAGTGGGACTTCGGTTTGCCTTGGTACCGCCCTACTCGTATTTGTCACGCAGTAAGTGGCAGCGAATTTGGCTGGCGAACCGGAAACGGAAAATGGTCGCCAAACTATCCTGATAACCTTCCGGCGGTTATTAACATTGGTCAGGGCTCGCCCACTAATCTACTTTACTTAAAGGACGCTAAATTCCCGACCCGATTTAAGCAATCGCTGTTAGCATTTGACTGGAGCTTTGGAATTATGCACGCCATTCACCTGAAACCTGACGGAGCAAGCTACACCGCCGAGCGGGAAGAATTTTTATCTGGCATCCCCCTACCCCTCACAGACGGAGCCATTGGTCCCGACGGAGCTTTGTATTTTCTAACGGGCGGTCGCCGCATTGAATCTGATCTTTACCGCGTATTTTATAGCGGAAACGAAAGCATAGCTGACGCTCCGCAAACCGAAATTACGCCGCAAAATAAATTAAGACGAACACTCGAAACCTACCAAAAAGCCGACAGTCAGGAAGGCGTACCGTTGGCACTTAGACAATTGAGCAACCCTGACCGCCACATACGATACGCCGCTCGTTTGGTATTAGAGCATCAGAAGCCAGAACTTTACAAAAAAGAAGTGCTGAGTTCTGCAAATTCAGATGTTAAAATTCAAGGAACGCTCGCATTGGTTCGTAGCGGCGAAACTGATGGCAATGCCTTGTTGAAAAACTTATTATCCATTCAGCGTAACACCTTATCTGAAAAACAGAAAATTGATTTATTGCGGACAATGGAAGTCACTATTTTCCGAACCGGAAAACCGACGGGCAAATTACGCAACGATTTGATTACGTATTTGAGTCCTGATTATCCGGCAAACCACAACGAGTTAGACCGAAGTTTGAGCAAATTACTGGTTCACCTCGAAGCTCCCGACGCTATCAGTAAAACACTCGACCTGATGACAAAAGTTACGGAGAACAAAATAGAAGGTGGCGATATGGCCACAAGCTCCGCCGACTTAATTTTACGGAATCCGCAGTACGGTCTTGATATTGCTAAGATGCTCGAAAAAGTACCACCAATGCAGCAAACTTATCTTGCCGTTGTACTAAGTCAGGCAAAAGATAACTGGACAGATGCTCAGCGGGAGCAATACTTCAAATGGTTTGCCAACGCATTTACTGCTTACAAAGGCGGAAATAGTTACGTCGGTTTCCTTGATAAAGCCCGAAAAATGGCGTTAGACAATGTGCCAAAAAACAAACGCACTTACTACGACGAACTTTCCGGCGGAAATTTATTAAGCGACTCAGGGAATGAGTTAGCCCAAGAAGACTACCCCCAAGGTCCCGGAGGTTATTGGAACGTTGAAAAAGCGATGGAGCACTTCAAAGAACCTCTTGCCGGACAAAATTTCAAACGTGGCAAAGCGATGTACCAAGCCACCACTTGCAACCGTTGCCACAGTGTGCAGGGCGAAGGCGGAAATATTGGTCCTGATCTCACCCGTGCCGGTACCCGCTTCGGAACGAAAGATTTATTAGAAGCAATCATTGAACCGAGTAAAACAATCTCCGACCAATACGCTGCTACGCAACTCCAACTCAAAAACGGCGAAAGCGTTGTGGGCAGAATTGTGAACGAAGACGAAACCTCGTACACCGTCTCACAAAATCCGTACGCTCCTGATTACACCGTGAACGTGAAGAAAAAAGACGTAGCTTCTAAGACGTACTCCAAAGTATCTTCCATGATGCCCGGACTCATGAATTCCCTCAACGCCGAAGAAATGAAAGACTTAGTTGCCTATATCATGGCAGGAGGAGATGAAGGAAATAAGGTGTTTGAGTGAGGAGTTTGGTAGTCACAAGCGATAACCAATGATTGCTACTTAAAAGGTCGCAAATTGTTAATAATCATTATTTTAAAAAATACTTTATTCACAATAAATGAGGATATTGACGCACCTTTTAGACAAAAGTCCGTTAACACGGATGTTATGGCAAATCAACAAAAGAAGAATAAAACATTTAGAAGCTGTTTGAATTAACCTAATTACGTTTCCAGCGGCTCTTTTTCGCTTTTACTTCATTACCTAAATCCTCATTACGCTCTGCGTAACTCCAGTTTTGGTAATTTGTAAATTTCAAAAAATAATACAATAGTATTCAAAATAATTAACTCAAACAGCTTCTTAGAATGAGGAAAAACTTATTAGCAGCAGCAGTAATATTATTATTATTTGGTTGTAATCAGATAGATACTCCATCAAATAAGGTGGTGCCTCAAGAAGAAATGGAGGAAATTTTCAATGAGATTAAAACTCCGTTTAAATATGGTGTCGTTGTTCAGCATCCTGATACCACAAAAATGGTTGACAGTCCAACTATCTTTCGCAAAAACGATATCTGGTATATGACTTACGTTGTTTTTGATGGTCAAGGGTATGAAACTTGGTTGTCGGAAAGTGATGATTTGCTCAATTGGGAATCGAAAGGAAAAATATTGTCGTTTACAGAAAACACATGGGATGCCAACCAAAAAGCTGGATACGTATCACTTGTAAATACCGACTGGGGTGGTGATTATTCCGTAGAAAATTATCAAGACAAATACTGGATGACCTACTTGGGTGGAAGCACAGCTGGATACGAATCAGGCACATTAAAAATTGGCTTGGCAAATTCCTCCACTTTAACAGAAGCTGATGAATGGAATACAAACAATTCTCCTCTTTTGTCTCCCGAAGATGAAGATGTTCGTTGGTTTGAGAACAAAACTATCTATAAAAGTTTGGTCATTCGTGATAGCAGCAAGCATACAGGGCATCCCTTCATTATGTATTATAACGCTAAGGGAGATACTGCTAACTATGAAAGTATTGCAATGGCAGTATCTGACGATATGGTTACGTGGAAACGATATGGAGAAAATCCTGTCATTACGAAAGGAAAAGGTATCTGTGGTGATGCTCAGATTGCAAAAATCGGGGATATTTACGTAATGTTCTATTTTGGAGCATTCTGGAAACCCGGTGCTTTTGAACGGTTTGCCTGCTCGTACGATTTAATAAATTGGACAGATTGGGAAGGAGAAGACTTATTAGCTTCTTCAGAAGAGTATGATAAAAAATATGCTCATAAACCTTGGGTAATAAAATGGAATGGAGTTGTTTACCACTTTTACAATGCCGTGGGTAATAGTGGTAGAGTGATTGCATTAGCAACATCGAAAGATTTAACAAAATGACTTGCCATAACACAGTGTAAATTTAATAGCGGGTGCGGTGGTGTGCGAACAGCAGATTCACGCCCAATTATCTGTTTCTGCCTGACGGATAACCCGCTACCCGAAGGTTACACCTTCGGGTACGTATTTTGCGAGTTTTACTCGCTCCAATGAGTGCCCCATGCTCCCGCGGTATTATTCATCTGACAATCGCAGAACAGAGAAAAAACGTGTATCAGTAATAGTTTGGCGGCTACAAATGATGGCTATTCAAAAGGCTTTAATTTCGCAAATTATTAATAATAATTATTTTAAGAGATAATTCATTCGCAATAAATGAGGATATTGACGCACCTTTTAGACCAAAATCCCGCCAAAGGTCTATTAACACGGGTGTTGTACGTAATAATTAATCAAAACGAGTATCATGAAACACAAAAGAAATTTATCGGCTTTAGCATTAGTAGCTATTTTATTCATTACGATAGCTTCCTGCAAAAATGAACCCCAAGAATCTACGCAAAGTCCTGAGGAGTCTGTGGAACTCAATGCTGAAAATGAAATTATTCGTGGAAAATACCTTGTTGGTATTACGGGATGTAATGACTGCCATTCACCAAAAAGAATGGGACCAAATGGTCCTGAAGTAATTCCAGAGCTATTATTATCAGGCTATCCTTCTGAGCGGCCTGTCGTAGATTTTGACAGCCCGCTATTAAAAGAAGGGTTTGGAATGTTTTATCCAGATTTAACAGCCGCCGCAGGTCCTTGGGGTATCTCTTTTGCGGGGAACTTAACACCCGATGCTACTGGTATGGGTAATTGGACAGAGGAGCAATTCAAAATTGCACTGACACAAGGAAAATTCAAAGGGCTGGAAAATGCTCGCATGTTACTGCCTCCAATGCCTTGGTTTAATTATGCAGAAATGAAAGATGAAGATATTAGTGCGGTTTTTAAATATTTACAAAGCATTAACCCTGTTAAGAATGTTGTGCCGTCTCCAGTGAGTCCTGAAAATATGTAAAGTAATATACCACAGATATTCGAGTAGGCGGCTGACGGTCGAATGACCATCAGTACACCTCTGGTACGCCAGCCCGGTCACACCACCGTACGTACTAGTCTCGTAATACAGTGGTGTTTTACTCACCACTTGAAGACTAATTGTAGTATATTGCTATATACAGCAGTTGTAGCCAAGTAAAACATGGATAATCACACCCTGCACCGCTGTAAAATCTCTATGTCAAAGAAAATAAAGAACATTCTCAGAATAGCCTTCATTCTCGTGAGTATATCTTCCTTATACTTCGTGCCGTGGATATTGGTAAAGGCGTGGATTTTACCCTTGCCTGATACCGTTCAAGAGCAAATAGATGAAGCCGTCGGTTACGGTTTTGACGGCATTATTGTTTATGTGGACGAAGCCGGAAAGCCCCCCGCATTTTACGCCGCGGGTGTAAAAAACAGCGAAAACAAAACTCCGGCCGATCCGCACGCACTATTTAAGATTGGTAGTATCAACAAATTGTACGTAGCCGTTTCAATCACCAAGTTAATAGAAGCCAATCGGCTCTCCTTAGATAAAACCCTCGCTGATTACTTTCCTGAATTAGCGGGGCGAATTGAATACGCCGATAAAATCACGTTACGGATGATGGTACAACACCGAAGCGGCATTCCTATTTTCACGAATCACCCCGGTTTTTGGGACCAACCGCAGAACAGCGATAAAGATGTACTCGAATACGCACTCGATTTACCCGCTAGTTTCGAACCGGGCGAAGACTATGAATATTGCAACACCAATTATTTATTGCTTTCCAGATTAATAGACAAAGTAGTTGGTTACAGTCATCACCAATATATCCGCGAGGAAATTCTAACACCCCTCGAGCTTAAAAATACCTTCTTCTCATTAAGTGAAATCAATATAGACGATCTTATGAGCGGTTATTACGTTGGTTTCGAAGAAGATTTGAAGACCAATGATTACGGCTCCATGATTGCCACCGCAGAGGATGTCGGCATATTTTTACGGGCATTAAATGATGGCTCGGTATTTAATGAGGGTGAACAAGAAATATACTCGACCATTTACGAGTACGAACACGGCGGATTGCTTCCTGGCTATCAATGCCTTGCCGAGTACCACAAAGATATTGATACGGTTGTGGTACAATTTATGAACACGACTGACTTCAATGGCTACAACTGGAATTTATCTCAAATTTTCATCAGCCGGGTTGTCAAAATATTAAAAAAATAGAAGGCTTAACATGCTATTTCAGGGCTTGTTCATAAAAGTTTCTCGTGGTGTAGGTTGTTACCAACCTCACGCGAACCGCCTCCACGGGTCGTATTACGGATTCCCGTTTTGAGTTGCGACTTTTTCACACTCGGATTCCCAGTTCTACGCGGGACGACCTACGCTTTTCGGTTGGCAACAACCGAAAAGCATTTCAACGATGAATATTAACAACGATAATTCCCTTAGCTTTGGTAAGCGACTACGCAAAAGTTGATTTAATTGATAATCTGGATAGTAACCCGTGTGCTAAGGCTGCATACGATTGGTTAACTAATTCATCAAACGGTTTAAGGTGCAAAGTACATAATAAATTAATTTACTGATGGTCAGGTGTTTGAACAATATGAATACATCCTAAATATTTAAGACTTTCTCCCAAACAGAGATGGAAATATAGCTAACGCAGCTAAAAGTTCTTCGATGAAGAATGGTAAAATAGAGACTTCATTTGATTGTACATATTTGAAGAATGCAACAAAGCTAAGTATGCTTAGGACAATGATTCATGAGTCGTTACATGCTTGGATGGTTGCTGTACTTAGGTTAAAAAGTAAATAGGGCTATACCCGTTCTTTTTCTATCGCGTTTGATTCTTATGAAGAAGGTAATAAATTAGGTAAGCAGCACCATGAACAAATAATTCATAACCATATCGCCTTGATTGTAAGTGTTTTATCAAGTTTTGACAAAACCTGCAACAGTATGAAGACTTAGCGTTCGGAGGGTTGGAAAAAACTAACTATTGGAAGTATAATTTGAGTGAGTATAGAAAAAGTAGAATTAAACTAATGTGAAAAATTGGGGGATAACCAAAGTAAGGGTAAAAATGTAATGATACGGGAGCAGCGTGTAATTAAATTATAACTGTTATTTGTACCCTACTTTCTACAATAGCTTCTGGGCAAAGAAACGTTATTATTTTGGACAGAGAAGTTGATTTCATTATTTGATTCTGCTTGCAGTCGTCAGAGTCAACGAAAATCACTCAGCACTTATATAGACTGACTTCCCGGTTTCAATAAATAAGGATTGTTTTTCCACTTGTAAGTACTCACTACTATTCTAAAACAACCGGCATAGCAGAGGTTAAAATCATAAGAACGCCTCACTTTCGTGAGGCGTTCTTTATTCGAGTTGGTATTATTTATTACTCGATTCTCCCCTCCAAAGCACCTAAAAATGCGTACTTGAGAGCAATGTCTTTGAGGTAATCGAATCGCCCCGATGCTCCTCCGTGACCAAACTCCATATTGGTTTTGAATAGAAGAACATTTTTGTCTGTTTTGGCCGCACGAAGTTTGGCTACCCATTTTGCAGGTTCAAAATATTGTACTTGGCTATCGTGTAAGCCCGTTGTGACAAGCATATGTGGGTATTCTTGAGCCTCAATGTTCTCGTAGGGCGAGTAGCTTTTCATATAATCATAAGCTACTTTTTCGTTTGGATTTCCCCATTCGTCGTACTCATTGGTGGTGAGCGGGATACTTTCGTCAAGCATGGTATTGATCACATCTACAAATGGTACATCGGCAATAATACCGTGGTACTGTGCGGGTGCAAGGTTTGCTACAACTCCCATGAGTAATCCACCTGCCGAACCGCCATTAGCATAAAGATGTTCAGGTGAGGTATAACCTTGGTCAATGAGGAATTTACCACAGTCTATAAAATCAGTGAAGGTATTCATTTTCTTCGTGAGCTTTCCATCCAAATACCACTGATGACCCATTTCTTGTCCACCACGAATATGTGCAATGGCAAATGCAAAGCCGCGATCGAGCAAACTCAACCTTGTGCTACTAAAACTCGCATCCATGCTGTAGCCATAGGAGCCATAAGCATATTGAAGTAGTGGTGAATTTCCATCCTTTTTAAACCCTTTTTTGTAGACAATTGAAATAGGAATTACGGTACCATCTTTGGCTGTTGCATAAAGCCTTTCGGACTGATATTGGCTTTTATCATATCCTCCAAGCACTTCCTGCTCTTTTAGCAAAGTCTTCTTTTTGCTGACCATATCGTAATCGAAGGTAGAGTTAGGCGTGATCATGGAGGTGTAACGATACCTCAACAACTTAGAATGGTATTCTTTATTTTGGCTTACGCCAGCATCGTAAGTTTCTTCATCAAAAGGCACGAGGTGTTCCTCATTATTTATTAGGGACTTCACTTTAAGCTCGGTGAGTCCGTTTTGCCTTTGCTGGATGACAATAACGTCTTTAAACTCTTCTACGCCTTCAATAAGGACTTTGGGATTATGTTCTTCGTATATTTTCCAGTTTTCTTTACCAGTGGCATTTAGTGGGCATTCCATTATTTTGAAATTCTCCGCTCCGCTGTCATTAGTTTTGATTAAAAAGCGATCTTCGAGGCTCGATACTTCATAGAGAACGTCTTTTATTCTTGGCTGGAAAACTTTGAAAGTAGCCGCTGATTCATCGGCATCTATAAATCTCATTTCTGAAGAAAGAGTTGCCATAGAGTATATCCAAATCCATTGTCCATTTTTGCTCTTTCCTACTCCAATATAATTGCTTTTATCTTTTTCTTGATAAACTACCTGATCTTGCGTTGTTGCAAATCCCAATGTGTGCCGATATATCTTTTCTGAAAGTAGCGTTGTTGGGTTTTTGGATGTGTAGAAGATTGTTTTGTTGTCATTTGCCCACACTGAATCCCCTTCTGTATTGACAATTTCGTCCGCTAAAAGTTTGCCCGTAGTTAAATCTTTGACATGAATCGTGTACTGACGTCGTGAGACTTCATCTACTCCGTAAGCAAGTAAATTATTGTCTTCGCTCACTTCCATACCCGTGACTGCAAAATATGATTTCCCTTCTGCCATGGCATCTACGTCTAGCAAAACTTCCTCTGCTGCTTCCATGCTACCCTTACGGCGACAATATTTGAAATACTCTTTACCCTCATCTGTACGAGCGTAATAGTAGTAGCCGTTTTTGAGATAAGGCACAGTTTCATCTTTTTCCTTGACACGAGCTCGCATTTCAGTGTATAATTTCTCCTGAAAATTATTTGTCGCCGACATCATGGTATCGAGATAAGCATTCTCAGCTTCAAGGTAGGCAACAACATTGCTACTATCGGGTCCCTTCCCAAAGAAATCATACATCCAGTAGTAAGGATCTTTTACAGATTCTCCGTGAATGGTTCTACTGTGTTCCTTTTCAATAGCAATTGGTGCGGTGGCACTTGGCCATGTATAAGACATTCTATTTGATTTTGTAGTACAAGCTGTGAGTATAGTAAAAATGAGAAGGTATTTTTTCATATTAAGGTTTAGATTAATTCAAAATATGAAACATTTCTTTGTTAAGAACAACTACTTTCTTGCTTTGTAAGCTAACTCAAAAATGATAAAATATTAGCTTGTAAACAAGATATATCCTTAGCCTGATGCGTCACAAACTAATGACGACAATTATGAATTTTGACTTCAGGAATTACCTTTAAGAAAAACAGAAGTTACTGTAGCCGAATTATACCTTGAGTTTAAACTTGAGGAAAGTCTTTCAGATTCTTCATTTTAAAGTCGAGAAAAAATATTGAACAGAATAAAGTCAGGCATAACTCCGCGAAAAATCAGTTGCGAGGAGAAAGCCAATCTACGAATCCCGATAGCTATCGGAACTTGCTGACTTCCTATCTGTGATTTATTTACTAACTTGGTGCTTAAAATGCACAACTAACTACATACTATGAAGAAAACAATCTTAATTACGCTCGTTAGCCTTTATTCGGTAACAGCATTTGCCCAAACCACAAAAGTAGGCACCGTAGATACTGACTACGCCTTATCAAATATGCCCGGATTAGTTCCGGCACAAGATTCCCTCAAAGCCTATCAAGAAAAACTTGGCAAGCAACTCACTGAAAAATCTGCCAATTATGATAAAATATTAAAAGATGCCCAAGCCACTTTTGAAGCTATGACCGAAGCCGAAAAGAAGGCAAAGCAAGAAGAACTTGCCGGATTAGAGAATGATTTAACGAGTTTTCGTAGAAATGGATCGCAACTTATAGAACTAAAACAAGACAATTTGTTGCGTCCGCTTTATCAGAAGATTAGTGAAAACGTTGCGGTAGTTGCTAAGCAATTAGGCTACACCCAAATTCTGAACATTGGAGACAATAATAACCTCGCATACATAGATCCTGCTTATGATATTACTACGCTAGTACTTGTTAATATGGGCATTACCGTAAAAAAAGAGTAAAATTGGGGTAGCTGCTCGTCAAAAAGGGGTAGCTACCACCCTCTTTCGCGTACAAGGAGATATGGCACAGTTTTTTTTATGGAGGGTTTATTATGAAAACAAACTACAAAATACTGATTATAGATGACGAGAAAGACTTCTGCGTGATGCTCAAAAGTTTTCTAGAACGTCAGTCCTATATTACTGAGTTTGCTCATACCATTAAAGATGGTTTGAGTTTGGTTGCTGCTTTTCAGCCCAATCTTGTGTTTCTTGATAATAACCTCCCCGATGGGTTCGGAATTAATCACATAGGAGCTATCAAATCTACCGCAAAAGGTACAAAAATAGTAGTAATATCTGCCATGACTCCAAGCCGTGACGAATCCATAAAAAATGGGGTAAATGCCTTTATTGAGAAGCCTATTAGTATGGCTAAGATTAAGAATATACTAATGGAAGTGCAAGCTGCCTGATGGTGTAGAACTTATTCCCCATATTTTACTTCATAAGTCCGTAACAACCGTTTAAATCAACGGAACGTCTATTTTTGTTTTACTTAACAACATTACTACCTCTTAGTGCAGTTAACAGAACACGAAATTACTATGAACAACAACACATCTTCTACCACATCAATCTTAACAAGCCTTCTAGGAGTAGCATTAGCTGCTGCCATATTTTTTGGTATATGGCAATATCGTAAAAGCGGCTCACTATTTGCAAAAAAAACAGATACCGAAGCAACGGTAGATTCACTAAGTAACATTAGTAATTCATTAAAAAGCAACGTAGAAACTCTGCAAAGACAACTTGAAGAAAAGAACGTAGCTTACGAAACCCTCCAATCTCAATATGAGGAGAACAATCGTCTTTTGAGTCAAAAGGAACGTACGGCTCGCAACTACCGTGGAGAGATGAATGCCTTCAAAGCAATAGATGAAGAAAAAGCGGCACGTTTGGCCACACTTAATCAAGAAATTGTTGAGTTACGTACCATGAAAAGCAATATGGAAGAGCAGCTTAAGGAAATTCCTGTGCTCACTGCTACCGTAGAAGGAAACAAATTGAAGCTTAAAGAATGGCAGGACAACTACGAAAAATTAGATAAGCGATATGCGGGATTAGAAGAAAAGTATGAGAACATAGTCTACTACTCTCCTGCTGACAATTTTAAAGTAGTAGCGTTAAAAGCCAACGAGCAATTGACCACAAAAGCTAAGAAAAGCAAAACGATACAAGTTTCTTTCAAAATACCTGATTATCTAAAGTCTGACGAAAGTGCAAACGAGCCGATTTACCTCTCGTTAACTGATAGCAATATGCAACTAGCTCAAGGAGTGATTGATAACGTTAGTGTAATGAGCGTTCAAGAGTCAATGTCATTAGATATTCATGCTACGCAAAAAGTAGACCTATCAAAAAGCCCACAAAACATCGTGTTTAACCTAACTTTAGGCGAAGAGGTTTCCCCAGGAAATTACACAGCGAAGGTTTACACAGCAAACAATTACCTTGGTTCGGTCACGTTCGAACTACGCGATAGCTTTTGGTTCTTCTGATAAGTTTAAGAAAACACATATCAGCCTTGACCGAAATGTTAATTTAATATAATACTCACTAATAGAAAAGCGGACATCCCCTAAGAAGATATCCGCTTTTTTGTTGAGGTCTGGACAGTTTCGTGTTTACTAAGGAAGTCTGGCAGTCTTAAGCCAAAAGAGGTCAATTGATTCCACGATTTCCTTTAATTCACAAAAGCTTAAAGGCTTGGTTATAAAGGCATTGGTGCCATGTTTGTAACTGTACGCAATATCTGCTTCTGAATCAGAAGTGGTAAAGACAATTATCGGTATAGAACGCCAGCCTTCGTTTGATTTTATTTCAATCAACGTTTCGCGGCCATCCTTTTTAGGCATGTTTAAGTCTAAAAGTATCAGACTTGGTAGCTCTTTTGAGTTTTCTTTGAGATACTCAAGAGCTTTAATCCCGTTCTCTACAAATGCTAATTTGTAGAGAAGTTTTAGTTCTTCAAATACCGATTCAAGCAGCAATTGATCATCTACATCATCTTCCGCTATAAGTAAGGTATGCTTCAATATAGGTATGAGTTAGTTGAGGTTATTTTAAAAGAACAATTGTTAGCACAAAACTATGCCATTAAACATCAACTTTCTATTATCCGTTCTTTTTTCGACGAAAGCAGATATATCATAGATTTCACGATAAATAGTTACGCAGATTGTGAAGCTGGCAGAACGATTGTAAACGTTGTGCCCACTCCCTCCTTACTCGTGACAGATATTTCACCATCGTGGTTTTCTGTAACTTGTTTGCATATTGCCAAACCTATCCCGGTACCCTCTTTCTCCAAGTCTAACTTACCAAATACACTAAATATTTTACTCGCATATTTCTCGGCATCAAACCCGATACCATTATCAGAAAATATAATTACATGAGCTTTTGGCGAATCTACGTTATCAATAGTTCCACCTACTTTATATTGTATCTCAATTACTGACTTTCTACCCTCGTCCGCAAACTTTATGGCGTTACTCAGAAGATTCTGCAAAAGTTGGTGCATCTGATGTCCAAAGCCTGTTAAAATAGGAAGATTACCTGAGATAATCATGATATCTTGATCTTTGATTTCTTCTGCAAATTCGGCGATGACTGTTTTCCATACGCTATCTAATTTAACAGGTTCTTTCTTTAATTTATCCTTAGACATCAAACTAGAGTAATTCAGTGTGTCTTTGATAAGGTCATTCATCCGAACCGCTGAACTATTTATTCGCTCAAGCATTGTTTGAGCTTTGGGCGGTAAATCTTTAGCGTGCGTTTGCAGTAGCCGGTCGCTGAATATACTGATTTTACGAAGCGGTTCTTTTAAATCATGCGAAGAAACCCGGGCAAACTCTTCCAAATGATGGTTGGATAAGTTTAATTCTTCTATTTTACCTTTCAGAAGTCTCTCAACACGATTTCTCTCTTTCAGTTCTAAATTTAACAGATAGAAAGTCATAAATAGTAATATGAGAGCCACAAAACTTGTCACGGCAAGGAGTGCGGGGGCAAATTTCTCCTCAAATTCTTTCATAGTCAATCGCTGCCGAAGCAACCGCCGCTCTACGTTATACATTTCCTGAATGAGCAACACAATATCATTGTACTTTCGTTGATTTTCAGCCAAGAGTTTTTGTTGATCAGGGCGATACTTCGCATGGGTAGTATCGTTTATCATTTCTACAGAAAGCTGAACTATTCTGCTCTGCGATAACTCCTTTAACTTCGTTGCATTTTTGACCTGCTCGGGATTATTCGCAGTCAAAGTTATAATTTCGTCAACCGTCGCTCTTAGGCTGTCTGTATCTTTTTTAAACTGTTCAAAATAGGCCTCATTTTTTGTGAGTAAAAAACTGCGTTGATTAGCCATCAAAGACTCGTGTCCCCCTCCAGCTTTTATGATACTATTCAGCACTATTTGTGTATGCTCCACCACTTTACCATAGCTTCTAAAATTAGTAAAACGACTGTACGTAAAGCCCATCAAAAAGATCAATAAAGCGAATGCAAAACCAAAAACTGCGTTGATAATTCGGGTATTGCTAAACTTGTAAAAACTAAATATACTGTGTATTTTATTACTCACTTTGGATACTATTTTCTACAACTATTAATTTTACCTAACTTATACCCAGATTACATCAATCTAAAAAAAGATGCTATAATTTACACGTTATCAGTACATTAAACCTTCATCTAATTAGATGAGCCCAATATAGCTATATTTTGGCTTTCTTATTGAATAGCAACCTTATATACAAAAACAACCCATGGTCAGTAACAGTCAAGTACAAACACTCAAGCAGCACCTTAAGGTAAACCCGCAACAGATACAATTTCTGAACTTTCTAAACCTTGGTTTAGACGAACTTGACGACTACATAAAAAAAGAACTTGAAGAAAACCCTTTTTTAGAAGAAAACGAACCTGGCTTCGACGATTCGAAAACAGATTCAACGGATACTTTCGACCGCAATGATGATACAAATGATGACAATACGTCCTCATCAGCTTCTGAAATAGAATGGGAAACGCACTTTAGCCCCGAAGAGTACGATTATGGCGTACCGCAATACAAAACAAAAGTAAACAATTTTCCTGAAGATGACGAGCATTATACTACTCCCATAACGGTTGAATATACCTTCCGCGACGAAGCAAAAGAACAGACTCACTACCTGAATTTCAGCGAAAAAGAAATAATGATTGCTGAATTTATCATCGATATGTTGGATGATACAGGCTTTCTTAGAAGAGACATTACAGACCTCACCGATGATATTTCTTTTAGCTATAATATATTCGTGAGTGAAGAAGAAGTTGCTAAAGTCAGAACCATTATCAACCAGTTAGAAAACGGTTTAGCTGCCGTTGATTTGCGTGAATGCTTGTTACTACAGCTTGAGGAACACAAGAGAAAAGGAAAGGATGTAGAGATTGCTTACAAAGTATTATCGGAGTGTTACCATCATTTTTCCGAGCGGAAATTCGAGAAAATCGAAAGTAAACTTGACATTACACAAGACGATATAAAAAAGGCAATTACACTTATTGCTACTTTGTCTCCCAGCCCAGTCAGGGGCAAAAACAGCTCTACCGTTGCTACAAACCACACAATTATTCCTGACTACATAATAGATATTGTAGATGACCAGGTAATTGGTAAGATAAATAATCCGCAGGCACGTAAGTTTGGGGTGAATGAGTACTACGCAAATTCGCTCTCGAATCACAAAGACAAACAGACCCGCAGCTACGTTGGCAACAAAATAAAATCAGCGGTGTGGTTTATAGATGCCATTCAGCAACGGAAACAAACCATGACCAAGGTAATCGAAACGCTTGTCTATCTACAAGAGCCGTATCTTAAGACCGGTAAGGTTGAGAATCTTCGCCCAATGATACTAAAAAACGTAGCTGACTTGATTGGAATGGAGATATCCACGGTATCAAGAGTTACAAGCAAAAAGTACGCTCAGACACCGTACGGCGTGATCAACTTAAAGGATCTTTTCACAGATTCTATAATGAATAATGACGGAACGGAAATTTCAAATCGTAGAGTCAAAGAAATGGTAAAAAGTATCATAGATACTGAAGACAAACAACAGCCATACACAGACACTCAGATAAAAACAGTTCTGCAAAAAGAAGGAATTTCATTGTCACGTCGTACAATTACAAAATATCGAGAAGCGATGAGTATTGACGCCTCAAAGTACCGCCGAGTTTTATAAACGACTGTTGTGTTTATTCATATTTCCACAAGTAAAAATACCAGTAAAACAAAAGCATTACATGTCCAAGACTAAAATACTAATAATTGACGATGATAATGATATATGTCTGCTACTCGAACGCTTTTTGACACGCAATGACTTCGAAGTCTCGACCGCTCAGAATGGTCGGACCGGCATGCAAAAAATTGATACGTTCAAGCCCGATTTAATCATGACAGATTTTAAATTGGGAGACATTAATGGCGTTGAATTATTACAATACGCCAAATCAAAAAACGCTTCAGTTCCTGTGATAATCATTACAGGATATTCTGATATAAAAGTAGCGATAAGCGTCATGAAACAAGGTGCTTATGACTATGTCACGAAGCCGCTCTTCCCCGACGAAATTTTGATGACTGTCAAGAAGGCACTATCAAGCGTTTCTACTAAGTCTGAAGAAAATTCAGCAAACGAAGAAAGAGCTATGCAGTCATCTGATTCTACAAAATCAGCGGGTACGAAAAGGTCAGGCAATAAAGCTCCTAAAGGATACATCTTCGGGAATAGTGCGGTATCCAAAAATTTGATGAAGCAAATCGACTTGGTTGCTCCAACGAATTTTAGCGTAATTATATACGGAGAAAGTGGTGCCGGAAAAGAAGCTATTGCCCGCGAAATTCACAACAGAAGTAAGCGAGGTGGCGAAGCTTTTGTGGCGATGGACTGCGGAGCAATCTCCAAAGAACTTGCCGGAAGTGAACTTTTTGGACACGAAAAAGGCTCCTTTACCGGAGCATTGAATCAAAAGATTGGTCACTTTGAACTTGCCAACGGCGGAACATTATTCTTAGACGAAATTGCCAACCTCTCTTACGAAGTGCAGGTATCGTTACTACGAGTTGTGCAAGAACAAAAAGTAAAGCGTTTGGGCGGAAACAAAGAGATTAGCCTTGACGTAAGAATCATCATTGCCAGCAACGAAAATTTACCAGAAGCAATCAGAAAAGGCAAGTTCCGGGAAGACTTGTATCACCGCTTCAATGAGTTCAGTATAACGGTTCCTCCGCTGCGTGAACGCGGCGAAGATATTATGTTATTTGCCGAATTCTTCCTCGACAAAACAAATACAGAACTTGACAAAAACATCACCGGATTCTCGAAAGAAGTTGTTGATTGCTTTATGAGTTACCCTTGGTACGGTAACTTACGTGAACTAAATAACATTGTTAAACGAACCACACTTCTTAGTGAAGGAAATATTGTGGAAGCAAAGGCTTTACCTTTTGAATTACTGAACCACGGACATGTCATGTTTGCCGACAAGCCAGATTCAATTGAGCATTCAAACTCTGTAACTCATACTGATAACAAATCGCATTCACCAGAACCACAAGCGAACGTAAACGATTTGAAAGCCGCCGCTCAAGAAGCTGAATTCGAAACAATAATGAATGCCCTTCGGCAAACCAATTTTAACAAAAGTAAAGCTGCACGTTATTTAAATATTGATCGAAAAACACTTTATAATAAAATGAAAGCATTGAATATGTAAGAAGCGTTTTCCAGATGCTTCAATAAATTTATAAACTTTACTGTTTTCTGTTGTGCCACTATCATCTATACTTTCAAATTCACACTACAAATCCCTTGACCTCTCCCTCATGGGGAGCGTTCTAAATTTACTCCCGTACGTGGTTCATGTAACGGATTGTAAAACTGGCAAACTCCTCTTCCTCAGTAAAAACCTCTCTACTATACTAGGCTACGAACAAGACGATATATTACTCGATTCAACCAATGCCTTTATGCAGTCGGTAGAAGCATTTAGTTCAGAATATGAAGCCGACAAAGAGGTTTATCAGTACACTTACCAAATAGAACATAAAAATGGTAGTGCTGTCACAGTCAATACCCGCTCTATGGTTTACCGCAGCGATGTTAATGGTAATCCGGTAGAGTTACTCGGACTTTCAGAGGATATTACGGAAAAAATAAAAATAGAAGCTGATAAGGAACAGATTAACCTCCTTCTTTCAGAAACCGAGATTATGATGAACTTTGGAAGCTGGGTCTGGCACGTGAAAGGGGATAAAGTTATTTGGTCGGATGGGTTATACCGGATCTTCGGGCATGATCCCGCTAACAGAAAAGAATTAGAACTCGGCGTCTCGACTTATTACGAGTGGGTGCATCCGGATGATTTAGAGCATCTGCTTGAACGAAACGAAATATTTCTTGCAACCGGAGAGCAATACGACGATTACGAACACCGCATTATAACCAAAGATGGTGTTGTGAAAACCTTAATTGCACAAGCTAAAGTCATAGCTTACGAAGAAGACGGCAAGACAATTGCAAAGGCAATGGGAAGCACTAGTGATGTAACCTACCTCAAGAAAATTCAGAACGAACTCGAAAATAAGGTCTTTAAGCTGGATTCGTCTAACCGGGATCTGGAACAATTTGCTTACGTAGCTTCGCACGATTTACAAGAACCTCTTAGGAAAATTGTGGCGTTTGGCGAACGCCTGAAAATGACGCTCGGTGATGATATGGCTACTAAGCCTACGCTGTACCTTGACAGGATGTTGGATGCTGCCGGAAGAATGCGGGAGCTAATAAATAACCTACTTTCCCTTTCAAGACTTACAAGTGATCAGGCCTTTGAAGCTGTTGATTTAAACGCAATCATCAAAGACGTTTTATCAAATATGGAGCTTAGTATTGAAGAAACTGGAGCAGCAATAACCGTAGAAAATTTGCCCACCACAAAAGGGTTAGCTGCACAGTTGAGTCAATTATTCAACAACCTTTTAAGCAATGCCATTAAGTTCCGAAAAGGAGACAGAGAACCTGTAATTACTATAAAAAGCGAGAATATAACCCGTTTAGAGGCTACAGATTATTTAATCAATGGTCAAAGCTACTACAAGATAACTTTAACGGATAATGGAATCGGGTTTTCAAATGAATATGCGGAGCAGATTTTTACCGTTTTTAAAAGGTTACATGGTCGCACTGAGTACGCCGGAACGGGTATAGGATTAGCAATTTGTCGTAAGGTGGTAGATAACCATAGCGGATTTATATACGCAGATTCAAAGGTTAATGAAGGTACTACTTTCACAATTATTTTACCTAAAAATCAACCTCTGGAAGGAAAATGAACGAGATAAAAGATGTTACAAGTATAATATCAGAACCTTAGGAAGAAAGTTTGCCCAAAAACACACTGATGTATTTTGGTTTCTCAATTCACCTTGCAACGTGCGTCATCATTCTGGGTGTTGTTATCGCCTTTAATATTTTAGGACTCAATGGAGCAGATTCAGAAATACTGGCGGGAATCAGGATTACGGGTTTCATAATTAGCTTTGCGTTTAAAAACATTGGAGAAAATTTTATTGCGGGCGTAATACTTGCGTTCAAACTCCCGTTTGATATGGAAGATATTATAGAAACCAACGGTTTGAAAGGTTCGGTTATTTACCTTACCCTTCGGGAAACTACCATAAAGACCTTTGACGGAAAAGATATTTTCGTCCCAAATGGTCTTATTCTAAAACAACCGTTGCAAAACTATTCTAAAGATAATCTCCTCCACCACGATTTTTCAATCGGAGTAGACTATACTACGATGAAGGCATTAACGCGGCAATTAATGCAGAAGATGACCCAAGAGAAAAAATGTGTGATGTTACAAGAAGGTAAACCTGGTTAACTCATGAAAATATTCATACTAATTGCTGACGAAGACCAAGACGATGTCTACCTGCTCAACAAACTGTTTGAACAGCATGAATTGATAAATCCGCTTCATTTCGTGTCGGACGGCGTTGAGCTACTCGAGTTTCTTGAGAGAGAAAGCCAGTTCAAGAGCATAAAAAAAGCCCACATCCGGACTTAATATTATTGGATTTGAATATGCCCAAAATGGACGGAACCATTGCTTTAGAATCTATAAAGTCAAATCAACTTTTGGAAGATATTCCCACCATTATCATGACTTCTTCTAAAACCGAAACTGATATTGCAAGGGCTCAGGAATACAATATTGACGGATATATTCAAAAACCAATATTATTTAAATCTTTTGCAAAGATTATAAAATTACTTTCAGAGAAAGGTATGTCAATGGTTGACTAACTTCTACCCCACCCGCTTACGCCGACTATTCAAAATAAATACATTCTGATATTTAGGAAACTTACCCAGATAACAAACATTATGAAATCAATAAATGTACTTCTTGTAGACGATGATGAGGATGATTACTTTCTGACTTCCGAGTATTTTGAGGATATAAACAATATATCATTCAACATTGAATGGAAGAGTAACTACGAATCGGCAGCAAAAGCTATATCCGAAAACGAATACGACTTGTTCATTTTTGATTATCTGTTAGGAGCAAAAACTGCTTTCGACCTCATAGAAATTATCAACGAAAAAAAGCTGGATTCACCCACTATACTATTAACCGGGGTAGGCGATACAAACGTAGACTACGAAGCCGCAGATTTGGGCGTTTACGACTATTTGGTCAAAAGTAATCTCACCGCCGACGTATTAGAAAGAAGTATCAGGTATTCCCTCAAACAAGCGGAAACTTTACGGGCACTCAAAGCAAGCGAAAACAAATATCGGACAATTTTTGAGCAGGCGAATGATGTTATTTTCATCAGTAACACCCACCATAATCTTATTCAGGTGAGCGAGTCATTTTATGAACTGACAGGATTTACCGAAGATGAGTTACTTGACATAAGAACAGAAGATTTTATGGAAAGCCCAGAACTAGCATTAAAGATTACAGAAATTCTGGAGAAGGACGGAGAAATAAGGGATATGCCCATTCAGATAAAAAACAGAAAAGGAGAAGTAAAGCCCTGTTTGATTTCGTGTAAAATAGTTGAATCAGCTTCTGATGGAGTATATGTACACGGTGTAATAATTGATCAAACTCACCGCCTGAAAGCGGAAAGGGAATCGTTGATGAACGAAAAAATTCAGTCAGCGGCTCGTTTAATGCGAACCTTGGCTCACGAAGTCCGCAATCCCTTAACAAACATAAATCTTGCCGCAGAAAATCTGGAAGCAGAAACCGAAGATGATTCTTTGGATCTTTACATTAATATTATTAGGCGTAACGCAACCCGCATAGATACGCTCATCACGGAAGTATTAAACTCTGCGAAACAGAAAGAAGTACAGACCATTTTACAACCTATTGAGCCTATCGTAGCAAAAGCGATTAGTAACGTAAAAGACCGGGCGGATTTTCAGGGAATTACGATTTCACAGCAACTGAATAGCAATAATATGCTGATTCCGTTAAGTGCTCCTCAGTTTGAAATAGTGCTCAACAACCTGTTGATAAATGCCATTGAAGCTTTAGGGAACATCGAAGACGCTAAGGTTTCTATTTCCGGTGAGGTTGACGGAGACAGATTCGTGTTGAAAATAAAAGATAACGGTTCAGGAATAGATAAAGACAAAATGGAACACCTGTTTGAGCCGTACTTTACTTCTAAAAATAACGGAATAGGTCTCGGACTTTCTGCTACCCTAAGCATTATCCAAGCTCACAAAGCATCTATAGACGTAACGTCCAAACTTGGAGTCGGTACTACATTTGAAATATCACTCCCCTTAAACAAGAAGGAGTAATACTTTCAATGCTACTCCTTCTTGTAGTGTATTATTTCGAGTAATTAATCAACACGAGCAATGGTTTTCTTCTGAGCAACGAAGAATAATGCAATAGTCAGAATAGTCATACACACAATACTAAGATAAGGTAACGCCTCAAAAGGCTCTACGTCGATTCGGTCAAAACGCTTACTCACAATACCGAACAAAGCCCAAACCACCGACAATCCGATAAATATATTATTAAGTTTAGCAGCTGTAAAAATGGCGATAAGTGTAGCTGTTATAATCATAATAATAGTCCACAAAACTTCGGAGAAGCCAAAGCCATCCCAACCCAAATCAACCAGCAGAGTTGTCGCATTTGCTACGGTGGCCACAAGTATCCAACCCAGATAAAGCCCAAACGGGATTTTAAAAAATAGCTTTTTATAAAGCCCGCCCAGACGCTCATTAAAATACAACCGACTCACGATTTGTAGTAAACTGTAGAGAATACCCAGCATGATTATTACAGAATAGATAATGAACTGGTAATGCCAGAGTACAATCCATAACATATTACAGATACAAGATACTAAAAACCACGGTGCAATTTCCTCAATAACATTATCTGCGAGTTCAGGTTTTCCTTTGAATAAACTTCGGGCCTGAAAAATAATGTACACAAAGAGTGCCGTATATATTAATCCCCAGATTGAAAAGGTAAATCCTGCGGGAGTAAACAGGTTTGGGTACATATCTGATAATTCCCCAGTAGTATTTCCGCCCAACGGAAGTGAAACAGCGAGGTAATTCATTGCTACCATTCCCACAAAAAATACGATAGACAGTACTTGATAGAGCTTGAGTCTTGACATGGTTTATTTTATTTAGAGGTTATAATTATCGGTAATTTCATATTACCGAAGTTACTGAGATAAAAAAGAACACCTGAGCTATTATGCACCGTCAATGCAATTCTACAATTTAAGCCCTGTTTTGGGTACTTAAATCTACAAGATTCTACAATTTATCATCAAATATCACAAAAGTAATGGCGGCATCTGTTTTTTTTAATACTTGAGAAAATAACTTTATAGCCATGGAAACTTTATTATTACTAATCATAGCCACCACCGCAATTCTTGAATCTTATTTGTTGGTAAATCTTATAAGTTCTTTTTTATCTAAAAATAGTGGTTCAGAAGAAGCAATTATTTGCGAAAACTACCAGAAGAGACAACAAGAACACAACACATATAGTAATTTCCAGGAGCGGATAATTAAAAAGACATCACAATTACGTACCGCAAGGACGTACTAAAAATTTCATAAATAAGTAGATTTTGGATTAATAAGGTTAGACTAAAACAAAAAAGGGAAGCTATGCTTCCCTTTTTTGTTTCTTGTGAGTTCATTTTTATTACACGTGAAATTTCAATTGTGCTATCAAATCATACTACATAAGTAGGAATCATATATTCATTATAACGTAGATTGAACTTTCTCCAGTCGCGTATTTCTCCTTCACAGCACCTCGTGGTCTATACATAATCTCTACAATTGTGTAAGAATATCCCCATACGCCACTACATTAAATCACTTGTAATCAGTTATTTAACTTTTAAACGATAAAAAGGAACAACCTTTTAGACTATAAAGTATACTCAAAAACATTGAAACAATTAAATGAAAATAAATATGAAAACTGTAGAAGAAAAAAATAACTTAATTAATGAATTAATCCAATACAACAACGACCGTGTAGATGGTTACGAAAAAGTATCGGAAGAAACAGGTGTTGTAGATACTGACTTGAGAGCACTATTCGTGAAAATGGCGAATGATAGCCGCTCATACCGCAAAGACTTGGGAGATTTAGTAACAAGAATGGGCGGTAAAGTAGAAGCGGAAGGTTCTGTGAGTGCAAGCATTCACCGTGCATGGATTGATTTCAAAACCGCCATCACAGGTAACGATCGTAGTTCAATCTTGAGTAGCTGTGAATTCGGAGAAAATGCAATTTTAACAGCGTATGACGCAGTATTAGCAGATACCGAGAGCTTCATAGCTGAAGAACTTGCCGTTGTCTCAGAGCAGCGTAACGGACTAGGAAATTCTTCTGAAGCAATCACGAATTACAAGAAGCTTAATGAAGCAGTAAAGTAATAATAAGAGAATCGTGTTAGCATCTATCTTAGATAGTGCCGACACGATTTTTTGCAGTAAATAAACAGATAATACAAACACAAAATAACTAAGAACGTGAAAAAATACATCAAAACAGCTCAAATTTTTAGCATTGTTCTTCTATCATCAACATTATTTTTTGCTTGTTCTCCTGAAACACAGCAGGAAGCAGATGACGTCGCAGGTTCAATTGCCAACGATGCCGAAAACTTAGGAGATCGCATTGAAAACAGGGGCGAAGAAATGAGTACGGAAATGCGTGAAGAAAAAAAGGACATAGCTATTAAGGTAAACAAAGCCTTGGAAGATTTAGATAGAAAAGCCGAAGAAATTGACCGTAAAATTGAGAAGGCAACGGCAAAAGAGAAAGCCCGTTGGGAAGAACGCAAAGATGAGATTGACGAAGAAAGAGTAGAAATGCGTAAATCACTCAAAGATTTAGAAGGTGATATTAAGATTGAGTGGGGCTTATTTAAGGAAGAATTAAGCGAACGTTTAGAAGGCGTACAACGCTCTTTAGAAAAGAACTAATAATTAATTAAACGAGGTAAATTACTTTATTCAATTTAACAAAATACACAAATGGAAACTAAGATAGGTTTGGAAAAAGAAGTAACACTTGACATCATTGATGCACTAAATGTGTTACTAGCAGACAAACACGTATTATATATCAAGACCAGAAATTACCACTGGAACGTAACTGGTAATTCATTTTTGGAATTGCACGAATTTTTTGAGACATTGTACCAAGAAGGCGAAGAACACATCGACCTGATTGCCGAAAGAATTAGAAAACTCGGCTATGAAGTTAACGGTTCAATGCAAGACTTTTTAAAACAGTCTCAGTTAAACGAAGAGAAGCAACCATTTAACGAACCAGAAAAAATGATCAAACAGCTTCTGGATGATCACGAAACGATCATTCGCTGGATACGCAACCACGTTAGTGTAGCCGGAAACGCAGAGGATTTCGGTACAGAAGATTTTCTGGTTGGCCTTTTACGGGCACACGAGAGAACCGCGTGGATGCTACGCTCATATATCGGTTGATATTAAATAAAAAGGGTACTTTTGACTATGAATGTTAAGTACTCCTTTTTACGTACTTTTTATAGAATTAAACACTGCAACTATGTCAGACAAAAGAGGACAATTACCAGATGATTATAATTTGAATGACGAAGCCAAAGTAGAGAAAAAAAGAAAATCAAAAAATATTATACTTGCTACTGTAATAATTGGTATCGTGTTAATCATTATTGCTATAGTGAGTGGATACGTAACTTTTCCTTACGGCGGTCAAGGCAGACCATAATAGGTCAAAGGCACAAATACTTTTGCGTAATGAATTTACGCAAAAAAATATTATACCAGAGAAATGCAAAGCCAGCATTTCTCTTTTTTATTTTAGGCATTACTTATCTTTGCAGCTTAGGTTCATTTGTTTACTACTATGTCAGAATTCGTCATTGATAATTTAACACAACTTCCACAAGCCACCGAGGAAGTGATTATGGGTTCAAATGAGCGAAAAATTTGGTGTTTTGACGGGGAAATGGGAGCGGGAAAAACTACGTTTATTCAGGCTATTTGCAAAGAAATGGGCGTTGAAGGTGCGGTGCAAAGTCCTACCTTTTCGATTGTCAATGAATATATCACGACTGATAATAAAATAATTTATCACTTTGATTGTTACCGCCTTGAATCAGTAGAAGAAGCACTCGATATCGGAATAGAAGAATACCTTTATTCAGGAAATTACTGTTTTATTGAATGGTCAGAACGCATAACCCCACTCCTGCCCCCGGATACCTTTATTGTCAAAATTCAGGAAATTGAAGATAAGAAACGTAAAATAAGTTTAACTTTACTTTCATAGTTATACCATTGGTAGCAATCATTGGTTTGGCTAACATCATTCACTTATTCCGAGATATTCGGAATTGATAATTAAAAGAAAATGCACGGTCAATCAGTAAAAGAACTTGCTCAATCAGCACTATATCCAAAAGAATCTCCCGCCAAAATAAAAAACTCATCAAAACGGATTACCATCGGTTTACCCAAAGAAGTTTCTTTGTTAGAGAAGCGTATTGCCCTTACTCCTGACGCAGTAGCTTTACTTGTAAACAACGGCCACGAAATAATTGTCGAAAAAGACGCTGGTAAAGATGCCAATTTTACTGATTCGGAATATCAACTTGCTGGAGGGCAAATAGTTGATTCGGCACGTGAAGTATTTGACGCAGAAATTATTCTCAAAATCGAGCCGCTCACAGACGAAGAATTTGATTATTTACGACAAGGGCAAACGTTGATCTCAACGTTAAATCCCGTTGCCCTGTCTAAAAATTACTTCAAACGACTTAATGATAAAAAAGTCACTGGTATCGCTTTTGAATACATTGAAGACAAAGTAGGAGACATTCCGATAATACGGGCAATGAGCGAGATTGCGGGAAGTTCAGTTATGTTAATCGCGGCAGAATATCTGAGTAATGCCAATCAGGGTCGAGGAATAATTCTTGGTGGTGTAACGGGAGTTCCGCCAACCTGCGTTGTAATTATTGGAGCCGGAACCGTGGGCGAGTACGCCGCCCGTGCCGCACTGGGGCTTGGAGCAGAAATCAAGGTTTTTGATTCCCACGTTTACCGAATGCAACGCCTGAAATACGCCGTTGGACAAAACATTTATACTTCCATCATTGATTCTGTAACGCTTTCAAACGCCCTCAAACACGCTGATGTTGTAGTAGCAGCTATGCGTTCTGACAGTGGGCGTTCTCCGCTTATCGTCACCGAAGAAATGGTGATGCAAATGAAACCAAATTCGGTTATTATTGACGTCTCCATAGATCAGGGCGGCTGCGTTGAAACCTCCGAAATAACCACGCTTGATAAGCCAGCTTTCATGAAGCACGATGTTATTCACTACGGAGTGCCCAATATTACTTCTCGGGTGGCTCATACTGCGAGTCTTTCCTTGAGTAATATCTTCACGCCCTTTCTGTTGAAAACCGGTAAACAAGGGGGGATTTCCGAAATGATTTATGCCAACCAGTGGTTTATGAAAGGGGTTTACGCCTATCGGGGAAGTATCACAAAATACTCCCTTGCTCAAAAGTACGACCTCCGCTACCGTGATTTGGGGTTACTCATTGCGGCGGGAATGTGATTAAAAGAGCATTTACAAAACTGAATTATTTTAAGAATAATGTTGGAACTCGAATAGAGAAATGGCTAAAATAAATCCCGAATTCCAAACCGAACGTTTAATCCTCCGACAAACTGATATATCAGACGCAACTTTCCTCTTGGAATTGTTAAATTCTCCTGATTGGCTCACATACATCGGCGACCGTCAGGTTTACACCCAAAACGATGGCGTAGCGTACATTAAAAATAAAATTACGCCACAATTTGAACGTCTCGGCTACGGAAGTTACACCATCATTCGAAAAGAAGACGGAGCTAAAATAGGGTCGTGCGGCTTGTACGACCGCGGCGGCATTGACGGAATAGACATTGGCTACGCATTACTCCCGCAGTTCTACAAAAAAGGTTTCGCACTCGAAGCCGTGAATGAATTGAAAAATATCGCATTTAATCAATTTGGTTTAAAAGCAATTCACGCCATCACAAACAAAGAAAACCTATCTTCTCAGCAACTACTAAAGAAGATGCGTTTCTCTTTTGAATCGTTTGTGACACTCCCGCCCGAAACGGAAGAAATTATGCTTTTTTCGCTACGAAAGTCGACTTAAAATAACGTGGTATTTTTGTACTTTTAAACGTAAACAATGTTTAATAATATGGAATCATCTAAAATGATGAGAAATGACTTTATGGCTTTTTTCAGAAATGACGAACACTTAAATACTTTATCAGCAGATGATAAAGTTGAAATATTCCGTGGTATCCTTCCAGGAAGTTCAGACTTTACGAAAAAATTACTTGACGAAATACTTTCAGATTATTCAGTTGGCAATTTAGAAATAAGCGACCACGACAATGCCAAAAAATAATTGGACGAGAGAAGAAACCATTGTGGCATTTAATGTTTACTGTAACATTCCGTTTAAAGATTCTCGTGCGTCGCATCCTGAAATAATCAAATACGCTCATATCATTGGAAGGAGTCCGTCTGCATTAAATATGAAGGTTGGAAATTTTGGCAGGTTTAGATCCCGAACTACGTAAAAGAGGCATAACTGGACTTTCCAACGGCGGAAAACTTGAACAAGTTATTTGGGATGAATTTCATAGGAATTGGGACGAATTAGCTTTTGAAAGCGAACGTTTGATTTCTCAATTTCAGAATAAAAGCGTAGTTGAAATAAACGAAATAGATTTATCAGATTTACCAGAAGGGCGAGACGTTGAAAGGATTGTAAAAACGAGGGTGAATCAAACGTTCTTTCGCCGGAGTGTTTTATCCGCTTATTATCAAAAGTGCTGCATAACTGGAATCCAAATTCCTGACCTTTTAGTTGCAAGCCATATCATTCCTTGGCGTTTTAATAAGCAAAGAACAAATCCCAAAAATGGCTTGTGCCTGAATTCGATACACAACCAAGCTTTTGATCAAGGGTTTATAACATTGACAAGTGATTTCGTGATTAAAATATCTGATGCAATTTATGAGCATCCAGAAAACGAATCTATTAACGATTTCTTCCTTAAATATAAAGGTCAAAAAATATCGCTTCCAGATAAATTTTTCCCCTCACCAGAGTTTTTAGAATTTCATCAAACTGTCGTTTTTCGTCAGTAGAATCAGGTTTATAAAGTAAGACCTACCTTCTCAGTAATTACTGAAAAAGATAGGTCTTTTGCTTAAATCTTACGTTACACTTCCGCACAAAGCAGAAGGGATTATGCTTTTCTCAATGGTTTCTCAAAACTCTTCCCACTCAAAGTGATAGAACTTCCCGGAATCATCACCGACCCGTTGAAAGGTGTGGGCACCGAAGAAATCACGTTGTGCCTGAATCATGTTTGCCGTTGGGTAATTGTACAAATGAGCGTTCAGAAAGTCAATGGCTGAAAGCGTGCACGGAACAGACACACCCGTATAAATTGCCGTTGCTGCTACTTTTTTAAGTGAAGGTAAACTACTCATTATAAACCCCTTACGAGACTCCGTTCGCAAAACTTCAACTCCCGTTTCAAAGTCTTCCACCAACGATTCCATCAACTCCGAACGGATGATACAACCGTTTGTCCAGATACGGGCAATTTCCGAAAAGTTCAATCCCCAATCGTACGTGTCAGAAGCCGCTTTCATTAACTCAAAACCTTGTTGGTGGTTCACCATGCGAGCTAAAGCGTAGGCACTACGCAGTTCTTCCAGATTTGGCAGAATTTCCAGTTTGTATTTTTCAAGGCCAAAATATGTTTCATAATCGCTTCTTTTCGAGGCAAAAGCTGAAATATAACGGGCGTACAATGCCGATGTCAACACCGTAGCGGGTACACCGTAATCAGTAGCAGCATCGGTGGTCCAGCTACCCGTTCCTTTGTTACCTGCCTTGTCTAAAATAGCGTCAATTATATATCCACCGTTTTCATTCTGTTGAATTATTTTCGTCGAAATTTCTAACAAATAACTACTCAATCCGGCTGCTTGCCAAGTTGTAAATTCTGCCGCAATTTCGTCCATCGACATTCCGTAGGCGTAACGCATCAGAGCGTAGCTTTCTGCGATGAGCTGCATCTCAGCGTACTCAATGCCGTTATGCACCATTTTGATAAAATGCCCCGAACCACCTTTTCCAACGTAAGTACAGCAAGGTTTTCCATCCTTGTCTTTTGCGGCAATTTTTGTTAGATAAGGGGCGATAATTTCGTAGGCCGCCGCATCGCCGGAGGGCATGATAGAAGGCCCTTCCAACGCACCCCGCTCACCTCCCGAAACACCCGTTCCGATAAAGTGTAATCCCTTTTCTTTCAACTCTTTAATGCGGCGTTCGGTGTCTTTGTAAAGCGAATTTCCACCATCGATGATGATATCGCCTTCATCTAATAACGGAGCTAAATCATTGATAACGTAGTCGGTAACTTTACCCGCTTTTATCATCAAAAATATCTTACGGGGCATTGACTGAGCGGCAACAAATGCCTTCATATCTTCAAAACCCGTCGCGGTGCTAAGTTCGTCGTGCTCGGCGATTGCCTCTTCGGCAACTTTCTCTTCCACGCCTTTTTCATAGCGATTATATAGAGCAAGTTTGAAACCTTTCCGAGCTAAATTTCGGGCGAGACTAGTTCCCATTACGCCCATTCCTATTAATCCAAATTCTTTTAATTCTGACATATCTCGTTGGTTAGTATGTTTTTAAATTCGTGAGTTTAAGATTTTGGGTTCTGTTTTAAGTTTACGCTAAGCAGAAATATGTTCGACTCTACTGAATCCAATTTTTGTAACCACGAAGGCACGAAGAGTAATATAATACTCACTTCGCGTCTTTCCCCCGTAAGTACAGGGCGGTAAAGATTACGTAACACATTCTAAAACATTAACAACTATTAAAAGTCTAACGCTGATTCCCCCGTTGGTCATATCTCCGATATAACTTTATCTATTATTTCTTCGGGGGAATTTTCTATCGAAACCTGAATACCATATTCAGGTTTTTCGAGCGTGTCAAACTGCGATTTTAATAAATCAGGTGGCATAAAATGCGAACGTGCTTCCATCCGTTTTTTGATGAGTTCGTAACTTCCGTCAAGAAATATCCATTTGACAGATTTTTCAATTCCATCAACTATTGTTTTTCGATATACTTCTTTCAACGCCGAGCAGGTAATGACCGCTCCTTCTCCTTCGTCTAAAATCTCTACTGCTTTACCGTGAATGGCTTGTAACCAGCCTTTCCGATCGTCATCGTTCAGCGGTTTGCCCTCGCTCATTTTTTGAATATTTTCTTTTGGATGAAAATTGTCAGCATCAAAGAATGGAAGCTTCAGCCGTTTACCAAGCATATCGCCGATGGTCGTTTTCCCGCTCCCAGAAACACCCATTACGTAGTATATCATGTGGTTGGATTAAAAATCTTACCTTCCTATTTACGAAAGTTTAAGTTTAAGAACAAATTTAGGAAAAGCAACGGAAGTTTATTTATATTTAAACTAAATTGCCGAGCCACCGATGAAAGTAAAAGCCTGCGTAATTCAGGATAGTCCCGTATTTTTTGATAAAGAAGCCACGTTGCAAAAAGTAGCCGACTTGACGAGAAAATATGCCGCAGCAGGGTGCGAATTAATCGTTTTTCCGGAGTCATTTATCCCGGGTTACCCACGGGGTTTTACCTTCGGAGCAACCGTCGGAAGCCGCACGGATGAAGGCAGAGAGCTGTACGCCACTTATCATGAAAATAGCGTCGATATTACGAGTAATGATATTATATTTCTAACGGAGTTAGCTCAAGAAACGGGTGCTTTTTTGTGCATTGGTGTGACCGAAAAAACAAAATCAAACGGAAGTTTATACTGCTCGACGCTCTACATTTCTCCGACCGACGGGCTTCTCGGCGTTCACCGAAAAATAAAGCCCACGGGAACGGAACGCCTGATTTGGGCGGAAGCCGACGGTGATTCGTTGGTAGCTTTTGACACGAAAGTGGGAAAATTAGGCGGACTGATTTGTTGGGAAAATTATATGCCACTCGCCCGAATGGCGATATATCAGCAGGGAGTAGAAATATACGTTGCCCCAACGGCAGATTCCCGCCCCGAATGGACAGCCACCATGCAGCATATTGCGTTGGAAGGCAGGTGTTTTGTGTTGGGTTGCAACCAATACATTACCAAAGCTATGTATCCTGAAAAATTCCAACATTTAATCCAAAATGAACCCGGCGAAATATGTCCGGGTGGCAGCGTCATCGTTTCACCACTTGGTAAAGTATTAGCCGGACCACTGTTCGGTGAATCAGGGGCATTAATTGCCGACTTAGACTTTTCAGAAATCATCAAAAGCAAACTTGATTTTGATGTTGTTGGTCACTACGCCCGAAATGATATTTTCAAATTTGAAGTAATAAAAAAATCAAGAATCTAATGAAAATCCTATTCACACTTTACCTACTTACTGCTTCTATAATGGCCACTAAAGCCCAACTACCCGAACATCTCGCGAGCGAACTCGTAATTGTGAACGTAGAAACGGGAAAAGAGCGTACAGTGCTTCGGGAAGAGCGACATTTTGAAGCACCGAACTGGAGTAGGGATGGCAAGTTTCTGCTCATCAACGCCGACGGCTTTTTGGAGAAAATAAGCATCGAAGGCGAAAATCTCGAAAAAATAAACCCCACTTACGTTAACGATTGCAATAACGACCACGGGCTAACCTTCGACGGTAAAACATTGATATTTAGCAAGAACGAACAATCATTAGCATCGGGGGCGAACTCACGAGTTTATACAGTGCCGCTTGCCGGGGGAAAACCGACGCTGATTACGCCAAAATTTCCGAGCTACTGGCACGGTGTCAGTCCAGACGGACGGACCTTATTATACGTCGGTGAACGGAACGGCAATTGGGATATTTTCAAAACTGATGTAAAAACAAACGAAGAGATTCGGTTAACAACCGCCAAAAATCTCGACGACGGGCCCGAATACAGTTACGACGGCGAATGGGTTTACTTCAACAGCTACCGTACGGGGCAAATGCACCTCTATCGTATGAAACCCGACGGAAGCGAACAGGAACAGCTTACTTTGGATGAATTTGACAACTGGTTTCCGCACCCATCACCCAACGGAGAAAGTTTGGCCTACATCTCTTATCTAGAAAACCAAAACGGTCAGCATCCCTTCGGAAAGGACGTAAAATTGCGAATATTCGACACCAGAACGCGAGAAGCAAGAGATTTGACCAGCGTTTTTTACGGCGGACAAGGCACAATGAATGTGCCCTCTTGGTCACCGGATGGAAAGTTTATTGCCTTCGTGCGATATCAAAATTTGACTAAAAAATAAACCATCAATGCGTTTCCCAGTACTTCTGTTTACACTATTAACTTTCTCATTTTTTACGCTACACGCTCAACGTGAAGTTGTTTACAAAGAAATTAACGGCAAAAAGTTACTTCTTGAAATCCATTCGCCCCAACAATTAAAAGACGGCGTAAAATATCCGGCGATTGTCTTCTTTTTCGGCGGTGGCTGGAACAGCGGGGATCGACAGCACTTTATTCATCACGCAAAGTATTTTTCTCAACGGGGTATCGTCTGTTTTTTAGCCGATTATCGTACAAAAAACGACAGTCAAACTACCCCTTTTGAATCTGTGCGAGATGCCAAGTCGGCAATGCGTTTTGTCAGGAAAAATGCGGCTAACTTCAATGTTGACCCTACTAAAATAATTACAGCCGGAGGTTCGGCGGGTGGGCATTTAGCCGCCGCAACGGCATTTATTACTGATTACAACGAAACTACCGACGATTTAAACGTCAGTCCGATTCCGAATGCGTTGGTGCTTTATAATCCGGTAATTGACAACGGACCGGGTGGTTATGGTTACGAGAGAGTCGGGGATGCGTATAAACAGTTTTCGCCGCTGCACAATATCCAAAAAAATGCTCCGCCAACTATCTTTTTTCTGGGAACGCAAGACGCACTCATACCAACAGAAACTGCCGAATATTACGCAAAAATCATGGAGAAAGTTGGTAACCGTTGCGACCTCAAATTGTACGGCGGGCAAATCCACGGTTTTTTCAATTACCAAAATATTGAATATTATAAAATGACCGTCTCAGCAACCGACAAGTTTTTGCAATCGCTTGGTTATTTAACAGAAAATCCTAAAATAAATATAGATTAAAAATATGACCACGCTTTATCAAATTCTCATCATTATCGTTTTGAATATTACACCAACTGATATTTATCAAGTTGATAATGAAATAGTTACGGAAAAAATCAACCACAACGGCATAGAAAGAGAGTACTTGTACTTCACTCCGAACAATCTGCCCGTTAACGCCCCACTTATAATTGTAATGCACGGATTTACGAGTAATGCTAAACAAATAATGGCGTATTCTAAAATGAATGAACAGGCTATCAAATACGGATTCGCGGTAGCCTATCCGCAAGGAACAAAAGATAAAAAAGGGCGATCTTTCTGGAATGTAGGTTATGAATTCCACGCCGACAGTAAAGTAGATGACATTGATTTTATCGCAGAACTAGTTGGACATTTACAAGGCAAATACACCCTTTCAGTTAAAAATACGTTCGCAACGGGGATGTCAAATGGCGGTGAAATGTGTTTTCTCTTGGCATGTCGGCGGCCTTCCTTATTTCGTGCGGTTGCTCCAGTGGCGGGTACAATGATGACAAAAAGCATCAATACCTGCAAACCTGCCAGTCCACCACCAATTTATGCAATTGCTGGGACAGCCGATCAAACGACAAATTTTAACGGAGACCCGGAAAATAAAGATGGATGGGGGGCCTATTTAGGAATTCCCGAAATCATAAACTACTGGGCGAAGCGAAGTAAGTACGATCATGTAAAAACCTTTACCTTGACGGATTTAGATAAAAAAGATAGTAGCACCGTTTTTAGAAAATTCTACATGAGCGAAAAAGCGAAATCCGTCGTAGTATTTGATAAAATTATTGGCGGAGGACACGACTGGCCCAGTGCGTGGGGCAATAAAGATATAAACGCCACTGAAGAAATATGTAAGTTTTTCAACCAATTCATTGAATGAAAAATCACACCACAAATTACCAAAATACATTCATAGAAGTAGCCGAAGATAGCACCGTGAATACCGCAGAAATGCCACCCGTAAAAGGAGATAAAAAATCAGCAGCAAATCATCAGTTTGAACTGTTGTACGAAAACCCGTACCAATACACATCAGACGATGTTTTCTTTCAGGTTTACGCCATCAGAAAAGAATTATTGCCCACTGATTTGGAAACCGAACGAGCCAATTTTTTCTCGAAAGGACAACCTTGCTTTCAAGCCTCGCTGCTAACGAAACGCTACGGTTGGGGCATTTATAGCGACGAAACGGTAAAGTAGCCTTATACGCCGTTGAATCTGACGAGTATCAAAAATTCGTTGCTAATGATTCTTTGAAAAAAGTGAGAGCAATGTGGAGTAAAAAAAATGAAACTTCTAATTTCAACACTATTACATCCACAGAAGTATTAATGCCATTATAACTGAAAGCCCTCCTAAAGTAAACCCGGCTACTGTTAATATATTGATTAACTTCACAAGACTATCTTCGCTCTTTTTATCTGCTTTTATCCGAAAGGGGCTGTAAGATATTTTAATAAACCAATTATAAATAGTCCATGGATTATCTATGGGCTTTGTTCTCCTTGAATATAGTAGATAGACGTGTAGAAATTAGCTAAAAATAACACAAGCACTCAACAGTATTGATATTATGTCATCTACGTTTTCAGTTAATTCCATGTTTCTCAATAAAATTACAAGGTCATTGACCACTGTATAGTATACTATCTTTATTTCTGCGGCAGGAGACCGCTTGTCACCTCTTCGTAGTCTGGAGACTATTAAGAGCGTACTAATTAGATTGTACACCTACGGCGTGCCATTATTAGGCCGCATTTTTATTTCTACAAAGATAAAGCTCCGATGGAGCTAAAATTTTACTATCTATTTGCTGCTATCGCTACAAATTCCGCTGTCAGTATCATCACTGAAATGACTTTAAGTTCGTACAATTAAGAAGCTATCAAACAACAGGCTCCGACATTTTCAACATCTTATCCTCCACATCCCGCACAATTTCGGAGTAGTGAGCTTCCCGTTTGATAGAACGATCACGGGTCAGGGGCAAATCAACCAAGATGCGTTCAGCAAAGTTCGAAGGGGCAGATTTCATAATGTAAATCTCGTCTCCTAAATAAACGGCTTCGGGAATATCATGGGTTACAAAGATGACCGTTGGGTGAATTTCGTGCCAGATTTTCATCAATAATTCCTGCATTTGCAAGCGGGTGTTAATATCCAACGCCCCGAAGGGTTCATCCATCAATAATATTTCAGGATTGGCAAGTAAACTGCGGGCAATTGCTACCCGTTGCAGTTGTCCGCCCGAAAGCGTTGGGTATTGGGCAAATTTATTCTCGTGTCCTTCCAAACCAACGAGTTTCAGCATTTCGCGGGCTTTTCCTTCCCGTTCCTGAGCATCTACGCCCTGATATTTCATTGCCAACGCAACGTTTTCCAAAACCGTTAACCACGGCATTGACGAATATTGTTGAAATACCATTCCTACTTGTGCTCGTTTTGTAATGGGTTTATCGTACAATAAAACTTCCCCCGTGGTGGGTTCCTGCAAACCAGATATGTAACGCAAAATAGTAGATTTTCCACAACCTGACGGCCCCAAAATTGCAATGAATTGCCCCTGAGCGGGTTTATCCTCAATGATTAAATCGAGGTCTTGTATAATGAATGATTTCCCACCGTCGTACGATTGCGAGATATTTTTGAGTTCGACGATATTCGGTAAATCGGTATTTTTAAAGAGAGACATGTTTTTTATATGATATTCAGATGGAGGATTTGTGTCTCCGTTATTTCTTAAAGCGGTTTATGGGGTTGTAGCGATTAGGTAAGAGCATTGATTTCATCCCGAATACCTCCTCAGATTAAATGTTACTTGATCTTACTCCAAACCTCTTTAATCGGTTTACCCTTAGAGCTTTTACCGGAATGTTGCCATTCAGTATCGTCCACTTCAGCGTTGAAAGAAAGCGACGCCCCTACCCTGCTTCCGTCTTTTGAAAAGAACTCGATTTGTTCGGTATAAATGCCGCCTTCCAGTGTGTAAGTACCGCCACCCGTTCCAGAGAATACGCCCGTTTCGGTATTCATGGCAATCCATTGAAAACGGCTGCCGGTTATTATTTTCAACGTTTTTCTGGCTCCCGGCTTCATCGGTTGCATTTCTCCCGTAGACGTTGCCCGCTGCGAAATTTGCCATCCACCCGCCAGCGGAGTTTCATTGTTATCGTCTATTCTCTTGAAATTAAGGGTACTAATTTTCAGAAATTCGTTTCCTACTGTCCGAATTTTAATACTTTTTTCCTTTCCTACTTCGTCCACGTTCGCAGAACTAAACTCAACGTCTATTATGGCTTTGCCTCCTTCAAACTTGTACGGACCGCCCCACGTTCGCGTGAATGCTTGGGAAGTGCTGTTGTACATAGTGTAGGTGAGGTAATTCTCAGTAGCTAAGATAACAACTTCGTTTTTTTTCATTTTCAATTCCCACGCTCCTGCAAGTTGCTGGGCTTGCGTGGCAAGGGTCACTATCGCTACGATTATTGTAAGTAATATTTTATTCATGGTACATTCACTCGTTTAAACAAAAATACGATTCCTTCATTCAAAAGCTACAATAATATTGGTGAATTGAACGGACAGTGGGTTTTTAATAATTTCATTCGTCCGTTTATCACGCCTGTTAACCTGATCTTCACTTTTAATAGTCAACTAATTTTAAGAAAGTTACTTTTGAATAGTTTTAAACTAAACAACTAACGTATGAAAAAGCTACTGAGTATTTTATTGATTGCATCAGCCGTCGGAATTTTCGCGGTTGCGATTGTGAAAAAAGTTCATCTAAACCAAAACGTAACGGGTTATTTAAAACACGCCGCTGATGCCAATACAATCCCGCTTGCTAATCAAGAATTGACAAAGACTATTGATTACTTAGAAGAAAACAACCTCACCGAGGGCTACACATCTATCATTTACAAAACTCCGGCAGATGATATCGGCTTTTGGTACCAAAACTTAAAAGCGAGTCAAGAAGAGTTACAAAACCTCAAGCCAACGAATGCGTTAGAACGTACCAACGTCTTGATGAAACTTCGGGAAACGTTAACCGATTCAGGGGAAAGAACCAAAGTAACCTACCCAAAAGGTTTACAATTTTTTCCAAATAATAAGCTATGGGCATTTTTGAGGACGGCGGCTTTTTTTATGATTTTCGTAGGCCCTATACTATTAATCCCAAAAGAAGCATGGGAGTCTCAACCAAAAAAATCCTGACAATTGCTTTTTTTATTGAAGCAGTAAGCTATTGACTAACCTCACTTAGGGCAGCATATAAGCTCCCAAAGTGAGGTTTTTAGTTTTAAACGCCCATTTTTAAAAAAGTTTAAAAATAGTACAACCTTTCACCGTGCTTCTACATCAATTAAGCAAAACCATTCATCACAAGAATAAAACCACTTGTGTATTGACAGCTACTTGGCATTACATAATACCTTTCCTTTGTGATGTAATTATGAAAAAGAAAAAAACATATACACAAAAGAAGAAGCTACCCCGATAATTATCGGAACTGCAAAAACTAAGCACAGAAAATGAAAAAGCTATTACTTATCCTAACTGCCGTCATCATGACGGCCCAGACTTCCTTTGCCCAATCCAAACAAACCGTGGCTGGCACACTGCTCGACGAAAAAGACGTGGCAATGCCCTTCGCAAACATCTTGCTTATGAAGGCCGCCGACTCCACACTTGCCAAGGCTTCGGTCACTGACATTGACGGAGCGTATATCATCGAAAATATTACTGACAGTCAGTACTTTATTAAAGCTTCGATGGTCGGGTACGATGATTTCGCCTCACCCCTTTTTACCGTGAATGAAGCTAACGCAATCGTTAAGTTTCAACCAATAAAATTGCAGCTTTCTTCTACTGAATTGAAAGAAGTAGTTGTGTCAGTTAAAAAGCCATTTATCGAGCAACAAGTTGACCGCACCATACTTAATGTGGAAAATAGTATAGTGGGCAGCGGTAGCACGGCGTTGGAAGTTTTAGAGAAAGCTCCAGGCGTTATGATTGACCGTCAAAGCGACCAGATTAAGCTAAAGAACAAGACTGGAGTTTTAATCATGATTGATGGAAAACGCAGCTACCTTTCAAACGACCAACTCACTCAAGTGCTTCGAAATATGAGCAGTGACCAAATTTCGAGCATCGAGATTATTACTAACCCGTCTTCAAAATACGACGCAGCGGGAACTTCGGGAATAATTAATATTAAACTCAAGAAAAATCAGGCTTTCGGTACAAATGGCAGTTTTTCGGCTTCGGCAGGTCAGGCATTTATCCCAGATTCTTTTGGTGATTTATCTCGAGGTTCAGTCAACTTAAATCTTAATAATCGCTCCGAAAAATTTAATATTTACGGAAATATTGGGGTAAACCGAAACACCAATTACAACGACAATAATTTGTACCGTATTGTAAACTTTGAAAACACCAAAAGTATTTTCGATCAATTATCGCAGCGTAATACATTAGGATATTATTACTCGGGAAAATTCGGAGTGGATTATTTTGTTTCAAAGAAGACAACCATCGGGATTATGCTCGACGGCGGCTTTTGGGACGGGAATCTAACCGGATTAAACCGCACCGAAATCAAAGAAGTAAGCGGTGACGTGATGTCGGCGAGTTCGTTGGTTCAGAATTCGGCTTTAGCCACAAAAAATCAGAACGTTTCAGCGAACTTTAACATCAAGCACGAGTTTGACGGTAAAGGCAAAGAATTAACATTCGACGCTGATTATTCAGGATTCTATAATGATGGATTTCAGACTTTCAATACTGATTATTTCGATGCGAATAATCGCTTGACGGAAAGTATTCTGCAACGTAACACCACGCCAACTTACGTAAACATTTACGCCGCAAAAGTGGATTTCACATTACCACTCGAAAATAAAATCAAACTCGAAACGGGCTTAAAATCCGGCTTTGTGAAAACAGATAACGATTTCCTTTTTGAACAAAACATTGACGAAACCTGGACAATCGACAAAGGAAAAACCAACACGTTCGTTTACGATGAATTAGTGAACGCCGCCTATATAAACGTAGGAAAACAATGGGAGAAATGGAGCGTACAAGCCGGACTTCGTGCCGAACATACGTACTCTAAAGGTAACTCAGTGACGTTGAATAAAGTAGTCGAACGTAATTATTTATCACTTTTCCCGACGTTCTTCTTGAACCAAAACATCAGCGAAGACCATTCGGTAAGGTACTCTTATAGTCGCCGCATTGACCGTCCGAATTACTCGCAACTCAATCCGTTTTTATTCTTCCTGGACCCGTTTACATTTGAAGAAGGCAATCCATTTTTGCAGCCACAATTCACCGATAACTTAGAACTTACCTACACCTACAAAAGGTCCATGTCGCTTGCCTTGGGCTATTCAAATACGGTAGATTATATAAATGACGTCATTGTTCAGGATGATGCTACCCGCACAACCAAGCAAACTTCCATGAACCTCGACCAATTTGAGAGCTATTCGGCAAATCTCTCGCTACCCGTTCCGGTTACAAAATGGTGGATGATGATAAATCAAATCAGTGCGTATTACAACCGTTTTCAGGACGATGACCTTTCGGGCGGACAGTTAGACGTAGGTCAATTTGCGTACAACTTTTATACGTCCAGTACATTCACACTTCCTAAGAACTGGACAGCCGAAGTAAACATGTGGTATAACTCGCCAAACGTTTACGGAATTGTTCAGGCAATAAAACCACAGTACGCGGTCAACGCCGGAGTATCCAAGTCATTTTGGGATAAAAAAGGACGCTTGAAGCTAAACATCAGCGATATTTTCCTAACCTCTTTCTTTAACGGTCGGGTAGATTATCAAAACGTAGATTTGAATGTTCAATCCCGTTGGACAAGTCGCCGAGCTTCGGTTACGTTCTCGTATAATTTTGGAAACCAAAACGTGAAAGCCACTCGTCGTCGCAGCACCGCTACTGACACTGAGAAGAATCGGGCGGGCGGAAATAATTAAAGTTTAGTTTAGGGTAATCGAAATTTGCCACGCAATTGCATGGCAAATTTTTTATTTTCAAAGGAATTAAAGGTTTATCGCCATGAATTCTATGAAGGTATTGCTCCGTTGGAGCAATACCTTCATAGAAAAACAAGGAATCGGCGTAAGACGATTGCCCCATTCGAAGCAAAACCTTTGTAGAAAAAATAATTTAAACAATAATTCATTTGCTCCAGCGAAGCAATACGTTGTATCGAATAAACATTTCCCTACTATTGAATGTCTATATTATAGAAAACATTCAATAATTCCACCATGAGAAACATCATCTATTTTCTGTTTATTTTACTCTTCATTTCCTGCAAATCCACGGCTCAAAAAGAAACTCCGAAAAGTGACGTGTACGTTTACAAAACTGGCGATCCAAGTGGAATCGGGAAATGGTACATGGATCGGGAAATTGCTCACGTTATGGGTTTTCAGGGAATTGACTGGCTGGAACGCAGTGACCGCGAAGAGGAAGAAAATACTTCTAAGCTTATTAAAAACATGGATATTCAACCCGGTGACGACATTGCTGATATTGGAGCGGGTTCGGGTTACCACGTTTTCAGAATGGCTCCTTTGACAGAAAACGGAACGGTTTACGCCGTTGATATTCAGGATGAAATGCTGGCTTCAATGAAATTGCGGAAGGAAGAAGGTAATATTCAAAACGTCAACCTCATAAAAGGCTCTACTCAAAGTGTAAATTTACCCGAAAACTCGGTGGATAAAATATTAATGGTAGACGTTTATCACGAGTTTGATTTTCCGGTAGAAATGGTAGCTTCAATGAAAAAAGCCCTTCGTTCTGATGGCAAAATTTATCTAATCGAATACCGTGGCGAGGACCGTAACGTTCCTATCAAACCGTTACACAAGATGACCGAAAAACAAGCGGTAAAAGAAATGAAAGCCACTGGTTTCAAACTTCAAAAAAATATCGGAAATTTACCGTGGCAACATTGCATGGTATTTGTCAAAAAGTAGGTAGTCCAAACACCTATTTATTAGACTTAGAAGATATTTGTGTTGTTACAAATCAGTTCGGTCTTATTCATTTTAGCGAAAATAACAAAAAAGTCGTTAAGAATTTCGTGCTGTTTGAGCAAAGCGAGTTTACGAAATTTAGCCTTTTTATTGTTTTCAGCGTTAAGAGATGAATTCAACCTTGATTTTTGCTTCTTTGTATCAAAACTACTCGTCCCGAGTCATTCGGGAAAAAAGGAGGAGTTAAAATAACCCAATACTATTTTGTAGAGCCAATAATTGTGCCGTAAGAGAATTCATGAAAAAACTCGAAATAAGAACCGTAAACGTAACCCAATACGTGCAACCGTTACGCGAAGGCGGATCATTACCCGCCATTGTGCAGGCAGATGATGGGTTCTTGTACGTCATTAAATTTCGGGGAGCCGGACAAGGAAAAAGAGCATTGATTGCCGAACTAATTGGTGGGCTTTTGGCAAAAGGAATCGGTCTGAACGTCCCCGAGTTAGTCTTCATGAACCTCGATGATTCATTCAGTAAAACCGAACCAGACGAAGAAATTCAGGATTTATTAAAATTCAGCGTCGGGTTGAATCTCGGATTACACTTTCTTTCGGGAGCAATTACTTACGACCCACTCGTTTCGGTTGCGGATTCTCTGTCCGCTTCCAAAGTTGTGCTGCTCGATAGCATTATTACGAATATTGACCGAACGGCAAAAAACACAAATTTACTCAACTGGAACAAGGAATTATGGCTCATTGACCACGGGGCGAGTTTATACTTTCACCACAATTGGCAAAACTGGGAATCTCACCTTTCCCGCACATTCCCCGCCATAAAAGAACACGTTTTACTCGACCGAGCGGAGAATCTAAACGAAGTCAAAGAAGAAATAAAGAAGTTCATCACTGAAGACACAATCCGGGAAATTGTTTCGGCGATACCCGAAGATTGGTTGATGGAAGAGTCGAACCCGTTAACACCCGACGAAATGCGAAAAGCATACGTTATTTTTTTGTGTGCGAAACTTAATAATATTGATGCGTTAGCTAAAGAAGCCACCGATGCAAGATAAAGTTACGTATGAATACGCCGTAATCCGATTAGTACCGAAAGTAGAACGCGAAGAATTTCTAAATATCGGCGTAATTATTTTTTCTAAACGAAAGAAATATCTGGGAATTAAATTCGAAATAAACGGAAAACGGATAGCCGCTTTTTCGTCCGAAACCGACGTTGATTTAATTCGTAAATACATCGAGGCCTGGGAATCAATTTGTAATGGCGAACCCAACGGTGGAGCGATTGGGAAATTTGAACTTTCTTCACGATTTAGATGGTTGACCGCTTCGAGAAGTACCATTATTCAAAGCTCAAAAACGCATCCCGGTCTTTGTCACGAACCCGAAAAGGTGTTGGATGAACTGTTTGAACGGTATGTGCTTTAATATTAGCCAGCGAATACTTCATCCACAAATTCCCACGCTCTCTTTTCCACGTAATTCTCATCGCTTCCAGCTTGGATAAAGCCCACGTGTCCACCTTTTTCGGTGACTTCTAATGTAAGGTTTGCGTTATTCTTCGCATCGCCCAAATCAAAGCACGGCGGCGACAGAAAAGGATCATTCAAAGCCTGAACAATTAGCGTTGGGCGATTGATATTTTTCAATAACGGCTTGGCACTGGCAAACTCGTAGAACTGATCTGCTCCCTCAAAACCGTGCAACGGAGCAGTATATCGGCTATCAAACTGATGGAAATCCTTAATTTTTTCGTATTCCGCTACGCTAAGCATCTCGTTATCAGGATACATCAATGATTTCTCTTTAATTTTTACGCCCAATTTATCAATGAAGCGTTTCATATAAAACCGCTTTCCCCGCTTGTATAACTCTATCACTGAAGTAGGTAAATCCAACGGCACGGAAGCCGCAATTCCAGCTTTTACTTGCTCAGGAACTAATTCGGGTTTCTCACCTAAAAAACGGAGCGTTAAGCTACCGCCCATACTGTAACCGACCACCACAATTTCGTCATATCCAAATTTTTCAATAGCGTATTTTACCACAGCACGAAGGTCTTCAGCGTCACCGTGATGATAGAATCGGGGCAAACGATTAATTTCTCCGCTGCAACTTCGGCAGTTCCACCCCAGTCCATCGTAACCATTATCGGTAAACTTCTTCACCATTCCGGTTACATAATGGCGAGTAGAATCACCCTCTAAACCGTGCGTGACTACCATTAATTTTTTAGACCTTTCGTCGGGATTTCGGGATGCGTAAGCCCAATCCAAATCTAAAAAATCGCCGTCGGGTAATTCAATACGTTCACGGTGATAATCAACCGGAACTTTACGAAACAAACTCGGGTAAATAGTCTGCACGTGTCCGTTGAATTGCCAAAAAGGCGGTCGGAATTTATCTGTTGTAAAAATAGGCATAGATAAAAGCTAAATTTCAATACAAATATTAGAAGTAAGGCAAGATAACAAACTAGTTAATTTGCCAAAATTTATTTACCGATAACTTTACTTCATCGTTCACCAAAAATAGTTTAAAACTCAACCATTTAAGGAGTACGCCTTTCAGCTCTACCTCGTATTGGTAAAAATGTCCCGAAAATATAATTGTTTTGATAATTCCTGAAATACCTTTTGGATGCTCAATTAACCATTCAGGGCGAATCATAAACACAGATTCTGGCTCAGCTGTATCGCTTTTTAAAACTTTTACTTCGGTGTTTGAAAGTATGTTACATAAACCTGTTAACTGGGCGGTATAAACAGATTTAGGGCGTTCGTAAATCTCAACTGGGGTTCCGGTTTGGAGCGTTTTACCTTCCTTTATAACAACCATTTTATCGGCTATCCCGAAAGCGTCGTTTACTTCGTGAGTAACAAATATACAGCCGCTTTTCTCCTCACGAATCGTGGCTAATACCTCCGTTTTTAACCGAATTTTATTTAGTAAATCGAGGTGACTAAATGGCTCATCAAGTAGTAGAAGTCGTGGTTCGTCCGCTAAAGCACGAGCAATAACCGCCCGCTGTTGTTCCCCGCCAGATACCTCACGAGGCAATCTGTTAGAAACAGCTTTTAACCCACTTAATTTTAACAACTTATCAACCCGCTCGTTTCGATAACTATCTTCGTAAAAACGTAACTCGTAGGAGATATTTTCTCGCAGTGAAACATTGGGAAATAACCCAAAATCCTGTCTTACTAATTTTATTTGCCCATGTCCGGAAATGAGCTTTTCAGCGGGGGGGATTATGCGTTCGTTATCTAATAGCAAAGCCCCTGAATTGGGCTGTTCGAGTGCGGCAATGAGGCGTAACAAGGTTGATTTCCCAGAACCACTTTCCCCTAAAATGGCTACGATTTCACCATCTCTGATTTCCAATGAGAAGTCGAGAATTATAGAATTTTGCTTTATTGAATAGTTAAGTTCCGAAACATATAGTAAAGACATTCAATGACAGATTTAAACGTGAATATACTGACACCCTGAAGTTTTTTTAGTTAATTTGCTTGACTTCAACCCCTTTATAACCTTGCTAAATCAATATAAAGAACAAACCAAGTGCCTCGTAGCACTTGATTCAGTAGTTTTCGGGTTTGATAATGAGTCCCTTAAAGTCCTGCTGGTAAAACGTGGTATCGAACCTGACAAACAAACCTGGTCATTGATGGGAGGCTGGCTAAAATCCGATGAGAGTCTTGACGAAGCAGCTGACCGCATTTTGAAAGAACTGACGGGCCTCGATGATATTTATCTGGATCAGGTAGCGGCTTACGGCAAGCCAGATCGTGACCCCGTAGATAGAACCGTTTCGGTGACCTATTTTGCCCTAATAAACTTAAGTGATTATAGCACCAATATCTCTGAAATTTTGGAAACGAAATGGTTTGGTCTAAACGAACTACCAGAACTACTTTTTGACCATCAGACCATTGTTTTCGATGCACTAGAACGTCTCCGATACAAGGCATCTCACCACTCTATCGGATTTGAACTTCTTCCGGAAAAATTCACATTACCGCAGCTTCAAAAATTATACGAAGCGATCTACGAAGCCAAATTTGATAAACGCAATTTCAGCCGAAAACTTCTGGCTACTAATTACCTAATCAAAACCGAAGAAAAACAACGTGGTTATTCAAAAAAAGGAGCTTATTATTATAGCGTAGATAGAAGCAAGTACAAACCAGGTCAGGCAGAACATCATTCTTTTCTGGACAGGGCTGCTTCGACTACTTCGAAATAACTTTTATACTCACCGCATTTTCACCTGGTGTAGTTGTACCGCCTGCATCAACCCGGTTATTATCGACGCCCTTGTCAAGAAGTTCTCTTTTTATGGTGTAAGCTCTTTTGTTCGCGATGACACTATTTCCGGCTACATCGTATCCTAAAATGCGAATCTGTAATTGCGTATTTTTTTGCAGAATCCCGGCGAGTTCATCTATCACAAATGCAGATGAAGAATCTACCGTTGTTGTTCCGTTTAGAAACTGGACGTTTGTCATCGGAATCACACGTCCACTTTCGCTGGAAGCATCATTCAGGTATCCAATAAGTTCCTGACCAAATGATGTATACTCCCCCTCCACCACATTACCGGCAGCTAATGCCGCATCAGTAGAATCGGCAGAGTCCGCCTCGTAAACAGGCACTTCGGTAGCTACCTCGTCACTATTAAAAGCAGTAGTAGCTCCCTGACGCATATTAAAATACCACCAGGCAAACAAGACAATTCCAATTACTACAATTCCGATTCCGATAAGAGAAGTAGCCGAAACGCCACGTCGGCGGGCAAGATCATCGTAATCCAAATCAGAATCTATGGTGACAGGAACTTCAACCTCATTTTCATTTTCATCCCGGGCGGAGCTTTTCTTCGACGGAGCAAACTTTACGTTCTTCAACTCTTGCATCCCGAGTGCGGGTATCATAACATCAAGCAATCCGTCTGGAGAATCGCTCAATAACGGTTGATGGTGTTGACGCAAGTAATTCGTCAAACCCTCAGCACTTAGGTTGTCGTTCGCTATTTTCTTATTAAGCATATCTACCAACAAGGCAGAGAGCAAGCCAGAATAAGCCACCGCAGCAGTCTTTGACGTTTCAGAGTAAGTACTGACCATACTGATTAGCGGACTCTTGAAAGCCGGGAAAACCTGACTTAACATCTTATTTCCTTCGTTAGTAGTGG
>JBLHXN010000001.1:0-97489 GCA_047630355.1 Spirosomataceae bacterium | reverse complement strand
ACACGCGGTTGGGCAATTGGTCTTGACTACGCCATTGGTAAGGGTTATAGCATCGGGGCAAACGTTGCCAATAATGAGTTAACTAACTTCGTGCCAACCCCTCAGCAGCAATACGCAGGTTATAACACCCCGCAATATCGTTACAATGTTAGCTTCGGAAAAAGCATCGGAAGCGGAGATAAAATTGGTTTTAAATTAGCCTACAAATATCAAGATGCCTTTACATGGGAATCAAGCTTTGTGCAGCCAACCACAGCCGGTGTTGACTTCTTTGGCAATACCACCGTTCCGGCTATCAGCAACTTAGACGCTCAGGTTAGCTTCAAAGCACCAAGCATCAAATCAATCATTAAAGTGGGTGCCACTAACATTGGTGGAAATCCTTACGTACAAGCTTATGGTAGTGCCTCTATCGGTTCTATGTATTACGTAGCTTTAACGTTTGACGAATTATTAAACAGATAATAAATTGAAGATGTAAGACATTAACAAGTCTTACGTCTTTATTCCTAAGTTTTAAAAGAGATATTTTACAATTTTCTTTGGTTTAAGTGGAAAAGGGGCCTCTGTTGGAGGCTCTTTTTTTATAAAAACTTACGGATACCTACAAACAAGAAATGTCCACCTTTTCAGGCGGACATTTCTTATTATAAACATAACTGAAAATTTATCAGACGGGCACTTTCAGTAACTTCACGAGGTCTTTATCATTTACCTCTTTGATTTCATCAGCGAGCTCTAAGAAACGGTCGTAGAGTTCAGTAACTTCATCTCTGCTCAAGTTGAAACCAAGCAATTCCAAACGGTGCTTAATCGCGTGGCGACCACTTCGTGCGGTCAATACAATATCTGATTTGTCAACGCCCACATCTTGCGGAGCAATGATTTCGTAATTTTCTGCGTGTTTCAAGAAACCATCTTGATGAATTCCTGAAGAATGAGCAAAAGCATTTCTTCCCACAATTGCCTTATTAGCCTGCACCGGCATCCGCATGGTTTTGGCAATTAACTTGCTCAACGGAGCGAGCCCTTTCGAGTCAATATCTGTGTAAACGCCCAAGTCTTTATGCACTTTAAGCGTCATGGCGACTTCTTCAAGTGAAGTATTTCCTGCTCTTTCTCCAATTCCGTTTATCGTAACTTCCACCTGCCGTGCTCCCGCCTGAATTCCGGCAATTGTATTGGCGGTAGCCATTCCCAAATCATTGTGGTTGTGCATAGAAAGAATTGCTTTATCCACATTCGGAACGTTATTCATCAAATAACTTACCCGGTCAAAGGTCTGGTTCGGCAGTAAATATCCTGTAGTATCGGGTAGATTCACGACCGTTGCCCCCGCTTTAATTACTGCTTCGGTTAATCGGGCAAGGAATTCAATATCTGCTCGTCCGGCGTCTTCGGCGTAAAACTCTACATCTTCAACGTACTTTTTAGCGTATTTCACCGCCGCTACGCCACGTTCTAAAATATCGTCGTAGTTGCTGTTAAATTTGTGTTTAATGTGAATATCCGACGCTCCAATTCCCGTATGAATTCGGGGGCGTTTAGCGTATTTTAAGGCATCTGCGGCAACGTCAATGTCGTTTTGAACGGCACGGGTTAATCCGCAAACAGTCGCATTTTTAACCGCTTTTGACACTTCAACCACAGATTTGAAATCTCCGGGACTTGATACCGGAAATCCTGCTTCGATAATATCAACCCCAAGCTTGTCCAGTTCCATCGCAATCATGACCTTTTCTTCGGTAGACAACTGACAACCAGGAACTTGCTCGCCGTCCCGGAGTGTTGTGTCAAAAACATAAACCTTGTCGCTCATTGTCTATAATTTAGTGTGGGTGTTTTTTAGAAATAGTTTGGACTATTTTCGGTTTGAATGTGTTTGTAAATGATCATTTGTCATCAGTATAACGCCCGTTGACCAGTTCAGTTTTGTCAGGCTAAAGTCAAGACGGGTTTCGAGATAAGCAACTAGTTATCGCACGTTTTTATCATGTCCGTCTGGCCAGTTGGGTTGTTGTGTCATATCGTCTATTACGTAAAACCCTCCAACTTTTAATAAGTTTAACGTTTCTTTCAGTTCGCTGTATTTACCCGGCCACGCATCAGCAAATATCAGGTCAAATTTATCTCCAGAATAACTCTTTATCCATTCGCTTCCGTCGGAAGCATATAACATCAACATTTTCTATTTCTCCGAAAAATTCATTTGCAATACTTATGAGTTCCGGATTATTATCGATTGAAATTAAGCTTGAATCATTGCTCAAGCCGTCAATCATCCACGCTAATGAAAGACCAATTCCCGTTCCCAATTCCAATACATTCCCGCTCGGTTTTGAAGCTTTGAAGCAATAAGGATTTTCAGTAAAGTGCCGATATATAAATCAGAAAGCATCGAAGAGGCCGTTTGCTGTTGCTTCGCTTTGATTAGCGGATAAATCGTCGGAATGTCCTGAATATCGGTATCGTTCACAATTAATTTTTCAAAAAGGACTTAATTTGATTCAATATTGTACAAAAAAACCCGAATCATAGAGAAACGGGAAGTCAAAAGTGAGATTACAAAATCCTGACTCCCTGCTACTTAATAAGCAGCAGAAGCAGTAAACCCGTAGATGATCTTTGTTGATTCATTTCTCAAATTTAGCTCTATTTCTACGGATGCCCAAACTTCCTTCTTCGTGGCAATGCAAAAAGGAATAATATGCTATCTATTCGTTAACATTCTGAAATTTTATGCTGTAACTTGGTTTAAAATCTTAATTTTGTGCTTGTTCTAAGCTATAAAAAATATTGATTGTATCTGTTATGAATAAGAAAACCAAGATTGTTGCCACGGTAGGTCCAGCTTCAGATAGTGAAGAAATGCTACTTAAACTTGCCAATGCCGGTGTAAACGTGTTCCGCCTAAATTTCTCTCACGGTACGCACGAAGAACACATGGCCCGGATTACCCGTATCCGAAGTATAAATGAAAAGCACGGCTTGAAGTGTGCCATTTTACAGGATTTACAAGGTCCAAAAATAAGGGTTGGTGAAATGGAGGGCGGCAACGCAGGAGTTGAACTTATAACCGGCAATAAATTTACTTTTACGAATAGCGATGTTATCGGAAACGCCGAACGCGTTAGTACGCCCTACAAAGGCATGTTCAAAGACGTAAAAATTGGCGAACGTATTCTGATGGACGACGGCAATTTAGAAGTAAAAGTAATAGAAATAGACGCCGAAAACGAAGAGGTAATTACGGAAGTAGTTTACGGAGGATTGCTGAAGCAAAAGAAAGGTGTAAACCTGCCGAGTACTAAAATTTCGATGCCATCTGTAACTGAGAAAGACTGGGCAGATTTAGAGTTCGGTTTGGCGAATGACGTAGATTGGGTTGCCCTTTCATTCGTGCGTACCGCTGCGGAAATTACCCGCATTAAAGACTTTATCAAATCAAAGGGAAGCACGGCGAAGGTAATCGCGAAAATCGAAAAGCCGGAAGCCATTGAGAACATGGACGCCATCATCGAAGCAACGGATGCCATCATGGTAGCCCGAGGCGACTTAGGTGTTGAAATGCCCGGCGAGGAAGTACCGTTGATTCAAAAAGAATTAGTTCGTAAATCAAACTTAGCGGCGAAGCCCGTAATTGTGGCAACGCAAATGCTTGAAAGTATGATTGATAACCCACGTGCAACTCGTGCCGAAATTGGTGACGTGGCAAATGCCGTTTTTGACGGAGCTGATGCAGTTATGCTTTCTGGTGAAAGTGCGGCGGGGAAGTACCCGCTTTTAGCCGTGCAGACAATGGCAAAAACGGTAATGCAAGTCGAAGCAAACGCCGATCCGGCAGAACTCTACTTTAAGCACCACACGCGTGTTACGCTGCCCGAATACGTTTCAAAGGAAAAAGACAACGATAACGTAATCATGATGGGTTGCCGCTTGGCTCGTGATATTGATATCAACGCCATGATCGGAATTACCTCTTCGGGCTATACGGCCGTCAGAATGTCGCATCATCGCCCCAAAGCAAGCATTTATATCTTTACATCGAATAAAAAACTCGTTACGCAACTTAGTTTATATTGGGGAGTTGAAGTGTTTTACACGCCCGAAATGTCAGGTATCAATGCCGACGAAGTGGTTGACAAAGCCCGCGATTTCTTAGTAGAAAAAGGCAAGCTTCAAAAAGGTGACAAATTTGTAAACATGCTCAGCGTTCCAATCAAAGAAGACAACCGCACAAATACAGTTAGGTTGAGCTTTGTATAATATTAAAGACTCTTTATAAAAAGAACAGCCCGTCACGCATAATGCGTGACGGGCTGTTCTTTTTATAAACTGATATCAGACATCTGCAAATAGATATCTGACCCAAGTATCAACCATAACCACCCCGGTACTTATACGTAGTGGCTACTTTATCAATAGCTACAATGTAGGCTGCCAAACGCAGAGACACATCATATTTTTGCGACGTTTCAAAAACGTTATTAAATGCATCTTTCATCGAGCGGTCGCAGCGACGGTTAATCCGGTCGAGCGTCCATTTGTAACCAATGCGGTTTTGTACCCATTCGAAATATGAAACAGTCACACCGCCGGCATTCGCTAAAATATCGGGCACAACCATGATGCCTTTTTCGTTGATAATATCGTCTGCTTTTGCGGATGTTGGGCCATTGGCACCTTCCACAATTAATTTTGCCTGAATTTTCGAAGCGTTTGCTTTCGTGATAACATCTTCCATTGCCGCCGGAACCAGTAAATCTACGGGTAAGGTTAACAGCTCTTCGCCGCCAATTATCTCGGCTTCTTTAAAACCTTCCAGCGTTCCATTGTTAGCATCCCGGTAAGCTATTGCTTTCTGAATATCAATACCATTGCTGTTATAATAGGCTCCCGAAATATCACTTATTCCGCAGATTTTAACTCCTTTTTCGGTCAATAAATTTGCAGCGTGCGAGCCCACGTTACCGAAACCTTGCACGGCAGCGGTTGCCCTGTAAGGATTAAGTTTTAATTTGTCCATTGCCGCAAGTGCCGAAACCATTACGCCGCGGCCAGTTGCCTCGGTACGACCCAAAGAACCGCCCAAAACGAGAGGTTTTCCGGTTACAACGGCTTGGGTTGTCATTCCTTTAGCTCGTGAATATTCATCCATTAACCAAGCCATTTCACGCGGGCCAGTTCCCATGTCGGGAGCGGGAATATCCTTATCCTGACCAAAAATATCAATCATGGCAAGCGTATAAGCTCGCATCAGGCGTTCAATTTCACCAGCTGACATCTTACGTGGGTTACAGGCAATTCCGCCCTTTGCCCCACCGTAAGGAATATCCACCACGGCACATTTCCAAGTCATCCAAGCGGCAAGTGCTCGTACTTCGTCCAGCGTTACGTGCGGATCAAAGCGGATTCCGCCTTTTCCAGGTCCTAAGATTGTCGAGTGAATTACTCGATAACCTTCAAAGACTTCAACTTTTCCGCTGTCAAGCGTAACGGGTAACCCAACAATTACCTGACGGGCGGGCACCTTTAATATATAATACATTTCGTCGCTAATGCCCAGTATTTTGACGGCGGCATCGAAGCGTGACATCATGGACTCCAGCGGGTTTTCTTTATCCGTAATCGGGGCGGGTTCTATGTATGACATTTAGTTATTTTTCAAATGGAGTGGGCAAAATTTAAATCGCTTGCAAACTTAGATAAAACTAATTCTATCTTAAAATTCTACAAACTCATAAACAACAAAATTTTACATAAGCTTTTAATCAAAAAAAATATTTCAAATCTTGTATAAATTGAAAAACTTAAAATTTTATATGGCAAAAAAAGGATTATTAGCGTAAAATCGTTTTCGTATAATTTTTTCAAAAAAAGGCAGACTTACTATTTTTCTAATGCTTTAGAGGCAAATTATGAAGTTGACAGGTTTCACGAAGGATTTTTAGTAAGTAGGTTACCACAATATTGTTTTACCTTTGCGGTCAAAATAAGCCAGTCATTTTCAGGCTGGGCAATCAGTAAATCATGGCAAAAAAATATAATCACGATAAGCAGAATCGTTCTAAAGGAAAGAGCGAAGATAAAAAGTCTGCCGAACGTCCTGCAAAATTTGTGGTAAGTCACAGTGCAAACCCAGACGAGAACCGTTCTCATCCAAAATCAGAACGCCAGCAAAAGAAAGCAAAAGCAGCAGCTGACAAAGCGAATAAAGATGAACGACCAAGGCGTTTTGGAAGTGATGATAAATACAAAAGCTCCTCCAGACCGTTCACCAAAAGTACGGGAAGTAAAAGCTGGGAAAGCCGACCTCCAAGAGACTCAAGTGAAAGACCAGCTTCGGGAAGAAGTTACGATAAGTCTAAACCTTCTTCGGAAGAAAAACGTCCGTACAAAGATTACAATGACCGACCAAGTGCGGGAAGAAGCCGCGACGAGTTCAAGCCTCGTTCGGAAGAAAAACGTCCGTACAAAGATTACAACGACCGACCAAGTGCGGGAAGAAGCCGCGACGAGTTCAAGCCTCGTTCGGAAGAAAAACGTCCGTACAAAGATTACAACGACCGACCAAGTGCGGGAAGAAGCCGCGACGAATTTAAGCCTCGTTCGGAAGAAAAACGTCCGTACAAAGATTACAACGACCGACCAAGTGCGGAAAGAAGCCGCGACGAATTTAAACATCGTTCGGAAGACGAACGCCCCTTTTCTAAGAGAGAAGAGAATTTCAAAAAACGGGATGACCGCAAAGGGAAAAATGCCGATGCCAAAACAAATGAAGCCCGAAGTAACCGTGCCGATAAAGGAAGAAGACCTCGCTATAACGAAGATGTCATGAAGTCAAAATTATCCACCAAAATACTCGATAAAGTAAAGAAGCAAGAGTCAACACATACTGACGGGACAATTAGGTTGAACCGTTATATCGCCAATGCGGGAGTTTGCTCACGCCGCGAAGCAGACGAACTTATTGCCGACGGAAAAGTAACGGTAAATGGCAAAGTCGTGACCGAACTTGGCTCAAGGGTAATGCCAGAAGATATCGTTACGTACAACGGAAATGCATTAGAACGGGAAAACTACGTGTACGTCTTGCTTAATAAACCAAAAGACTTTTTAACCACAACCGATGATCCCGCAGAGCGGAAAACAGTGATGGATATCGTGGCAGAAGCCGCCGACGAACGCATTTATCCAGTGGGAAGACTCGACCGTAAAACAACGGGACTTCTGTTGTTGACAAACGACGGAAAACTGGCGGAAAAGCTATCGCACCCTTCTAACCACATATCGAAAATTTACCAGGCAGAACTCGATAAACCCATCACCGAAGAGGATTTTGACGCCATCGTGAAAGGGTTTGAACTCGAAGACGGTTTTGTAAAAGTAGATGAACTTGCCCTAGTAACTCCAGATGCAGAAGTAGTCGGAATAAAGATTCACAGCGGGAAAAACCGTATTGTTCGTCGTATTTTCGAGCACTTTGGTTACAAAGTTCAAAAACTCGACCGAACCGTTTACGCCGGTCTAAACAAAAAAGACTTGCCTCGTGGTAAATGGCGTTATTTATCCGAGAAAGAAGTTATAAAGCTAAAGTACCTCAGTTAAAAACTGGCTTAAAACAAACAGCGTAGCCGCCACCGGGCGACATGGATATATGAACCATGTCGCCCTTTTTTACACGTGATATTTTGCGTTGGTAATCTCTGCCGTCACGTTCGGAATTTGGCCCGTCAATAAAAGATTCCATTTCGTATTCTGTATCATTGTCCAAAAAGTAAGTTTTATATCGTACTCCGTGGCTGTCCAGTCAGTCATTGCTCCGAGCCACCATTTACTGCCGTTTTTTAGGGCTACGGTTACGTAATCCCCCACCCTATTTGTCAGCGGCACGGTTTCGCTGCAAACCATTGGTACATTTGAGAGGAAGTGCATGCACTCAATTTCTTCCTGATAAGTCGTGGGTAAATCCGAAGGATTTCAATAGCGAGTAGGAAATAGCGTACATGGCGAGTTGATGGCAGCGGGTTCTCTGACTCATTAGTTGCTCGTCAATCATCCGTTAGTTAGCGGCGGTCATATTTCGCATTGCTCCGGGCGTATAATCCATTGGTCCGGCTACCATGCGGGTAAAAGTAAGTAGCACCTCATGATCGGGCGGGATACCTTTATCACTGAACTTGTTCCATTCCAACCCTTTTACACCTTCACGCGTTATGCAGTTTGGGTACGTCCGTTCTAATCCGGTTGGTTTGAATGCTCCGTGAAAATCGACGATTATTTTGTATTCAGCAGCCAACTTTAAAACTTTTTCGTAGAAATTTACAGTAATTTGGTCATCTCGGTCAATAAAATCGACTTTCACTCCCGCAATTCTCCACTTCTCGAATAACTCAAAAGCGTCTTCCATTTGGCGGTCGAGCGTGTACCAAACGCACCACAAAATCAACTTTACGTTTTTTTCTTTGGCACAAGCCGCCAGTTCAGGCATGTTTATGCCATTTTTTACTGAAAACATATTTTGCGGATCAGACCAGCCTTCGTCCAGAATGACGTATTCCAATTTATTATCCGCCGCAAAGTCAATATAATATTCGTACTTTTTGTTGTTAACTCCAGTTTTAAACTGGCACGTTGAAAAGGTTCAAGGCATTCCACCAATCCCACGAAACTTTCCCGGGTTTTATCCAGCTAATGTCCCCAATTTTTGAATCGCTGGCGAGAATATAAACCAGTTGATTTTTAAGCAAATCCTGACCCTGGTTTGAAATTCTGACAATTCGCCATGGCAGCGAATAAGAACCATTTGTTTGAGCAATAAAATCGTTCGTTTCTCTTACCTGAAGGTTGAAGTCACGCACTCCACCTTTTCGCCGATTTTTTGGATGGTTCGCAAAAATACCTTTCACGCTACCTTTTTTGAGAGAATCTGTTACCAGATGCATTTCCGGATAATCCAAAAAGTCCGATGCCATGATAATAGCTTTTTGTCCCTCGGTAATTCTACCAAAAACGGCAAGGAAAACATCCCTTTAAATTTCGCGATTGGATTCAATTCGTAGTTGGACTCAAACGAACTGACAAATTCATCGGGATGAAAATATGCGTTGTAATTTTCGGCTAAGTTAAACGTAGCTGTTTCGTCTTTCACACTCATTCTGACCGAGAATTTTGTAATCCAGCGGTACGCCATTCCTTCGTTAAAAGACCGAAACGCCACGGAATAATCTCCTTTGAAACTTAGGTGAAACGCATTTAAAAGTACGGCAAAACTGCTTGAAAAAGTGTAACTTGAGTTCCTATTTAATACTATAGAAAGACCTTTTTTAGATAAAATCTTAAGGTGAGGCATCTATTTCAACATAAGACCAAACTTTCACCAACTCATTAATTTCAGACCAAACTATAATTATAAACTTGTACTATTCGTTGATTTGAATCTCAGAAGTACGTTCAACCTGCTTCCGCATCGCGTTATCGTGAACACTATTTATTGATACCGAAACAGGCTCATTATTTTGTAATGAGGCGAAGGGGTGAAGAACCTGCTGAGTTTCTACGAACCATAGCCAAAAGTGTTTTGTTTGAAATTAACTATCGCAATTCTAATTTTCTTATTTAATAAAGTATCCGTGGAAGTTAATTGTCAACGCATTGCCCTCTCTGAAACCAACGCATTTTCGGATATATTTTTAGCCTACATCAATCAGGATGAATCGCTGAAAGGTTTTCACAATCACTTCCCGAAAATTGAGAATTTCGATAAGTATATAAAGGAACGTTCGTTTACGGCTTCCGCCCGAAAAACACTCGTTGAGTCATTGACAAAACAGTATAAACACCTTGAGAATGCACCTGACTTCTCAAATTTATTGGACGAAAAGACATTTACGGTAACTACCGGACACCAACTTAATATCTTCACCGGACCGCTTTATATTATCTATAAAATTGTCACGACGATTAAACTGGCTCGTGAATTGAAAGTGACCTATCCTGACTATAGCTTCGTGCCGATTTATTGGATGGCGAGCGAAGACCATGACTTTGAAGAGATTGCTTCTTTCTACTTAAACGGTCACAAGCACAGCTGGAAAACGTCCCAAACCGGGGCAGTAGGACACATGAGCTCTCAGGAATTGAAAGAATTACTGGCACCATTCTCCGAAGAGTTTAGTGTCTTCAAAGATGCTTATCTAAATAACGAAACGTTAGCCGATGCCGTCCGGCAGTACATGCACGACCTTTTTGGTGCGGAAGGTTTAGTAACACTTGATGCCGACGACCGAGCTTTGAAAGCGGAGTTTACCGATGTAATGAGAGACGATATTTTTAATCAGTCTGCCGCTGATCAAGTGCGGAAAACTTCTGAGAAAATAGAAGAATTAGGTTTCAAAACGCAAATTCAGCCGAGGGAAATCAATTTCTTTTATTTAGAGAATGGAATTCGCGAACGCATCATCGAGGAAAATGGAGCGTTTCTGATTAACAATACCGGAACCCGTTTGACAAAATCAACCATTGAAGAATTAATTCAAAACGAGCCGGAAAAATTTAGTCCAAACGTGGTACTTCGCCCGCTTTATCAAGAGGTGATTTTGCCAAATTTGGCTTACATTGGTGGTCCATCTGAAGTACCTTACTGGTTACAACTCAAAGGAGTTTTCAGTCATTATAAAGTTGACTTCCCGGCGTTGATTCCCCGAAACTTTGCGGTGGTTATCAATACCTCTACAAAGCAGAAAATGGAGAAGCTTGGCGTAACTCCCGAAGAACTTTTTAATGACGACATAACGCTCCGCCGTGCATTAGTAGCTCGGCAGTCCACAAATTCACTAACACTTGCCGAAGAAAGAGAGCAGGTAACGTATTTATTTAAAGGTATCGCTCAGAAGGGGTTGGCTATTGACCCAACACTGGAAGCAACGGTGGAAGCCGCCCACACTCGCATTAACAAGATGATGATTCAACTTGAAAAGCGTTTAGTACGTGGGGAAGAGCGGAATTTCGAATCATCTGTTGAGCAACTCCGCAACCTAAAAGGACGGCTTTTCCCGAACGGTGTACCGCAAGAGCGTAGAGCTAATCTTATGGATTTCTACCTCAACGATTCTGACTTTATCAAACGTCTTTTTGTGGCGTTTGACCCCCTCGACTTCCGCTTTAATTTATTATTTGTCTAGAACAAGTAATTATTACTTTAAAGTATCTCCTTACTTTAATGCCATAATATCTTCTCATCACGTTACTAAAGGTATTTGGACGCTATAAAATGTTTTTCAGAAGCATTTTACTTTCAATAGTTACGGGCAATTTATTCCTCAAGTTGTTGATTGCCTACCGCATCAAACGTTGTTTACAGACGATCTCTGCATATAAATGCGTTTGGTAAGCCTTTTGCACCTATCGCTGCGTACATACAATGATGGGAATTTCAAGCCTTAGTTACTTATCCGTAAAGATAACGTCAACTAAATAGGTTAGAACGGAGCGTCGCTTTACCACTTTTGCGGTTGGTTAATAGTAAGTTAATCAGACAAAATTGCGAAGAATGCGGCAAAAATCATCCTAAATTTACTACACAGAAGAATACATCAAAATTAATAAAAAATGAAAAAGATCACCGCACTATTAGTTACTGCCTTAATGTCAACAGCAGCCATGGCTCAAACTGCTAATGAAGTGTTGAACAAGTTTTACGATGCATCAGGTACTAAAGCGGCTTGGAGCGAAATAAATACATACACACTCACACGCTCGTTCGTAGCAAATGCTCCAACAGATTATGAAATGGAAGTAAACGTCTCTACCGCAAACGGCGAAATGTCTAAGCGTAAATCAATCATGAAACGAGATTTCTTTTACGTTGTTAATGGAAATGACGGCTGGATAAAAATTCCTATGGGAAGTATGGATAAAAACGTAAAGTATAACGTTAAAGACTTGAGCGAAGGGGAAAAATCAAGCATGCAGCAGGAAATTAAGGATGGCGTATTGCCGTTACTAAATTTTGACAAAAAGGGATTCAGATCCACTTTTGAAGGGTACAAAAAGTACGATGGCAAAACTCTTGCGAAAGTGAGCTTAATGCGTGGCGATGATACCATTGACTATTTCTTCGATAAAGAAACCGGACTATTAATAAAAGAAATTTATAGCTCTCCAAAGCTAACTGAAACGTGGGAGCACGTTGAATACGGAGAAACAAACAACGGAATCAAATACCCATCGAAATCTGTATACTTAGACAGCAAAGCGAACAAGAAAACAACCGTTTCTACGAAGCTTGACGTAAACCAGACCATTGACCCAGTTTTATTTATTCGTAAATAAGCATCTAAATTACTTATTGTAATTTTAACATGTAGGGGTACATAAAGTATTCCTACATTTATTTTTTTCAATTATATGAAAAAAACTCTCCAAATCATTGGGTACGTTTTTCTCGGCTTCATTTTGATGCTTGGAGGAGTTTATTTGTTTTTTCAAACGCCCGTTGGGAAACAATGGCTAAGCAAAAAAGTCTCTACAATTGCTACCGATTATCTCAAAACCGAAGTCAAAGCAGATATTAACTACCACATTCCGGATTGGGTAGTCTTAGAGAATTTTATAATTAAAGACCAAAAAAGTGATACGCTACTTGCGGGTAACAGCCTGCGGGTAGACATTGATATGTGGGCGTTGATCCAATCGCAAATCAAAATAAATCAGGTTGAAGTAGAAGGGGTTTACGCCAATATTTACCGTGACCAAAACGAACCCACTTTTAATTACGAATTCTTACTTGACGCTTTCGCCTCAGATACTACTGTAGCGGATACTACATCGAGTAAATTGATGCTCGAAGTTCGCAATGTTTTACTTGAGAACATTTCTGCTAATTACCACGACGATTTATTAAAAAACAACGCTCGTATCCGGTTAGCTTCTTTAGAAACTGGCTTTGACAAATTAGATTTAGATAATTCGGCTTATTACTTAAAAGACATTGATCTTGGAGGCGTTAACGCTTTCATAGATTTTGCGATACTTAACGACACAACGGCAACTAATAAAGCAGTTATTGAAGCAGTTGAAGACCCGTCAGGTTCAGTTCCTTTAGACCTTCGCTTGCAAGGTATATCATTGAAAGATACTCGCTGGAATATCAAAATCGGGAATTTAGCCATTGCAACAAAAGCAATCATTGAAAGCTTTAATGTTGATATGGAAGGAATAGACTTGGATAAACAGTCGGCACAGATTACCGCACTTTCCATCGTTGCACCGGAGCTGAGTTACGATAATTTGAAAGCTCCAAAGCAATCACGTGGGTTTGATTACGGTCATATTGCCTTAACGAATTTGAATATTGATGCCGAAGATATTTATGGCTCGGCAGATTCTGTTTTAATTAAACTGAACGAGTTTGCCTTCAAAGAGAAAAGCGGCATGAATATTCAGGAATTGAGCGGCGATTTCCAATATACATCCACTGCGTTTTTAGCGAAAGACTTCCTGTTCAAAACCAACAATACACGCATCGGTAATCGCATCGAAGTACGGCATCCCAATTTACTCGAAATTGCGAAAAGTCTCGAAAAAGGTCGATTATCAATTAACTTAGACAAAAGCTATTTAGGATTGCAAGACATAGAATTACTTGCTCCTGATCTTGCCGCTGATTCGTACTTTCAACAAGTAAAACGAGGCAGAATTTACATGAACGGCCGGGTGGAAGGTTTGATATCAAACCTGAATATTCCGAAACTGAATATTCGTGGTCTGAATGGTAGCAAGTTGATAGCAAATGGCAGAATCAAGGGCTTACCCACAGTTGAACGATTGAGTTTCGATGTTAAAATAACTGAGTTATCCACTACTAAATCCACACTTGATAAGTTTTTACCCGATTCTATCAAACAACAGTACGGAATTCCGAACAAGGTTTCTTTAGCGGGTAAAATAAACGGCTCAATTAACAATATTTCCACAACCATGCAACTGACAAGCGATATTGGTAACGGAAATATAGACGGTACTTTCCAAAACTTTGTTGCCGAAAATGCCACACCGAAATACAACGGAAATTTCGCTCTTGGCAAATTCAACTTGCAATACTTATTGAAGAATGATTCACTCCGAACCGTCTCACTTAACTTGGCTTTTGAAGGTGAAGGCATCGAACCAGAAACCATTAATGCCTCCGCAGAAGGGGCAGTGACTCAAGCGTATTTCAACGGTTATACGTATAATGACATTAATCTAAAAGGCGGAATCGCACAGAATAAGGCAACTTTTGCTGTTGAGTCAGCCGATGCGAACCTAAACGGAAATCTGGAAGGGTCAGCAGACTTATCTACTGAATATCCGGTAGTCAAAGCCAGCGGTAATCTCAAAAATATTGACTTTAAAGCTTTGAATCTTTACACCGAGCCTTTGTCAATTAAAGGTATTGTAAATGTTGACATGGTTTCAACAAACCCAAGCTCACCGATTGGTAGCGTTAAGGTACAGCAAGCAGCCCTAAATCAAGGAAGCGGTTTTGTCAAAATGGGCGATATTTCATTGCAATTTGCCGAAGAAAGCAGCCAGAAAAAAATTGACTTGGTTTCCGATTTTGCAAAGTTGAATATTGCAGGACAATTCGATTACCAAACTTTAGCCGATGTACTTCTTACAGAGGTTTCAACGTACTTTAAAGTCCCGGCTATTGATTTCATTCAAACTACTACGCCGAGTAGTTTCAAAGCAACTGGTTCTATATCAAAACATCCGTTGATTAGCAGTTTCGTACCCGAACTTACTGATTTCAACACTATAAATATTGACGTCAATTTTGACAATACTGCCGATGAGAGTTTGACCGCTTCATTAAAAGCTCCCTACATTTTCTACGATTCTATTGCAGTTCAAAACGTCAATTTCAATTTAAAAACTACCGCTTCGGTGGCTAATTATACCGCAACAATTAACTCGATAGAGATGTCGTCGTTTCGGCTCAGAAAAGCCTCTTTAGTGGGTGATGTGACCAATAATGAAGCTGGGTTTTTATTTACCGTGAAAGACTCACTCGATAAAAACGTCCACGGATTAGCGGGTAATATAACCGCACAACCAGACTTCTATCAGATTTCGATAAAGAGCGAAGGTACACGACTGTATTACCAACCTTGGCAAGCTAAAGGTTCTTTAGATATTTATTCGGAAGGAATAGTTGCGGAGGAAATTCGATTCTTTTACCAAGAGCAGGAACTAGCGTTGAACAGTCAGGAGAAAAAGCCGAATGCACCAATGAGCGTAACGTCAAAGCAGCTTGATTTAAAACAATTAGCTACCGCATTCTTACAGGATTCCACACTCGTGAGCGGTTTTTTCAACGCCGATTTGGTTGTGAAAGGTTTGGACGAAAACCCAGGTTTTACCGGAGACTTTTCTATTAATGAACTAACGGTGACACAAATATCCGTGGGAGAACTTAAAGCCAGTGCTGCGAATAAAGGAAGCGACGCTATTACGTTAGATGCTTCGCTTACTGGTGAAGGGAATAATTTCAGAATGTTCGGTGATTATAATTTAACGGGTAAAAACCCGATGGACTTTACGCTGGACATTAAACGTTTGGGAGCAAAAACAATGCAGGCGTTTAGCTTTGGAGAGATTCAAAGGGCAGACGGACAAATGAGCGGAGAACTAAAACTTAGTGGAGATCCTGCTGACCCGGTTATTCGCGGTGAGTTGGCATTTAAAGAGTTTAATTTCGTACTGAAACAGCTTGGTGCTCCGTTTTCACTAAAAAACCAAACGGTCGCTTTCAAAGGGCAATCGGTACAGATGGATAATTTTACGTTGATTGATTCTACCGGACAAAAACTTGTGACTACCGGACGAGTGTTGTTTCCTGACTTACCGAATTACTCGTATAGATTTAACGTCAAAGCCAACGACTTTTTAGCGATAAATGCCGGACGATACGCCAATGACTATTTCTTCGGGAACGCCAAAATTGACGCCTCCATGGATATTTCGGGAGTAAACGAAAGCTACACCGTTAATGGTGACATAAAGATTGTTCCCGGAAGTAATATCACGATTTTAATGCCCAAAGATGATGGCGTAGGTTCTGAAATGCAGCAAGTCATCACGTTTGTTGATCGAAGTGTTCCGAAGCCAAAAAAGAAAGAACAAGAAGCAACTCAATCGTTGTCTTCGAGAATTAACGCAAGTTCGGAGATTACACTCAACGTACAAGTTGACGATAAATCTGAGTTAACGGTTTTAGTAGACGAACTGACCGGAGATTACCTTCGGGTACGGGGAAACGCCCGCTTACGGACGGGCTTCAACGCCAGTAACGAACTTTTCCTTTACGGGGATTATAACATCACCGATGGGGCCTACGAGTTATCTGTTTCGTTTGCCAAAAGAAAGTTTGATTTACTCGCTGGCAGTTATATCCGCTGGACGGGTGACCCAATGGCGGGCGACGTAGATATTAAAGCGGCTTATACTGTTGAAACTTCTTTGAATGGCTACTTTGAAAGCGAGCAGGCTGTTTCAAAACCAATATCGGATGCTTTAGTACGCCCCATTGACGTAGTGTTATTATTGTATTTAAAAAATAACCTGCTCGCGTTGAAACCGAGCTTTGCGGTTGGTGTAACAGAGGAAGCATTAAATTCCCGTGGCATAAGCAACGTTGATATAATTCGCAGTCAGGGTGTATCAATTATTAAGGATAACGGAGAGATTGAAGACGGTCAGCTGAGCCGTTTTGTAAATGAGAATTATATTAATCAGCAAGCTCTTTGGTTATTAGCTAGTGGTCGCTTTTCCCCACTACGGAGCAACAGTACTGGTGGTGGTTTTAATGCAGAGTCAGTGGCACGTGAAAGCGTTAGTAAATTGCTTTCTGATCAATTAAACCAATTGGCTTCAAACGCTGTCAAAGGTGTTGACCTCAACGTTGGAGTGGCATCTGAATATGCTACCGAAACGGGCGAACGCAGTACCGAACTTAATTTGGGCGTCAGTAAAACTTTACTGAATGACCGCCTGACACTATCCATTGGCAGAAACTTTGAATTAGAAGATGCTCAGCGGCAATCGAGTGAGATTTTCGACAATATAACAGCGAGTTATAAACTTTCTGAAGACGGACGTTATCGCTTAAAAGCATACCGTAAAAATCAATTTCAGGCAATTCAAGGTTTTGTGGTAGAAACTGGCATCGGTTTCGTGATTACTACTGACTACAATAAATTCCTAGAGATTTTCAAACGAAAAGAAGAAGAGAATAAGTTGCTACTGGAGAATCAAAAGATGCTGCCAAAGCAGGAAAAAGATAAACGAAAAGAAGAAGAACCTAATCCTGAAGTTACGCACCTCGAAGCAACGAAGGGAAATAGCCGGGCGAACAACTCCCAAAACGAAGAACCTTAAATGACAATTAATCTACACAGACATTTCAATAAGTGCGTGGAAAGAACTCTTGTGTTCTTCGTTTTAAGCGTTTTAATTACATCCTGTAACGTGTATAAAAAACTTCCCGACAATCAAAAACTCTACACCGGAACGGAAGTAAAAATGGTTGCGGATAGCACTTTATCAAAAGAAACGGTGAGCATTATTCAGTCTCAGATCGAGGCACTACCACGTCCAAGTACCAATACGTTTGTCTTTGGCTACCCCATTCAGGTAGGTTTGTATTATATGTTTCAAACCGATAAACAGAAAGGGCTGAAATATAAAACACAACAGAAGGTTGGTCAAAAACCTATCTTTATCACGCCCGCTATTATAAATCGAAACATTGCCATTATTGATGATTTTTTAGAGAAAGAAGGTTTTTTCAAACCAGGTGTCTCGGGTACAATTCAACCAACTAAAAAAGTCAAAGAGGCGAACGCTATTTATAATGTAACGCTGCCCAAACGATATAAACTTGACTCGGTTGCTTACGAATCAGATTCTCTAAGCACTTTACCCAGCCAATTGATTTCTGATTTTAAGAACACACAAAAAAAATCAATCTTAAAAGCCGGACAACCTTATCGGTTTGATAATATTCAGACGGAGCAACTAAGAATTGACCGGCAACTTCGTGACGATGGTTATTATTATTTCAGATCTGATTTAGTTGATATTGCAGCCGATACAGCTATTGGTCAGCAGCAGGCAAATATCTACTATTCTTTAGATGAAAATATGCCCGTACGTTCTCAAAAGCAATATTTAATAAACGACATCTACGTTTTTAGCTCAAGAAATATTGATGAAATGCAAGCCGACAGCGTAGACTACGACGCTGATTATTTTCGGGGAGTCATATTAGCAGATTCATCTAAAGAATTTAAGCAGCAGATTTTTACTAACGCCATTGCTTTTCGCCCAGGTAATACCTACAGTATTGAGAAGAATGACATAACCATGCAGCGTCTAATCAATCTGGATAATTTTCAGTTAGTAAAAAATCGCTTTGAAGTCGTAAATCGCCTGGACTCTTCCTTATTGAATATTTACTTCTATTTGAGTCCCAAGAAACGAAAGTCAGTTCGTGCTGAGTTAAACGGAATTACTCGTTCGAATGGATTTGCAGGTTCGCAGGTAAGTTTAAGTTGGTTAAACAGGAATGCATTTCGTGGAGCAGAAAAACTAACTATTTCGGCGAATGCAGGTTTTGAGTTTCAACTTGGTGGACGTGGACAGGAGCGTACAAATTTACAGATAAGAAATAATTACCGGATTGCTTTAAACGCTGAACTTACGTTTCCACGCTTTGTGATGCCATTCTTCAGCTTAGACCCCGAAGTCAGCCGAATCCTTCCAAAAACAACCGTCACAGCAGGTTACGAATCAATAATTCAGCGAAATTTTTATAACCTTAATTCCATCAATACTTCGCTAAATTACGTTTGGCGACAAGGAGTGGCTCATGAACACGTTTTTTCTCCTATATCAATGACACTGGTACAAGCTTCAAATATAAGTGAAGCTTTCCTTGAGGCTGCTTTTGCGGACCCAATACGTTTATTTCCAATTCTTGATAATCAGTTTATTCTTGGCGGTACGTACAGTTATACATTTACTCCCATTATTCCGCCGTCAAAAAAGTATTCGTACGCTTTTTACGGAAATCTTGATTTTGCCGGAAACTTATTAGGAGCATTAAATAAATTTAGAAAGGACGAGAAAAAAGGAATGCTGTTTGGAAACAGTTACTCGCAATACATCAGAGTGGATGGTGATATTCGGTATTATTACAATCTAAACAATAACCTTAAGCTTGCGAACCGAGTATTTGCTGGGTTTGGTATTCCGTACGGTAATTCACTATCTCTTCCTTTCACCCGTCAATACTTTTCAGGAGGTAGCAATAGTATCAGAGCCTTTTTGGCAAGAGGCGTTGGTCCGGGTACTTACGCCAGAGATCCAGATGATCAATTTGGCACTTTTTTCGGAAGCTTTACGGGAGACGTAAAATTAGAGTTCAATACTGAACTCAGACAAAAAATCAACGAATATATCGGTACGGCACTCTTTGTAGATGCCGGAAATATTTGGCAATACAGTGACCCCCTCTATTACGGAGAAAACTCGCTGCTCGGAAAGGACTTCTACAAACAACTTGCCGTTGGGGCAGGTGTTGGAATACGCTTAGACGTTTCCTTTTTTGTATTGCGAGCCGATTTAGCAACACCAATCCGAAAACCCTCACGTCCCGACGGCGAGCGGTGGGTATTTAACGAATTCAACCTAAGAGATCCGGCGTGGCGTAATAAAAACTTGGTACTAAACATTGCCGTGGGTTATCCTTTCTGATAAATTTTCAACAAGTTTTTGTAACTTTCGCTTACATAAACGAGAGTACAATTTGAAAAACCGCCCAGTCAAACGTCGAGATTTCTTAATTAAAAGTTCACTTACCGCAATTGCTGGTGCATTAGGCATTCCCGTCGTCTTTTCCCGAAATGTTCCCAAAGACATGGAATTAGTAGGTATGCCATCTGCGGATGATATTTTGCCTGGCAAAGACCCGAATCTCACCATTCTAAATAATCGCCCTTGGAACGTTGAAGCTCCTGCTCATTTATTGAATGACGAAGTTACACCAGCCGGCAAGTTTTTCGTCAGGAACAACGGAATCCCACCCGAAAATATTAATGTAAACTCGTGGACGCTCGAAATATCCGGGGAATCTGCGAAACAAACCAAGTCATTTACTATCGCTGAATTAAAAAGTAAGTTTAAAACCTACTCGTACCAATTAACCCTCGAATGCGGCGGTAATGGTCGGGCGGGGTTCTATCCGTCTGCATCAGGAAACCAATGGACAGAAGGAGCCGTGGCTTGTGCAAAATGGACAGGCGTGCGGTTAAAAGATATTTTAGAAGATGTCGGAGTCAAAGAAGATGCTATTTACATCGGTTATTACGGAAAAGATACGCATCTCAGTGGCGATGCCGGCAAAGTAGTAATTTCACGAGGCGTGCCGATGAGTAAAGCCCTCGAAGACGAAACGCTTGTGGCTTGGGCGATGAACGATGAAAATATTCCTTTTCAAAACGGGCATCCGTTACGATTGGTAGTCGGAGGTTGGCCAGCTTCTACTTCGGGGAAATGGTTGGACAAAATAGTGATTCGAAACATCGTACACGACGGACCAAAAATGGAAGGTGATAGTTATCGCGTCCCCAAAAATCCGGTTCAGCCGGGTGAAAAAGTGGCAATGGAAGATTTGAAAATCATTGAATCTATGCCCGTAAAATCCCTAATAACTTATCCGAAAACGGGAGCATCACTATCTTCTAATAAAAAGTTGAGCGTAAACGGACACGCTTGGGCGGGCGATTTGGAAGTCACAGAGGTGAACATCTCGATAGACTTCGGAGCTACTTGGCAACAATGCAAACTCACAAAACCCGTAAACCGTTTGGCTTGGCAACACTGGTCGGCGGAGGTCGGGTTCCCACAAAGTGGTTATTACGAAATTTGGGCAAAAGCCACCGATTCAGAAGGTAAATCCCAACCAATGGTCATTCCCGGTTGGAACCCAAAAGGATACTTAAACAACTCCTGCCACCGCATCGCCGTAAAAGTTAGTTAAACTCGGTATTGGATTCTTAATTATTCGATTTTAGGATAGAACGAGTAAACAAAACGTTCAATCTGCGTGAATCTCCGTAGTTTGCGGGACAAAAAATATCAAATGAAAAAAATAGCTTTCATAGTCAGTTTGGTGATTTTCGGTGTTTCAGCTTGTAAAACTGCTCAACAACCTACTGAAGAAGTTGTAGAAAATACCGTTGCAACCACCGATGGAATAGACGCTGCTACGGGCTTACGTCTGGACGAAAATCTAATGTTCGTTCAGGCTCATTGCACAAGCTGTCATTCATCAAAACTTATTACCATGAACCGTTTCACACGGGACGGTTGGAAGGAGAAAATCAGGTGGATGCAAAAAACACAAAACCTTTGGGATTTGGGCGAAGCCGAGCCGAAAGTACTTGATTACCTCGCCAAATATTACGCTCCCGAAGAACGTTCTCTTCGCCGCCAACCGCTTGATGTAAAAGAGTGGTATAAGTTGGATTGAAAGAAAAAAATAATGCCCAACTTAGCCCTCCCCTTGGGAGAGGGTTGGGAAGGGGTCAATATAACCCGCAATTTGCAATACCTCAAACGCATTTACCTCCTCAACTTCCGTAATTACGAAGAATTTACGGCGGATTTCTCACCCAATATTAATTGCATTGTCGGAGATAACGGCAGCGGCAAAACCAACTTGCTGGATGCTGTTTATTACTTAGGACTAACCAAAAGCTCGATTCAGAATCAGGACGCTCTCAGTATTCGGCACGATGCCAATGCCATGATGATTGACGGGCTATTTGATAAAGATGATAAACAGGAACAAATAACCTGCTCCATGCAGCGGGGACAACGAAAGATTTTGCTCCACGACCGCCAACCTTACGAACGAATCACGGAACACATTGGCAAATACCCGATTGTGCTAATTGGCCCTGATGACACCGACTTAATTCGTGATAGCAGTGACACCCGACGGCGTTTTTTTGACGGCGTAATTTCGCAAATGAACTCCGAATACCTCTCACGTTATCAACACTACAATCGCATTTTGGATCAACGCAATAGTTTGCTGAAGCAGTTTGCTGAACAAAACTTTGTAGACGATGATTTACTGGATATTTACACAGAAGACTTACTACGGTTGGCGTTAGAAATTAATTCTGAACGCCGAATTTTCTTAGAACGCTTCCAACCCATTTTTACCGAAAAGTACGCCGAACTTAGTGAAAGCCGGGAGAAGGTAAATATCGTTTATAATTCTGAAGTTAACGATATTGACTTCATTGTCAATTTTCGTAAAAATAAACAAGTTGATTTGTACGCCCAACGTACTACGAAGGGAATTCACCGCGATGATTACGAATTCGAAATTGACGATTATCCAATAAAGAAATTTGGGTCGCAAGGGCAAAAGAAAGCATTCGTAATGGCGTTACGTTTGGCTCAGTTTAAACTACTCTGCACCGAAAAAAATACCAAGCCCATTCTCCTACTCGATGATGTTTTTGATAAACTGGACGATAGACGTATCAATAAAATTATTGAAAGCATCAATGACCACACTTTCGGTCAAATTTTCCTGACAGATGCCCGTCCTGAACGTACTGCCGCTATTTTAGAGAAAGCTACCGTAGAAGTGAAGTATTTTCAGACAAGTTAATGCTCCTGAATCACTGAGTTAACAGAATACTTCTTTTGAACTATTGTTCGTATTCCGACAATTAGTGACCAATACTTTTATTCGGGGTCGAAAGGTGGAAACAATCAAACAAAAACATTTAATGAGAAAATTCAATTTTGCAAGTTTAGCATTCGCGTTCATTATAAGCAGCGTACTTTCTACATCGTGCACAGATCTCATAGACCCGGGAGCTCCTCTTCCAAACGATTCTAGCGTATCTTTAGAAGCAAGACAAGGAATTATAAATCAGGACGCATCAATTAACGCCGGATCAAAAGTTTGCGGTAAAGCTTAGAAGTTCAGGCGTTGATAGCCCGTTGAGAGTTCTTAACAGTTCAGGAAACTGAAACGAACATCCCTTTAGAACGCATCAAGATAAACGGAACGACGGTATCGTCAAACTCGATTTTGCTTTTTGGAAACGATAAAACGTTGATTGATTACAGTAATTACTCATACTGACCTCTCTAAAACTGATACTTTTATTGTGGAAGATGATGCGGATCGGAGGTCAAACCAAAGTATCCCTATTACGACGGCGGGAGTTGCTCCGATACTATCATTATCATCGGCAGGTAGTCTGAATATCGGCCCGGATGCTCTCTTCTCAAACTCTTCTAAAGTAGTAAAAGGAACATCTCCGTTGAAATCAATAGAGGTACAGAAAAATGGAGTTAAAATCACTGATCTGAGTCGGTTATCGTACGATCAGTTCTTAAATAAATTTACCGCAAATCCGCAGCCAATTGCAGATGGAGACAAAAGCAACTTTGATAAAAGAATAACTATCAATTCTCCGGAAGTAACTGGGAGGTCCGTTTATCCTTTTATTTTTACTGATGAAATGGGGCTTTCGCAATCGCAATCGCAAAATATCGTTGCAATCGTTGGTACTACGGTTAAACTTGTGGTAAGAGTTTTACTGAATACTGCTGGCCCATCAGGTACAAGTGGTCTTGATCCTGACACAGGAAAAGGAACGGGTTCTATGAATTCTTCTGCCGAAATTAAAGATCAGAGTATTGGCGATACGAAACCTTTTGCCACAAACTGGAAGCAGCAAATTTCCGAAGTAAACGGTTCAATCGTAAAATACGTAGTGAGAGGTCAAAACGGAATCTCCGATACTTTCTCGTTTGACAGCGTAAAGAGTAAAGAAGAAATTACGGATCTATTTAACAACGGAGTTGCCTTCACGAAGTACAAGTAGCGGAACATTAATAAGTAACCAAATTGCGGCAGGAGATATACTCGTGGTCAATAATGGAACGAAGTACTACCTACTGGAAATAAAATCAGTCAACGTAACCACTACGGATAATGCAGACAGGTACATCATAGACATCAAAAAGTAAGTTAAAAGACTTATTTTTAAGAACTGCCGGGACGCGTCCCGGCAGTTCTTTTTTGTTTATGGCCTATTAATTATTGATAACCTCGGTACGTGGAACACTTCTATTCCGCAAAACGTTAAAAAGCGTGGATGAGATAGAATTTTCGTAGTCGAAGTCTACCAACTAAAATCTTTAAAAACTAATGGCCAAAGAGAGGAAGAGTTTTTTTGACGAAGCGGACCCGAAAGAAAAACGCAAAATAAGTAAAGAAGGTTTGAGCAAAGCAAAGCAGTTGTTCAGCTTCGTACTACCATATAAATGGACGTTTGCAATTGGATTGATATTCTTGGTACTTTCGAGTGCCACTACATTGAGTTTCCCGATGCTTATCGGCGAAATGACCGCCGTTATTGAAGGAAATTCGGATTATACCCTCAACGAAGTCACCCTCTTTTTTGGGGGAATTCTCATTTTTCAAGGCATTTTTTCGTTTTTTCGTGTTTACTATTTCGCTCAAGTTAGCGAGCGTACTGCTGCCGATATTCGCCGGACGGTTTATAGTAAATTCATCACATTACCTATCACTTTTTTTGAACAACGCCGGGTTGGTGAATTAACCAGTCGTCTGACTTCTGATGTGTCTTCTATTCAGAATGTGATGTCCATTACTTTGGCGGAGTTCTTTCGTCAGATTGCGACGTTGATAGTTGGAATTTCTATCATTCTATTTTTGTCGTGGAAGCTGACATTATTCATGTTAGCAACGTTTCCTATTTTGGTCGGCTCGGCTCTTTTCTTCGGAAAATACATCCGTAAATTCTCCAAAAAAGCCCAAGACAAACTCGCCGAAGCCAACGTAATTGTGGAAGAAACGTTACAGTCAGTCAATGTTGTAAAAGCATTCACCAATGAGCGTTTAGAAATCGGACGTTACGGAAACGCCTTGACTGATGTGGTAAACGTAGCGTTAAAAGCCGCAACGCTGCGAGGGGCATTTATCACGTTTTTTATCGTCGGGATGTTTGGTGGAATTGTAGCAGTTGTCTGGTACGGCGGACAACTCGTGCTGGATGGCGAAATGCGGCTCGCTGATCTACTCACCTTCTTGTTTTACACCATATTTATCGGTGGTTCAATGGGCGGCTTGGGTGATATTTACGGACAATTACAAGGAAGTATCGGAGCGTCAGAAAGGCTAATGGAGATTCTGCAAGAAGACTCAGAAGTGGATAGTGACACTCCAATTCAAGCAGTAGATTTACGAGGAAATATTGTTTATAACAATGTTAAATTTAGTTATCCTACCCGTCCGGATATATCCGTTTTAAAAGGAATTAATTTAAATATAAAGTCGGGTGATAAAATTGCGTTGGTTGGACAAAGTGGAGCCGGAAAATCCACGATTGTACAATTGCTAATGAAGATGTATCCGCTCGATGCTGGAAGTATAGAAATAGCGGATAATAATATTGAAGAACTGAACGTGAGCAGCTTGCGAAGCAACGTAGCAATTGTGCCACAGGAAGTGATGCTTTTTGGAGGAACGATTTACGAAAACATCAGTTACGGAAAACCCGATGCAACCGAAGCAGAAGTGATTGAAGCTGCCGAACGGGCAAACGCTACTGAATTCATTAATGGGTTTCCTGAAAAGTACCAAACTATAGTGGGAGAACGCGGTGTAAAGCTTTCGGGTGGACAACGTCAACGAATTGCCATTGCTCGGGCAATTTTGAAAGACCCGGCAATTCTGTTACTCGATGAAGCCACGAGTGCCTTAGATTCTGAATCTGAAAGATTAGTGCAAGACGCTTTGGACGAATTGATGAAAAACCGCACAACCATTATTATTGCTCATCGCTTGGCAACGATCCGCAACGTGGACAAAATCTACGTATTGAAAAATGGTGAAATAATTGAGTCGGGAAGTCACGAAGAGTTGATTTTGAATACCGAAGGAAATTACGCAAATTTGGTTAAACTTCAGTTTGAACGAAACGTAGCGGAAGAAACATTGAATGCTTAGAAATTGAAGATATTAGAAATGAGATTTAGTCATCCATAATGAACCTAAAATTAAACCAAACTGATTATTAGGATAAAGTTGCAAACCAGAAAAGCTTCAACCATCAAATTGATTGGAATATTTTAAAATCAACCTTAAACCCGAATGCGAAGATTTTGGATTACTGCTGTGGTTATGGTAGATTAACAAATGACATTTACCAAAAGGATATAAGAATATTATCGGAATTGATAATTCCAAAGCAATGATAGAAAAAGCCAAAACCAACTTCCACAATTTAGATTTTCATCAAAATAACACTAAGCAATTGAATTTTCTAACAACGAATTTGATTTAGTTCTACTTTTACCGTTTTGACATGCATTCCATTAGACTCTGACCAAACAAAATTGATTCAAGAATTAACGGGGGTAATTAAACCAAATGAAATTTTGTATGTTAACGATCTACTTATAAATTCAAATCAAAGACATATTGATAGATACGAGTATTCAAATCGTAAACCTTATGGAGTATTTGAAGACAATGAAGGTGCGATTTTAAGGCATCATGCAATTGATTATTTGCACAAAGCTATTTTTACCAACTTTGATATTTTACACGAAAAAACGTTTGAAGTTGTTACTATGAATGGGAATAGGTCAAAATCAATACGGATAATTGGCAAAAAGCTAACTAAAGCTGCAACAATTATATCGGCTAGATATCGCTACACCGTGTAGCCGCACGTTGAATAATTTTATACTTTTCTAATCTAATACAAAATGAGTGCAGCAAAAACACTTTTGAAATCGCATAATCTCCGCCTAACTGAGTGTCGGGAAGAAATTTTGCGGGCGTTTCAGGAAGACGAAAGTGCCAAATCTCACAGCGATTTAGAGAATGAATTTGGCGAACAATTCGACCGTGTCACCATCTACCGAACACTTAAAACTTTTGTTGATAAAGGACTGATTCACAAAATATTAGACGGCGACGGCGGGAGTAAATACGCCATTTGTCGCTCAACTTGCACAGACGAAGCTCACAACCATAATCACGTACATTTTAAGTGTTCTGTCTGCAATGATACTACGTGCATTGAGAGCGTTCACATTCCTACGTTTTCTCTTCCCGAAGGTTACGCCCGAGAAGAAGTGAATATGCTTGTGCAAGGCGTTTGTCCGAAGTGCGGGTAGTTTCTCACTCTTCCTCCGATTTCGCCTTTGTTTCGTCAATAATAGCTAAAAGCGGCTCAAGTTGCTACTTTTTAATTCTCAGCTTGGGCTTCTCCCTTCAAAGCTAAATTTTGCAAAAACTCAGGGGCAAAATCAGCTCCATTTTCCCACTCAATTGTCCAACGATTTAGCGTAAACCGCTTAAAATAATTTACGTTTTTCAATTTTTCAAAAACGGGTCCCTGAAAAGCATTTTTTAAATCTGCTATTCCTTTAGAGCCGTCGTTAAAGGTTAGCTCAACTTCAAACTCCTTAATGTACTTTGCTTGAATTACTTTTAAAATCATTTTTTCTCCTTTAAAGGTTGAATCTTAAAAAGAGTTTCTTGCGTTTGGCAACGAAGCCACTTTACATTCAACTCGTCTTTATGCAAGTTTAACCAATCGTAAATTAACTTTAAAGCCCGCCTCGGCATTTCTCCTTTTATTATACCACTTTCAATTTCAAAGTATTTAGACTATCAAGGTATTTTACTGCTCTGGTCTCGCCTTGGCTTTGTCAATCATCGTCGATAATTTACTTACCGAAGAAACCCCAAACCACCCAATTGCTGTTTTGGGCGATGCCGAATTTCGGTTAAAGATATTTGTGGGAATATTGGCAGACGGCACGGCAAAAATACCGCCGTTAGAAGACTCTTGGACTACCTGAAAAAGGAAAAAATAAGCTTCTAAAGAAAGTGAGTAAATCTCTACCTCAAGCGAGTCTTTATCTTGGTAGAGTCTTCCACCAAATTCATTTATCGATTGTCTGATAGGAAGGATAAACTGCAGCCCATCTGTATCAGCACCCGGAGTAAAGCCACCATCGTAAGATAAAATCAGATTATTCGGCTTGTTCTTCAGCTTGCCGTTTTTACGATAGCGAATCCAATAAGCATTTCCCTGACCCAAAAAATCGGTAGCGTAAAACTGGGCGATAAACCCTGACGATGGCAACGAATCATTCAGATTTATTGGCGAAGTAAACGCCTCGTACGCAATAGAATCTATTTTAGGAACAGGATTCAGTTGAGCAAGTGAAACGTATTCTTCTCCTTCGTAATTTACATAAAGAGCATAGCTTTCTCCCACATTTCTAATGAGTGATTCGCCTTCAGGGCTTTCGTAAATATATTCTCCATTCCCTTTTTTGTCAAGAAATTGGTACGCAGTGCTGTCTTGCGAAAAGACAATAACCGTAGCTCCCAAAGCGACTGACGGGGGCGAATTATCAAAATACGGTTGCGAAATAGTAAGTTTCACTACCTGCTGCGGAGCATCGTTTGTCAACCACGCATCCACCACGAGTTGTTCCACACCATCACGGGTTTCAAGATCAATTACGTCCTCGCAAGACGTAAGCGTTGCAAGAAAAAGTAGTGCTGTTAAGCTGTATTTATAAGTTGTTCTCATGGTTTTATATTGTAGTAAAGACAAAAGCGTCAAAAGGCTTTATTCCTCTACCCTTGTTTTTTCTCGTCTTCTAAATTAAAATTTAAAATTATAGGTAACCGCCGGAAGTACCGAACCAAATACTGCGTAACGAACCGCCTCTGTCATCATCGGATTATCAGGATTCTGACGTGTATAAACCGAGTAAGGATTACGCCGATTATAAGCATTATAGACCGAGAAAACCCATTCACTGCTTCCTCTTCCGAAAAGAGCGTGTTTATTTTTACGAGTCGCAGCAAGGTCTAAACGATGCGATGCCGGAATACGGTAATCGTTACGGGTATCGAAGTAATTGTGCGGGAGAGCTGCTCCCTGCCAAATGAATTTATTAGTTGGGAAACTTGCTGGCGTACCACTCGCCAACGAGAAGTTAGCCGAGAAAGACCATTTCTTTTCGGTATCGAAAATAGTCACAATTGACAAATTATGCGTCCGGTCAATGCGGCTCGGAAACCACTCATTTTGGTTCAGTCCTTCTATCAACCGCTCAGTACGGGCTAAGGTATAACTCACCCAGCCGTTTACTTTTCCTTTGGCCTTTTTAACGTAAAATTCTGCCCCGTAAGCCCTTCCTTCGCCGAAAAGCAAGTCGGCTTCTGCAAGCGGATTTAACAAAAGGTCAGCATTTCTGACGTAGTCAATCTGGTTTTCGAGTGTTTTGTAATACACCTCCACGGAAGTTTCAAACAGATTATCGCTGAAGTTTTTGAATACACCCAGAGCTACCTGATTAGAAATTTGTGGTTTAATATTATTGCTGCTCGGAGTCCAAACATCCAACGGTGAAGATGCCGTGGTATTTGATAATAAATGAACGTACTGAGCCAAGCGATTATAGCTTAATTTAAGGGAAGTGCTTTTAGTTAAACCGAAGTTTGCGGCAAAGCGTGGTTCCCAATTTCCGTACTTCTGAATAATCTCTCCCTGAGAAAATTGCTTAATGTCTGTTACGATTTGACGTTCACCGGGTGTAGAAGCATTTGCGTCCAAAATAATGGCGTTCCCTTTTCCCAAATAACGATACTCCGAATATCGGATTCCGTACTGTAGCGAAATTTTATCCGATATTTTCTGCTCGTTCCCTACGTAAGCAGCGAGTTCGACGGCGTATTTGTCATCAAGGCCAAATTCTCGGCGTTCGCCTCCGGTTATTCCAACCGCCTGTCCAGGATTAAAGCGGTAATAAATAACCTGTCCACCAAAGTTTAATGTATTCTTTGCATTCACGTAATAATTAAAGTCAGGCTTAATGCTGTAATTTATGATGTTCGATTTCCACTCAAATGAGTCTTGGTCGTCGGTATCTTGTGTATCAGAATCAAGTGAGTAATCGTAATTACTGTAGAAAACGGTAGTATTCAGGAATAGTTTCTCATTGAAAATATGATTCCATCGAAACGATGTAGTTGCGTTTCCCCAATTAAAACCGAAGTCAGCTCCGAATACATCCCGCCCGAAATAACCACTCAGGTAAACTGTATTCTTATCGTTTATTTCATAATTTGCCTTAGCAGTAAAATCGTAAAAATAAAACTGCGAATCTTTCAACGCCGGATTTTTTATGAATGGCTTGGCAAGTACATCAATGTATGAACGCCGCAACGCCACAATAAATGACCCCTTATCTTTCACAATTGGAGCCTCATAAGCGAAACGGGAGAAAATCGTACCGATTCCACCCGTAAATTCACCTTTTTTGGAATTTCCTTCTTTCATTCTAACGTCGAGAATAGACGAAACCCGACCACCGTATTGAGCCGGAATTCCGCCTTTTATCAGCTTTACATCTTTGACAGCATCGGGATTAAAAACCGAAAAGAATCCGAATAAGTGAGAAGAATTATAAACCGGAGCTTCATCTAACAAAACTAAATTTTGGTCAATTCCGCCGCCCCGCACGTTAAATCCCGAAGCACCCTCTCCCACCGAGCTTACGCCCGGCAAAAACTGAATACTGCGAATTACATCTACTTCGCCTAAGAATGCGGGCATTTTCCGGATAGTCTTCATCTCGACTTTATTCACCGACATTTCTATACTACGCACATTTTCGTCTTCTCTTTTTGAAGAGACTATAACTTCCTGAAGTAAGTTTCCTGCCTCTTTTAATTCTATGTTGACGACTTGATTTTCAACGAGTTTTACTCGTTTTTTCATATCTTCAAAACCTATATAACGGTAAATAACGTCGTATGTTCCGGCAGTAACCGTCAGGGAATAAAACCCGTAAACATTAGTTTGTGTACCCGTTTTCAGGTCATTGATATAGATTGTGGCCCCAATGAGGTCTTCGCCGTTTGAAGCGTCTTTAACTACGCCGCTAAGCGTAAATTTTTCTTGGGCAGATGCTGCCGAAAAAAACATTAATAAAAATGAGATGCGTAATAGTAAATTCATTTCGTACAGCTATTCATATAGTAGTGTCTTGTCTCAAACGCTCGCCTTTTAACTAAAGTTTTTAAAATTGAGAAAAGAGGATGAAGTATAGTTTACTGAGGACGAATGGTAGGAGATGGTTGTGTTCTTATCAAATAATTAACGTAATGGGGTAGAAAACGATTGAACATTACTTTTTAAAAAAATTTAAAAAGTAACTTTAGATAAAGCATAGTTGCAGAATTAATTCTTACTTTCGTATAACCATTTACAACCTACTCAAACAATGCAGCAACAAATCACTAGGGAACCTATTGCATACGAGAAAATACCTACTCGCATATATCAAAACTCCAAGACAGCATCTCAAGCGGTAGCTCGCGAAATAGCAGATCTTATTGTTCTGAAACAAAAAGAGAATAAGCCTTGCGTTTTGGGTCTTGCTACCGGCTCTTCTCCTAAGTCAGTTTACGCCGAGCTTATCCGGTTACATAAAGACGAAGGCCTGAGTTTCAAAAACGTAGTTACTTTCAACCTTGACGAATACTACCCAATGGAACCAGATGCCGTACAGAGCTACTGGCGTTTCATGCGGGAGCAGTTGTTTAACCACATTGATATTCCAGCAGAAAATTACTTTATCCCCGACGGGACGTTACCACAGGAACAAATCAATGAGTATTGTGAACAATACGAACGTAAGATTAAGCAGTTAGGCGGTTTGGACTTTCAATTATTGGGCATTGGTGGTAATGGACACATTGGCTTCAATGAGCCGGGTTCTTTAGCATCATCACGCACCCGCTTAATGATGCTCGATCACTCCACCCGTGCGGCAGCAACCAGCGATTTTGGTGGCGAGATTACCCGCGTTCCCAAAAAGGCAATTACGCTCGGAATTTCTAAAATACTAAGTGCCAAACGCGTAGTGCTACTTGCGTGGGGAGAACGCAAAGCTCTGGCAGTAGCGGAAGCAGTAGAAGGAACGGTGACGGAAAAAAATCCTTCAACGTATCTGCAAACGCATGCGAATAAATTATTCGTGGTGGACGAAGCCGCTGCTTCTGAACTAAAACGGATGAAAATGCCGTGGTTGGTTGAAGACGTAGTCTGGGACAAACGCATGACCAAGAAAGCTGTTACGAGTTTATCGCTTTCGATCAACAAGCCAATTCTGAAACTTACCAACGAAGATTATAACGACAATGGTTTAAGTGATCTTCTTGCACTACACGGCAAAGCATACGATATAAATATTGACATTTTTAACGAGCTGCAACACACTATCTCAGGATGGCCCGGTGGCAAACCAAATGCAGACGATACTTACCGTCCGGAAAGAAAAGACCCAACTCAGAAGCGTTGCTTAATATTTAGCCCGCACCCTGACGACGATATTATTTCTATGGGTGGTACTTTCCAACGACTTATAGATCAAGGACACGAAGTCCACGTGGGTTATCAAACCTCCGGCAATATTGCCGTAGCCGACGACGAAGCTCTACGGTTTATTGACTTCGTGGTTGATTATAATAAACATTTTGATATTGATAATAAAGAAGCCACAGCCATCTTTGATAAGGCTAAAAGTTTCTTAAAGAACAAAAAGTCAAGTGACATCGATATTCCGGAAGTCCGACAGGTGAAAGGGATTATTCGTAGAGGAGAAGCCAAGGCAACCTGCCGTTTTGTAGGTGTTCCCATTGAAAATGCTCACTTTATGCACATGCCGTTTTATGAAACCGGAACTATCAGTAAGGATGATTTGGGTGAAGCGGATATTCAAATAGTGATGGATGTCATCGAAGAGATAAAACCACACCAGATATACGCTGCCGGTGATTTAGCTGATCCGCACGGTACACATAAAGTATGTTTAGATGCTGTTTTTGAAGCCGTGAGACGATTGCAAGACAAACCATACATGAAAGACTGTTGGGTTTGGCTCTACCGCGGTGCCTGGGCAGAATGGGATATTCACGAAATTGAAATGGCAGTTCCGATGAGTCCTGAGCAAGTAGTGCAAAAGCGTTTGGGTATATTTAAGCACCAATCACAGAAAGACGGCGTAGTGTTTCAGGGAAGTGATTCAAGAGAGTTTTGGCAACGAGCCGAAGAGCGTAACCATGGTACTGCACAGCTTTACGATAAGTTAGGCCTTGCCGAATACGAAGCCATGGAAGCTTTCGTGCGTTGGCACGTTTCCTGAGCGTTTTTCTAATTCTTCCAAACAAATTGTGAGTTTAGACGTTTTATAGCTGTATTATTCAAGTAAATAATTTTACTTTACGAACAATTGGCATACTCTTTGTCTTACCTGTGTAAAGAGAGTCAATTACAACTAAACGTCTAACCATTATGAAGAAAAAAAGCGTCAATTTACTCATGGTACTGCAATGGGTTGTATTTCTACCCTTACTACTACCAATCAGTATGCTTACTGGTGCCATGGAAGGCATCAAGAAAGTTTTTGAACAAGCAAACGAAGATATATTCGAAGAAAAGATAATTGAATCAATGTAAGAAGCTGAGGTTTTCAGTCTTGACTTCTTCCGTTTCTAAACCTAAGAATTCTTCCCAGAAGGATTGTTCTGGCAGAGCCGCTTTACACAAAAGCGGCTCTTTCTTTACCGGGTGTATGAAGTAAATACGGCGAGAATGCAGGCAAATAGATCCATCAGCATTTCCTTTTGGATAACCATACTTTAGATCTCCCCTTATTGGACATCCCATCGCGGCTAATTGTACTCTTATTTGATGTGAACGTCCCGTAATAGGCGACACCTCAGTCAAATGATAATCATTTATCCGCCCGATATACCGGTAAGTTAATTCTGCTTTTTTCGAATTCGGAACTTCACGATCGTAAGCCGTTACCTTGTTGGTTTCACTATTTTTTACAAGCCAATGTGTTAACCGATCATTCTTTTTCTCCGGTTTTTTACGAGTAATTGCCCAATACGTTTTCTGTATTTTACGCTTTTTGAACAATTCGTTCATGCGTTCCAGAGCTTTTGAAGTACGGGCGAAGATAATCAAACCACTTACCGGACGATCTAACCGGTGTATTGTACCAAGGTAAACATCACCAGGTTTATCGTACTTTTCTTTTATGTAATCCTTTACATACTCAGCCAGATTTTTGTCTCCGGTTTTGTCTCCTTGCACTAATACGCCTGCCTTTTTATTAACAATTATCAGGTGATTGTCTTCGTAAATTACGTGAAATGGCTTGCTCATATTTTTTTGGAGAAATGGTGAAAGGTTCCGATAGCTATCGGGGGGAAAACAAGGTGCTAATTGTGCCGAAAAGGAATTATGTCATCAAAAAATTAACATTCATCGTTTAGAATTTACCGATAATTTCTTTTGCTTTTATTCGGGTAGCTTCATCCGTGGCAATGTAATCTTCTAAAGATGGCTTTTCTATAAACGCTACATCATTCATACAACGTTCAATTACATCTGACATTCCTAGAAAACTTACTTGGTCTTTAAGAAAGGCGGCTACGGCAATCTCATTAGCAGCATTAATAATACACGCGGCATTTCCACTTTTTTCGAGTGCTTCAAAAGCAAAACCCAAGTTACGGAATGTCTTAGCGTCTGGCTGCTCAAAGGTCAGCGACGGATAATTCAAGAAATCAAATCGTTCAAAATCGGATTTCAACCTATTCGGAAAACCCAACGCAAATTGAATGGGTAAACGCATATCCGGCAATCCCATTTGAGCCTTCATGCTACCATCTTCAAATTGCACAATAGAGTGAATGATACTTTGCGGATGAACTACTACATCGATTTGTTCGACCGTCAAATCAAATAGCCATTTTGCTTCTATTACTTCCAGACCTTTGTTCATCAGAGAAGCAGAGTCTATCGTAATCTTCGCTCCCATTTCCCAGTTAGGATGTTTGAGGGCTTGTTCTTTCGTGACCGTTTCCAGAAACTTTCTGTCTTTTCCCCGAAACGGACCACCAGAAGCGGTCAATACTATTTTCTCGATTGGGTTATGAAATTCCCCGACAAGACATTGAAAAATAGCAGAGTGTTCTGAATCAACGGGTAAAATATCAACCTTATATTCACGAGCTAATTCGGTGATTATTTCTCCGGCAACCACAAGCGTTTCCTTATTTGCCAAGGCAATGTGCTTACCCGCTTTAATTGCCCGAATGGTTGGTAACAATCCTACGTAACCTACCAAAGCGGTAAGAACCATGTGAATGCTTTCACTTTCCACCACTCCTGATAATGCTTTTTCTCCGGAGTAAACTTTTATTCCCAGCGGATCGAGTTCAGAAAAGACTTTATCATAAAGCGATTCGTTGGCAATAACCACTGTGCTGGGTTTGAATCGAGCAGCTTGCTCGATTAATAAGTCGGCGTTATTCTGAGCAGTTAGAACTTCTACTTCAAAAATATCTGAGTTAGCGGCTATGACTTCCAGTGCCTGCGTTCCGATTGAACCCGTTGAGCCAAGAATGGCAATATGTCTTTTCATGTTTTTTTAGTGTACCCGTACGTTTACGTTATTCTTGTATTCACCGTAAACACGTTTAATTCCTTCTTTCAGATTGATGGTGTGCTGCCAGCCTAAATCATGCAACTTGCTTACGTTCATTAATTTACGAGGTGTGCCGTCGGGTTTTTCAGTATCCCAGTTTATTTTACCTTCGTAACCAACTATTTCCTGAATCGTTTCTGCGAGCTCTTTTATGGTTACGTCAACTCCCGTTCCGATATTTACTAATGAGGATTCGTGGTAATTTTGCATTAAATAAACGCAGGCATCGGCGAGGTCATCAGCGTGCAAAAATTCCCGCATCGGTTTTCCAGTTCCCCACAGTTCAACAGCCGCAGTATTGCTTTCCTTTGCTTCGTGAAACTTCCGAATCATTGCAGGAAGTACGTGCGAGTTATTCAGGTCATAATTATCATTCGGGCCGTAAAGGTTAGTTGGCATCACCGAGATAAAATTACAGCCGTACTGGTAACGGTAAGCCTCGCACATTTTTATACCCGCAATCTTCGCAATGGCATACGGTTCGTTTGTTTCTTCTAACTTTCCCGTTAGCAAAGAATCTTCCGAGATGGGCTGTTCTGCAAATTTCGGATAAATGCAGGAGGAACCCAGAAACATCAACTTTTCGACTTTCGTTAGATAAGCTGAGTGAATTATGTTGTTCTGTATTTGCAAATTTTCGTATAAAAAATCGGCACGGTAAGTGCTATTTGCCATAATACCGCCCACTTTTGCGGCAGCCAAAAAAACGTAATCAGGTTTTTCGGCGTTAAAGAAGTCAAGAACGGCTTGTTGATTGCGTAAATCCAACTCTGAGGATGTACGAGAAACAAAATTTGTGAACCCGGCGGCAACCAAATTTCGGTGAATAGCCGAGCCGACCATTCCACGGTGTCCGGCAATGTAGATTTTATCCGATTGTTTCAATTTCTTCGTAGGTTTACCGTTAAAATTATTTAGACACAAAAGTACGACGACAAATCAGTAATGACCAATTCTCAGCTAAATAATCGAATTTCAACTACTAACTCTAAATTTTTATCGGCGTTTCTATTTGTTACCCTTTACTGTTTCACTTTTATTGTGGCGGAAGCACAAGTAATTCCCCAAGCCAAAACGAAAGCGGAGAAAAAAGCCGAACGAAAAGGCATGACACTCGCAGAGAAAATCGAGAGCATTGCTCCCGTAGATGTAACGCTGCCAAGTGCCAAGGTAAATCTACCTGGAGATAATGATATTTCGAGTGTAGAAGATGCAAAGAAATTCGTCAGCGAAACATTGCCAGATATTGGCCTCAAAGTAAAGCGGAAAGCAAAAAAAACAAAAGAGCTGGCTAAAAGTGCCGCTAACCTTTTTGACGGAAAAAAATACGATGGAATTGCCGTTGATAAACAAATAGTACGCAGAGGCTCTGGCAACAGAATGCGGTACACAGAATTATACACTTCCAAAAAAAATGACCAAAGCCCCAATCCTTACGTAAAAAGTGTATTTTGGTTCGAGCAAAAACGGCAACGGGTTGTAGAAGCATTGGCAAGAAATCGAGAGGCTAACTTACTTATGCACGGACCGTACAAAGAGTATCGCGGCGAAATTTTGGTTGAAGAAGGCTATTATTACCTCGGCACAAAGCACGGTAGGTGGGTAACCTACGACGGTAATAGCGACGTACTTTCAAAAGCAACTTACAGAAAAGGTTTTCTTGATAATTCCACAATCACTTACTACGGCACTGATAGCATTAAGATTAAAGAGGTGATACCTAACTGGTACGGTAAGCAAACCGGTGATTATTACATATTTCACGAAGCTGGCACCTTAGCTATTCAAGGACAGCTTGATAATGGCGTAAAAGTAGGGAAGTGGATTGAGTACTATTCTACCGGAAACCGAAGAAAAAAAGAAACCCAACACGGAGGAGACTGCTTTGATGATATGGAATCTTACATCATTCGTGAATATGACGAAAGCGGCAAGATGATATATCAAAAGAAATAGTTTTATGAAAGTAGTATTCTACGTTTTTGTGGGAGGAGGCTTGGGGAGTGTAACACGCTATATCATCGGCAAAGCCAGCACTAAATTTATATCCGTAAATTTTCCCCTCGGTACGCTGATAGCTAACATTTTAGCAAGTTTACTCTTGGGCTATATTATGTCAAAGCTAGTCGTATCAGATAGTATATTGAGACCTTTGATAGCTATTGGATTTTGCGGAGGATTCAGCACCTTTTCTACCTTTAGCTATGATACCGCAAAGCTTTTTTCAGAAGGAAGAGAGGGGGAAGCTTTTGTAAATATTGGTGTTAACACTTTCTTGTGCCTGATAGCTATTTACGCAGGAACACAATTAGGGGAATAAAAACGCCCTTATGCGTACAAGTACGTCATAAGAGCATTTATATTCATCATAGGTTACCTATCTATTACTGCAAATTTATGCAATAACTCTATAATTAAACACATAATTTTTCATTATTTTGCAACAACACCTATTTGAGTATTACTACTTATGATGAAAGAAGAGAGGCAAAGGCTTATTTTAGAAGAGCTAAAAGCTAACAAAAAAATTAATTTTATTCAACTGAGCACACTATTGAACGTTTCTTACGACAGTATTCGTCGGGATGTAATTGAACTGGAGGACAAAGGCTTCCTCAAAAAAGTACACGGCGGGGCAGTAGAAAACTCGTACCTCAATGTATTAAGCCAACAGAAAAGTCATATTAAAGGCGATGATCTCAAAAAGATACTGGACAAAACCCGCTCTTTCTTCAAGAAGAAAGACCAACTAATCCTCATGGACGGCGGAACCACCAATTTTTTTATTGCGGAACAGCTTCCTAAAGACACATACGCAACTATAGTTACAAATAGTCCGCCATTGGCTTTAACTCTCAACGACCACCCTCACATAAATGTTATTTTGCTGGGCGGTTCTTATTACAAACACTACCAAATTACACTGGGGATGGACGTAATAAATCAGGTCAAAAATATCAATGCAGACTTATTTTTTATGGGCGTAAACGGCATTCACCCAGAACGGGGCTTGTCAATCAGAAATTACGAAGAGTCCATTATTAAGCAAACAATGATACAAAGCTCAAAAAGAACGATCTGCTGCGTGATTGAAGAAAAACTTGACCTTATAGAGCCTTACAAAGTAGCAGACATTAAGGCAATTGATACGCTGGTTACAAACTTAAAGTCTCAACATGAGCTACTTGCATCTTACAAAAGTGAAGGGTTAAACATCTTGTAAACTTCACAAGTCTACACATAAAAAGGCGATACATTTTAACGTACCGCCTTTTTTATATTAACCGAAAAGAAAGATTTATTCTACAATAAACTTACCTTTCATTAATGCGTAGTGTCCGGGGAAGCTACAAATAAAATCGTACGTTCCAGCTTCAGGGGCATCAAACGTAATAGTAGTAGAACCACCTCCACCGATTAGCTCTGTATTTGCAAGAACAGCGTCAGATTCCGCAGGAACATAACCGTTATCCATTGCCTTACTTGCTTCGGTAGTGAAGGCCACTAAGTCAGTTCCTTGCTTTAGTAAGACAAAATTATGTCCCATTACTTCTACGGCCATAGTTCCTGTGTGCGTCAATGTCAATTCAACCTTAGAACCCACTGGAACGGTTATCTCGTTCTTATCGTACTTCATTTGATCGCTTGAATATAAATCAACTTTCGCTACACCGTCTTCCATTCCGGTAGACTCATCTTCCATCGCTACCGATTCTTCTGTAGTGGTTTCCTCTGTAGTTTCACCATCACCCGAACAAGCTGCAAACATCGTTGCTGTTATTAATACTAATGCAATTTTTTTCATCTCAGTTTTTGTATGTGTTGTCTATACAAAAGAACCCGTTTGTAATAGATAAAGTTTTGTTCCGAACCCGTATTTCAACTTTATGACCATCGGGCGTGACTTTTTCTCTACACCCTTGTTCCAAATTTTAGTAACTTTGGCGTTCTATTTGAACCAAAGTTTCTATGAAATTATACAGCACCAACCGCCAAAGCCCAAACGTAGGGATAGAGGAAGCAATTTTTCGAGGATTACCACCCGACAACGGGCTTTACATGCCGGAACAAATTCCGGTATTGCCTGATTCTTTCTGGGAATCTGTACAAAAACTATCTCTGAGTGAAATAGCTTTTGAAATAGCGAATGCTTTTTTAAAAGACGAAATCCCGACGGATGATTTACGAAAACTCATTAATAATGCCATCGACTTCGATGCACCTATCGTAACTATTGAAGAAGACATTCATTGTTTGGAACTTTTTCACGGACCGAGTATGGCATTCAAGGATTTTGGAGCTCGTTTTATGGCAGCAGTAATGTCATATTTCTTAGAAAAGTCATCCCGCAAAATCAATATTCTGGTAGCTACGTCCGGCGATACAGGCGGGGCTGTTGCTCAAGGGTTTTACGACGTAAACAACATTTCTGTTACGATACTTTACCCGAGTGGAAAAGTAAGTGCCATTCAGGAAAAACAGTTGACTACACTTGGTAAAAACATCAAGGCTATCGAAATTAACGGTACGTTTGACGATTGCCAGAAATTAGTAAAAAAAGCATTTCTTGACAACGATTTACGAAATGAATTTAATTTAGCTTCCGCCAATTCAATCAATATTGCCCGTTTGATTCCGCAGGCGTTTTATTACGTGTACGCATACGGTCAATTGAAAAAGCAGGAAAAACCAATCGTTTTTGCAATTCCGAGTGGGAACTTCGGGAACCTAAGTGCAAGTGTAATTGCCTGGCGAATGGGAATGCCCGTTGAGCGATTTGTGGCGGCGACAAATGTCAATAAAGTTGTTCCTGAATACATCGAAACGGCAAATTTCACGCCGATAAATCCTTCTATTTCTACCATTTCAAATGCCATGGATGTTGGAAATCCGAGTAATTTCCCACGTTTAAAAGCCTTATTCGGCGACTCTTACGACGAATTGAAAAGTAAATTATCAGGATTTTACTACACCGATGAGCAAACCCGACTTTGCATGCAAAACGTTTACAAACAAACGGATTACGTCATGTGCCCACATACCGCAATTGCTTATTTAGGATTGAAAGACTATCTAAAACAAAGCAATAAAAATGTAAGCGGAGTCTTTTTGTCAACGGCTCATTACGCTAAATTCTTACCTGATGTAGAACCAACGCTAAACGTAAAACTGGAAATTCCGAAACGACTTTCAGCATTGCTCGAAAAAGAAAAATCCGCCACCCAAATGGCAGCGGATTACGGAGATTTCAAAGCCTACCTGCAACTAAATGCGATTAAATAACACGCACAAAATTTTTATTCGACTTCGGTACTGACATGGAAAATAGCATCTCCTTTGTTTACAATGGGGGAAGTATTCAAACCAAAAATGTAACAGTCATTGGGAGCAAATAGGTTTTTCTGAAATTCTCCGTAAGGATCAGAAATTCTTCCAAGAATGGTTTTTTTCGAAGCGAAACTGCCGTTCTCAACAACTGATTCAAACAGTCCGGAGTGCGGTGCCCGAATCCATTTGCTCTTCTTAACTACTATCGGGTTATTATTTTTTACGGGATCTCCGCTGTGTATGCCCAAATATTTCATGACATTCATAGCACCTTCCACCCCAACTTTAACAACAAAGGAATTCAACTGAAGCGATTTTCCACCTTCAAATAACAGAATTGGTTTTCCCAGTTTATTAATAGCATCCCTCAGCGATTTTGGGATATAATTTGAATGGACTACAAATGGGGCATTAAATACATCAACCAGTTTTGAGTTGATTTCTTGTCCTTCGCAATAGCGTACATTGGGGTAATTCTCACGAGCGGCACCACCAGTATGGAAGTCCAACACGTAATCTACGTGCGGGGCAATCTCAATCATAAATTTATGAGCAAACTGACTGGCCAACGAACCTTGCGGAGAACCAGGGAACATCCTGTTCAAATCTCTTCCGTCCGGAAATTCTCTGGTTTGATTTAAATATCCAAACGAGTTCAGTACTGGAATGCAGATAATAGTGCCACACTCTGGTTTGTTGTACTTTTTACGGATAATATCCCGAACAATTGCAACGCCGTTTGTTTCATCACCGTGCACTCCTCCCAAAAGCAGAAGAACAGGACCGTCTTTAATCGCACGCTCTACAATGACCGGAACGCTTATGTGATTTCTGGTGTGAAGTTTTGCAACTTCCATTTCTAAAAAAATGCTGCTGCCTTTTTTTATTTCAGTACCTAAAATGGTCAAATCAGTCTTCAATATTTCTTTCAATATACTTTATTATTTCCTTTGCGATGTCTTTTTTGGTTGCATTCTCAATACCCTCAAGGCCCGGAGATGAGTTTACTTCAAGTACCAAAGGTCCGTTTGATGATTGTAACATATCAACGCCGGCTACTCCAAGACCCATTGCCTTTGCTGCTCTGAGGGCAGTCAATTCTTCTCTGTCGGTCAATTCTACAATCGAAGCACTTCCACCCCGGTGAAGGTTAGACCTGAATTCGCCTTCTTTTCCTTGCCTTTTCATTGCTCCCACAACTACTCCATCCACAATAAATACTCGGATGTCTGCTCCGCCTGATTCTTTAATAAACTGCTGAGCAATAACTCGTGCGTTTAATCCTTCAAATGCTTCCATGACAGAATTAGCGGCGTTGTGAGTTTCAGCCAGTACTACACCCAAGCCTTGAGTACCTTCTAATAATTTAAGTATTAATGGTGCTCCGCCCACGCTTTCTATAATATGGTCAACGTTTTTTGCACCATTAGCAAAAACAGTTTTGGGTAGCCCTACTCCCGCTCTGGCGAGTACCTGTAAGCTTCTCAGTTTATCTCTTGACCTAATCAATGCCTGCGACTCAACTGCCGAAAAAACTTTCATCATTTCGAATTGTCTGACAACAGCAGTTCCGTAAAAAGTAACCGATGCCCCAATTCTTGGAATAATGGCATCTATATCGTCTAAGTACTTGCCCTGATAAAATATTTTCGGGGATTTTCTTTCCAACTCTATGATGCATTTCAAATGGTCTACTAACATTGCTTCGTGCCCTCTTTCCTTGATAGCTTCAAGGAGTCTTTGGGTAGAATATAGTTTAGGTCCTCTTGATAAAACTGCGATTTTCATGTTTGCTTTTTGGTTATTTAAGTGATTTTAACTTGAATGAAACATTCTGTATGGAAGGGTTCACCATGAATTTTTTATTTAAAAATTTTCTTCCCAGTAGTATCGGGTACTTCATTTCTTCCCTTTGACTGAGAGAAAATTCTATCGGATATTCGTAAGAAAAAATGACGATTTTTGTCTTGATGACAAACCTCTCCTCACTCATTCCGAATGAGTTTTTGACTATCTTTTTTTCGTAAGTTTTCGTTTTTATAACAGTATCTGTAAACTGGTGGTAAACGGGATCTAATAATTTAAATTCTAAGTATTTTTCACCGTCTGCTGATTCTGATTCATTAACGTAAGAGCAATGGATAGAGGATGTAAAGGCTCCGGTATCAGTTTTTACTTCTATGTTTGTCAGGTTAAATTCGGGAAAATCAACTTTATCTGCCCTTCCAATAATGTGCATGAGTTTGTTTTATTTATAAGACTCTTTCGTTTCAAAACTTAAAATATAATGAGATAAGAATCAGACGTCGTGTTTACACAATTGTCACCTATCTCATTTGTATTTTTCAGGCGTTACTTCGTAACATACAGCTTTTTCTATTTCCCAAAATATTATCATCAAATCCAGTGATATTTTATTATCAGGAAATTATTGAAAACAGAATTTTATGATTTGTGGAAGACTCAAATATACGTACAATATATCCAACACTATTCACAGTTGTGGGTACTTAAATGTTGGGAATATAAAAAAACACGCCCTGTAAAGCCTTAAAAAGGAAAATCCGCTACCCATGGCAACGGACTTAAAAAGCTTTGGAGGATATCTCAAGGAACAGCTTACGCCATTACCATTTTTTCTTCCGGTACTTCAATTAATTTTTGGGCGGCTGGCCCGGCAGAAAGCAGATTTTGGCCCGTAATTAACAGACCTCGGTGTAGGCGATAAACGGAACGGTAGCTTTTTGGTAATCATCTCCCAATTCTTTCAACCGATCTTCCAGCATAAACGGAATATTATCACCTTTCAAGACTAATGCTTCTTCTGCATTAGAATATCCGCTTACTCCCTTCCCTTTGAGAAGGGATAGGTTTGACTCGGCGGCTTTGATCAACGCTGCCGGTCCGTGACAAACGGCGGCAACGGGTTTTCCTTTCGACAAAAATTCATTTATCAACCGACCGCTAATTTCGTTTGTTGCCAAGTCAAACATTGGCCCGTGTCCGCCGGGGTAAAATATAGCGTCAAATTCGCCCGCCAGAACCGTGTCCAATTTATTTGTTTCATTCAGGGCATCTTGTGCAGTTAGATCGTCTTGAAATCTTCTGTTTGATGCGGTGATATGTTCAACCAATCCGCCCATAGGATTGACAGGTGGCTTTCCTCCCCACGGACTCGCCAACGTAACTTTGTAGCCTTTGTCAATAAATGCGTAATATGGTTCAGTGAATTCTCCCAACCAAAGACCGGTTGTGGTATCTGTATTTTGCAACTCCTTGTGAGAAGTTATAATCATTAATATGTTCTTCGTGAAAATAGTATTTAAGTGAAAGCACGTAAAATGCTCTTTCCCCAAATATTATAAAATACCACTCCTCTTTAGCACGCAATTACTTACATAAGTATGTCGTACTAAAGATAATTAACCTCTTAGAATAACTTGAGGTGCAATAAAAACAAAACCCCCACAACTAAAACAGTCATGGGGGGGGGATATATAAATTCTACCCAAAAATTCACCCCTCCGGCTGATGCTCGGCTCTCAGCAAGTCGTTCACCGTTTTTACAGGGTTGAATGTAATCAATGGCACTTCCACAAAGAGCGTATTCCAATCCGCCATTGAGCCATTCCAGAGGCCGGGTAATTCCTGAGCTTGTAGTTCTTTTCCGTTCATGGATTTTCCGGTGACAAAACCCGTTTTTGCATCACGGAATTGCAGTAAGTCAAACGGTTTTTTCTCGAAATCTTTTGTCGAAACAATCAAATCAACGGGGTTGAAATGCGTGGCGTTTTCAAAGATGGCTTGTTGCTTTTTGTTGTCCATATCAAACTGAGCGGACTCCACAATGTGCAACGAAACGGAATCGTCGTCGTTTTTCGCCCAAAACGGACCACCGCCGGGTTCTCCCACATTTTTCACCATACCACACACCCGAATTGGGCGGTTAAGCTTTTCCTTGCAATAAGCCATTTTCTCTTCAAAACCCCAGTTACGGAAGCCTCTTGGCGGCTCAATGCACAAGTCACTTTTTAAGAAACGGGCAACTTTCTGCACCATGTAAGCGGTTACTTCTTCTTTTCCTAAACGCTTCAAATACGAAGCAATTTGCTTCTTGGTATTTATTAAAATTCCCGCCAACGCTTTTTTATAAATGACGGTTTCGCCTTTTAGATGATCGGGAACAACGTTGTCAATATTCTTAATAAAAATGATGTCAGCATCTTGTTCGTTGAGATTTTCAAGCAACGCTCCGTGTCCCGCCGGACGGAACAAAATACTACCATTTTCCAGACGGAACGGTTCGTTTTCCATATCTACGGCGATGGTATCGGTAGCAGGCTTTTGTTCTGAAAAAGTGATATTGTACTTTACATTGAACTTAGCTTCGTAATCCGGGACAACGCTACTCAGTAATGCTTTGAATTTCTTTTTATGCTCCGGCGAAACGGTAAAGTGTAAACGCACCCGCCCGTGCTTATTAGCGTACAAAGCCCCTTCCACTAAATGCTCTTCTACGGCAGTACGAGTCGCACCTCCGTACTTGTGAAACTCTAATAATCCTTTGGGAAGATTACCGTAATCCAAACCGCTTTCGGCCAGAAGCTTTTCCAAAACCTCCTGTTTATCATCTTCGCTCTCAACAACTTCTGCGAGGCTTTTGTAAAATGCAAAGTCTTTTAATTTCTCGAAGAATTGTTCCGTTTTTTCGTCGGATTTACCTTCGTCTTTTGCCGCAAAAAGTCCTTTAAACATTCGGCTGGCTGCACCCGATGCGGGAACAAATTTCAGTAATTTCAATTTCGGAGCTTGGCTGTCAAAAAGAGCAGCGTTGATGCGTAAATCAGAGCCGTCGAGTTCAATAACTCCATCACCGATAGTGGCGGCACGGTCAGCGACCATAAACGGGAAACCCGTTTTGAAGTTTTCTATTTGTTGCTCTACGGTAGCTATTTCACTCCCGCGTTTTTCTATTTGTTTGAGGTCTTTATCTGAGAACATAAATTGACATTTTATAACTATAATTTTTTTACCGCGAACTTTTTGACTGAGAAAACCCAGACTTCACGGAATGACACAGAGGTTTTGCCTGATTTTTTGAATCAAACCAGCATCAAATATCAGAAGTCTAACATCCGAATTTCAATCAAACAAATCTTCAATCGGCTTGCCGACACTTCCGTTGGGTTCCAGTATTTTTAACAAGATAGCGAGTGTCGGGGCTATATCCGAAATATACGTATTTTTGACGGTTTCACCTTTCTTAATACCCCAACCGTACCACAAAAGCGGCACGTGCGTATCATAAGACCACATACTTCCGTGAGTTGTGCCCTTCGTATAACCTACCAGCCACGATGGCTCAACTAATACCATCAGGTCTCCGCTTCGCTTTGGGTTGTACATATTGATTACCTTTTCTTTGTAGAATTCAGGAATCGAGGTTTTAGATAGGTTTGTCAAATCCACTACTTCATAGATTCCTTCCTGACGAATCAAAGCCGGACGTATTACTTTGAAAATATCTTCCACCGAAACGTTTTTTTCTTTCATCAATTCGTGGTTCAGGTACAGCTGATAATTATCGAAAGACTCGACCCATTTGCCTTCGCCATATTTTCCTTCAATTGCCTTTCTGATGGGTTCAGAAATTTCACTTCCGGTTAGTAATCCGCCAGCAATTTTGTTTTTACGGGTGAACGAAGGAATGTCCGCGACGCCGTGATCAGCCGTTAGAAAAACAGTATACTCTCCTTCGCCAATATTCGTATCAAGATAATCCAATAACAATTCGATGTCTTTGTCAAACCGCAGGTAAATGTCTTCGATTTCTTTCGAGTGCGGACCAAAAGCGTGACCGGCGTAATCAGGCGTTGAGAAACTGACCGCCAGAAAGTCGGTTGCTTTTCCTTTACCCAAGTTTTCACCTTCAATTGCCGCGATGGCAAAATCACGGGTCAAATAATTTCCGTAAGGCGTTTGAGCAATACTTCCCATGGTCACTTTGTGCGGGAATACAGCACCGCTTTCACCTGAGATAGATGCTTCGTACGGCTGATCATCGTCTTCACTTTCTACGTACGAATTTATATCGTAAAGTGGAGTCCACATTTCTTTGATGTAACTCGCAGGAAGTTTCAGGTCGTTAAATGATTTCACCCAAGTCGGAAGTTCTTTTTTGTAGAATGAGCTGGTTATCCAGTTTCCGTTACGAGAGTCGTACCAATAAGCGTCTCCGGTGTGTCCAACGGGTAAAATTGCTCCACGGTCTTTGATGGCAACACCCACAACTTTCGATTGAAATTCATTCGCCAAGCGTAACTGATCCGTGATGGATGTTACGAGCATATTTTTCGGAGACATCTCTCCAGCCCCTTTTGAGCCTTCGCCAATCAAACTTACCGTAGAATCAGCAGCAACATACATGTCTTCTCCCGTATTACGGTCGTGCCAGCTATTACCAATGATTCCCGAAATAGCAGGAACCGAACCGTTGTAAATGTGAGCGTGACCCGGACCAGTCACGGTTGTTGCGTAATGGTAATGGTTATTACGGCAGTTAAAACCTTCGTCCATCAAACGCTTCAAGCCATCTTCGCCGTAGCGGTCATAGAAGCGGTAGAGGTAATCGTACCGCATTTGGTCAACCACAATACCCACAACAAGTTTCGGGTGTGACGGCTGCTCACCTGCTGGAGTTTCAGCAATGGTGGGAGGGGTATTTACGCACCCAAATTGAGCTATTATAATTGCAAAAATAGTAGCAATATGTTTTATTTTCATGTTTGACTTAGTTTTGAACAGCGGGTTATAGTATTTACTACAAATAAAAGCCTTAATCAGTTGGGGTTCAAACAATGGCTTTTAATTTTGCGTTTAAAGATTTTGATTCACTAAAAATATTATGTTTGATGGATATAGTTTTGAAAGTTTCGATTGTTTTGGGGACGTTCGCTTTGATGGAAGGTATTGCGTGGTTTATGCACAAATATATCATGCACGGCATTGGCTGGAAGTGGCACGCTGACCACCACAATCATCACAAGGGCTTTTTTGAAAAGAACGACTACTACGCCGTAGTCTTTAGTATTTTGGCCTCCTCTACGATTATTTACGGAAATACGCACCCAGATTTCTGGTATCTCACCTACTTTGGTCTTGGTGTTTCCCTTTACGGAATTTCGTATTTTGTTTTTCACGACCTGATCGTTCACCGTCGTATAAAATTCAAATACACCGCCAAAAGCGAATACATGAAACGCATTATGAATGCTCACTTTGTGCATCATAAGGTACACTCTAAAGGAGGTGCAGAAGCTTTCGGTTTTCTGTTTGCTCCGAAGAAATACGACATTCGGAAGAAGCGTAAGCAGGAAATAGCGTAAATGACCCCAGCTCTAAAATGAGGGTTCTATTTTTCTCAACATCGAGCATCCAGAACCTAACATCTACCTCACTGCTTTCAAACTCAAGTCCAGGCTTGTGACTGAATGCGTGAGGTAGCCCATTGATACATAATCTACGCCACATTCAGCGTATTCACGAACGGTTTCCGGCGTAATACCTCCGGATGCTTCCACGGGAAAACGTCTGTCGATAATTTCTAACGCTTCACGGATTTTTTCAAAACTGAAATTATCGAGCATAATTCGAATCACCCCTCCGATTTCAAGAACCTCTCTTAATTCATCCAAGTTTCTAACTTCGATTTCGATTGGTAAAATCTTCTTGTTTTCAGCCAAATACTTTTGAGCTGAAAGCAACGCATTTTTAATTCCTCCGGCGTAATCTACGTGATTATCTTTTATTAAAATCATGTCAAACAGCCCGTAACGGTGGTTCACACCGCCGCCAATTTTAACCGCCCACTTTTCGGGTAAACGAAAGTTCGGGGTAGTTTTGCGGGTGTCTAAAACTTTGCATTTAGTGCCTTCTAACTTCTTTACAATTTCGTTAGTAACCGTTGCAATACCGCTCATGCGTTGCATGCAATTTAGTACTAATCGCTCAGCGGTTAGGATAGAACGGTCGGGACCGTTTACGTAAAAAGCAACATCTCCGTACTTTATCGGGTCACCGTCGTTTAATAATGTTTGCACATGGAGTTTTTCGTCCACGGCTTTAAAGATATGCTTTGCCAGCTCTACACCCGCTAAAATACCATCACCTTTCACCAATAATCGGGCTTTCCCTTCGGCTGATTCAGGAATCGTGGAAAGTGACGTATGATCGCCTTCAGCAATATCTTCCAGCAAAGCAGCTTGAATAAATGTGTTTATATTTTCTTCTGTGAGGTAGTTCATACTTTGGAAGTAATGTATTGGTAGATTATCTTATAATTATACTGCAAATTAACGTTAATTCGCGAAGTCTGTTTTATTCGTATTCTGTAAATAGTTGTTCCACGAATTCAAAAATAATCAATTTCCCTTTGGCAAGCTACCCGATTTTTACCCACGAATATTTTATGAACAAAGCCCTCCAACTCGCCGCCACAGCTTTTGACGAAGGCGAAATCCCGGTTGGAGCAATAATAGTAGCCGAAGGCGGCAGGATTATTGGTAAAGGTTACAACCAAACCGAAAAACTGAACGACGTAACCGCTCACGCCGAAATTCTTGCCATATCCGCCGCTTCACAATATTTAGGAGCAAAGTATTTGAAAGATTGTACTTTATATGTCACGCTCGAACCCTGTGTAATGTGTGCCGGGGCGTTGGCGTGGTCGCAGATTGATCGAATAGTCTTCGGAGCACCAGATGACAAACGAGGTTTTTCAGGAATTTCACAAAGAATTACTCACCCCAAGACAGAAATTATTTCAGGAATGCTGGAGAAAGAATGCCAGACAATAATTCGTGATTTTTTCAAAAGGTTGCGGTAATTCTTACTATATTTAATTGTGTCTGAAATTATTAATACTTCAGATATCAATAACAAATTGCATTTCTCCACTACCTTTCGTTATTTACGATAAAATTACTGCGAGTACTCGAAACCTCTAATCTAATCCCGATAACTATCGGGAAACCTCTCTGACCCAACTTTATGAAAAGAAGAAATTTTATCCAAACGGGCGTAATTGCGTCCGCCGCCGCCGTAACTGCTTGCACAACCACCCAAGACAAAAAAGTTTCAGGAGGAATATCTAACCCAAACTCAGTAGCAGCTTTACCTATTTCTATTGCAACCTGGGCACCAAATACCGGAGCAGTTGATGCCGCAATGACAAAAATAACTGATAGAAAAACGGCTCTTGACGCCGTAGAAGCCGGAGCTCGTGTTCCTGAGGCCGACCCAAATGACACCAGCGTGGGTTATGGAGGCTTTCCTGACCGTGACGGCAACGTCACGCTTGATGCCTGTATTATGGATCATACCATGAATTGCGGCTCGGTAACGTATTTACAAAATATCAAGCACCCGATTTCTGTAGCCCGAAAAGTGATGGAAAATACGCCGCACGTAATGTTAAGCGGAAAAGGAGCATTAGAGTTTGCCGTATCAGAAGGTTTTCAACAGGAAGAAATGCTAACCGAAAATGCTAAAAAAGCGTGGGAAGAATGGAAGGTAAAATCTGAGTACAAACCAATAATCAACGTTGAATTGCACGATACCATCGGCATTATGGCGATTGACAAAAGCAACAAAATTGCGGGAGCTTGCACCACCAGCGGAGCGGCTTTTAAAATGCACGGACGCGTCGGGGATTCTCCAATTATTGGAGCCGGGATGTACGTAGACGACGAAGTGGGCGGAGCCGTTGCCACGGGTTTAGGCGAATTGGTGATGAAAACCTGCGGTTCGTTTCTAATCGTAGAGTTAATGCGACAAGGCATGACGCCGCAAGAAGCCTGCGAAGCGGGTGTAAAGCGAATTGCTGACAAACTCGGAGATTACGCCGAATACCAAGTTGGGTTTCTTGCCATCAACAAAAAAGGAGAACACGGAGCATTCGCTATTCAAAAAGGCTTTAATTACGCCATTAACCAAAATGGTGAAACGAAAACTTATGATAGCGGGTCTTTGATAAGCTAATTCTAAAACTTTCTTTTCATCACCAAATATAATTGGGGATTTTGTTATCCGCATAATCCATAAATGAAGTAAAAATGACCAATTGCCAACAATTGTCTTTTGCAAATAAATAGTTGCACAAATCACATCTAAAGCGTAGAGAAATTTCCTAATTTTGTTGAACGATTACACTTCAATAAAATTAAGAAATGAAAGAACGCATTGATGCTCTGGCATTACCCGTAGGAACAACTCTTGACCGCTTTATTAAACGGCACGAAAAAGAGTTTTCGTACGCTTCGGGCGAGCTATCTCAGTTATTGAGAGACATTGCCCTGGCGGGAAAAATCCTCAACCGTGAAATTAATCGGGCGGGGCTTATTGACATTATCGGAGCGGATGACGAACGCAACCCACACGGCGAAGTACAGCAAAAGTTGGATGTAATTGCCAATATCCGGATGATTCGGGCTTTGACAAACGGCGGTGAGGTCTGCGGCGTAGTCACGGAAGAAGACGAAGGCATTATTCACACCGGAAACAAAAACGGGAAATACGTGGTGGCGTTAGACCCGCTTGACGGTTCTTCCAATATTGATGTGAACGTCTCCGTCGGAACAATTTTCTCCATCTACCGCAGGGTGAGTCCGGTCGGTACAAAAGCCACTCTTGACGACTTCCTACAAGGCGGCAGGGCACAAGTAGCCGCCGGGTATATCTTGTACGGCTCTTCTACTATCCTTGTTTACACAACCGGAAACGGGGTGAATGCCTTTACACTTGAAAACTCGTTGGGCGAGTTTTTCTTGTCTCACAAAAGGCTCGAATACCCGAAAAATGGCGAGTTGTATTCTGCCAATGAAGGTTACTACCACAGCTTTCCGCCACAAGTAAAGTCCTACCTCACAAGTTGCAAACTGAAAGAATTTTCGGGTCGGTACATTGGCTCATTAGTCGCAGACTTCCACCGCAATATGTTCAAAGGCGGTATTTATCTCTACCCGCCCATTCCAGTGCACCCCACAGGTAAATTACGGTTGCTTTACGAATGTTACCCGCTGGCGTTTGTCGCCGAACAAGCGAACGGACTCTCCACTGACGGCACCAACCCGACGCTAGACATTCCGATTGAAGCTATTCACCAAAAATGTCCTTACTACGTAGGGTCAGCAGAAATGATAGAAAACTTGCTTTTAAATTTCAAATTTGCCCACAAACCAGCACTCGCTTAAAATGAAAACAACGCAAAAATTTTCCTTAGAAAAGTACGGGATTTCACCCAAGAAAGTTATCCGAAATGCTTCGCCCGCAAAATTATACGCCAACGCAATTTCATATGATCGGGGTGCGGCAATTTCGGATCAGGGAGCACTCATTTTGCAATCAGGAAGTAAGACAGGACGCAGCCCGAAAGACAAACGTATTATTGAGCACCCCGATAGTAAAGATGATATTTGGTGGGGCGATGTCAATATAAGGATGGACGAACACACGTTTGACATTAACTTGCAACGTGCCGTTGACTACTTCAATACCCGTACCCGAATTTACGTGGTGGACGGCTACGCCGGATGGGACAAATCGCATCAGATTAAAGTTCGGGTAATTTGTACCCGTCCGTATCATGCTTTGTTCATGCACAATATGATGATACGCCCAACACAAGAAGAACTCAAAAGCTTCGGCGAGCCGGATTACGTAATCTACAACGCCGGAGAATTTCCCGCAAACCCGCACACTACTTATATGAACTCTCGCACGAGTGTCGATTTGAGTTTTGAACGGAAAGAGTTCGTTATTTTGGGAACGGAGTACGCCGGAGAAATGAAAAAAGGCATTTTCACAATTATGAATTACGTGATGCCGAAAATTGGCGTAATGTCTATGCATTGCTCGGCGAACGAAGGAAAGTCAGAAGACGTTTCTCTATTTTTTGGTTTGAGCGGAACAGGTAAGACAACACTCTCTGCCGATACCAACCGGGCATTGATCGGTGATGACGAACACTGCTGGACAGAAAACGGAGTTTTTAATATTGAAGGCGGGTGTTACGCAAAAGCAATTAACCTGAGTGCAGAGAAAGAACCCGAAATTTTTCAGGCAATCAAATTCGGAACGGTTTTGGAAAACGTGGTTTTCGATCCGGTGACGCACGCCGTAGATTACGACGACATTTCACTCACAGAAAATACCCGTGCCTCTTACCCCATTGAATACATTCCGAACGCCAAAACTCCGTGCGTGGGCGGGCATCCCAAAAACATAATTTTTCTAACCTGCGATGCTTTCGGAGTATTGCCACCCGTTTCCAAACTTACCGCCGACCAAGCCATGTATCACTTCATCAGCGGTTACACTGCCAAAGTTGCGGGCACAGAAATGGGCATTAAAGAACCTTCCGCTACGTTTTCAGCTTGTTTCGGAGCTGCGTTTATGGTTTGGCACCCTTCAAAATACGCCGAACTTTTAGCAGATAAAATAAACGAACACGATACAAATGTCTGGCTGGTGAATACCGGTTGGATCGGCGGCGGCTACGGCGTGGGTTCACGGATAAAGCTGAGCTATACTCGTGCAATTATCGACGCTATTCACAGCGGCGAGTTAGAAAATGCCCCGACTATCCGTGAAGATGTTTTTGGATTAGAACTTCCTACAATCTGTAAAAACGTACCCGATGAAATCTTGATTCCGGAAAACTTATGGGAAGACAAAACAGCGTACAAAACTCAACTAAATCATTTGGCGAAGTTATTCAATAAGAATTTTGAAGACTTTGAAGTTGGCTGCTCAAAAGCTATTCTTTCTGCTGCTCCAAAGTCTTAACAGACTACCCACCCCAAGATAAAAACGGTGAAGTAATACAATTGCTTCGCCGTTTTTGATTTCCATTTATTTCAACAGCAAACATATTTCAGTTAGAGTGTGGGGTAAAATAGTTAAACTTTGTCTTGACATTATACAATCTAACCCTGCATGTTGCCACATAGACAATTAACTTCGGAAGATAGGGAAAACATAGAAGCTAATCTACGGGCAAAAGATACGCCCACGGGCAGGGTATTATCGAGAGAGGAAGTTATTGCCCGGCATTTTGAAACTTCGCCAAAGCGAGGCTTTGATATGTTGTTCCGTTCTTATTACGCCAACTTATGCAGTTCTGCGATTCGTTTTGTGTATTCAAAAGATTTAGCAGAAGACATTGTAGCCGAGGTTTTTACGAATTTTTGGCAAAATAAAGCACATGAGAATATAAACACCTCATACAGGGCGTACCTCTACAAAGCCGTACGTTTTAGGGCGTACAATGTTATTAAATATGACCTGCAACGCAACACTCCGCTTGACGATATGCAGACGCTATGTTTTATGCATGAACCCGTTCTGAAACCCGATGATATCTTACAGATTCATGAATTGACTTTAAAGATTGACGTAGCCATTAAGCGATTACCGCCACAAGCACGTAGTGCATTTCAACTGCACCGGTTAGAAGGTAAAAAGTACGCCGAAATCGCCATTGAACTGGGCGTATCGGTAAGTGCCATAGAGCGGCTCATTAGTCGGGCACTCATAAAACTACGGGAAGACCTGAAGTCAGAATGGGTGCTATCTGGGTTGTTTTTTATTTTACAGCTGAACCTCCCATGAAAACACAAACCACAAAAAACTTGATTACCGATTCTTTCAATGGTAATACTAGTAGTATCCAACAAAAGATGATTGCCCGATGGCTGGTAACTCCCGAAAACGAAGAGGCTTATTACGAGTACCTCGACGAATGGGAATCACAGTATCCGCAATGTGAAGTAGATCCTTCGGCAGCTCTACAGCACATAAAGTCCAATATGGAAATGCCTCAAAACCGATATGTTCCGAGCAAAGACACTGCCGCAAACACTCGATGGCGAACCGCCTCACTGTGGTTGGTGGCAGCCTCCATTGTGTTAGTGAGCAGTTGGCTTATTTGGAATAACTTTTCAGGTGTCAGTACTATAACATACGAGAAACTGGTGCAGGAATCAAAGACACAAACGGGAGATATGTACGAAAAAGAAAACCTAAAACAAAAAGCTCTTTTAGTAAACTTGCCTGACGGAAGCAGCGTACTGTTGCAGCCAAAGGCAAGATTAAGCTATTCGCCGTCAAAGTTCAACCGGGATATACGAGAGGTAATGCTTTCGGGCGAAGCCTTCTTTGAAGTAAAAAAGGACAAGGAAAAACCGTTCATTGTTTACGCTAATAATTTAGTGGCAAAAGTTTTAGGGACCAGTTTTACCGTAAAAGCAACTGCTGGAAATGGCAAGACCGAACTATTTGTTAAGACGGGAAAGGTCTCCATTTTTACCCAAAAAAATCTTCCAAAAAACCACGATTTGGTTTCTACCAAACTGGAAGGAACGGTTCTGCAACAAAATCAGCAAGTTGCTTTAGAAAAAAATGATAAAGTAACTGTGAAAAATACCATTGAAAGCGAGCAGCTGTCACTACCGATTCAGCAACTCACGTTTTCTTTTGATGACGTGTCAGCGGTTACTGTTTTGGAGCAACTAAAAACTGCGTACAATATCCAGATATACTATGATAGATTACGGTTGAAAAACTGTATGTTGACCGCCCACTTACTAGATGAACCCTTATTGGAAAAACTAAAAATGGTGTGTTTTGCGTTAGATGCTTCTTTCGAAGAAAAAGACGGTGAGATTACCATTAAAACGACTGGATGCCGCTAAAATTGATATTACTTTTCTATAAGTTTTTTAATAAAAAAAGCCTCTTCTGGGTATTATCCCGAAAAGGCTCTTCCGAAAATTGAAATTGGCGTTTCAATTCGGATTGTTTTCTCAAAATCTGTCTAAACCTTTCAAAAACAATCAAAACTATGAAAAAAAGCCTGCGAATCCACCGGATTTTCAAAAACATCATGCATATAACTATTACCCAAACCTTACTCTCTGTTCTTTTTTTGAGTGTCACTTTTGCGAACGGTGTTTATTCGCAGGAATCGCTGAACAAAAAAATAAGCCTGACCATTAAAAATCAGAGTCTTAAAGCCACTTTGGCTGAGATCGAGAAGTCGGCTGAGATTCGGTTCATTTACAGTTCATCATTGATCAATACCGAACGAAAGTTATCAGGAAATTATCAAGACAAAACTCTGGAAACTATTTTAAATCAATTACTGACTCCGTTGGGTATTCGTTACAAAGCCACTGGAAATCAAATTATGTTAAAACCTGCTTTAAGAACATCGGCTATCTTGATACCAGTAATTGAAACTACCGTCGCTTCTATTCAAGGAGTAATAAAAGACGTTACAGGTGAGGGTTTGCCGGGGGTTTCAGTAACAGTAAAAGGCTCGTTACGTGGTACGCTTACCGAAGGTGCAGGCAAATTCACGATTAACGCCGAAATTGGTGAAACGTTGGTAATGAGTTATATCGGTTACAAATCACAGGAAATTGTGTTGAATTCTACACAAGACTTGAGCGTAACGCTGGAAGAGTCAACATCTACACTGAATGAGGTGGTAGTTATCGGTTCACGGGGTAAACCACGAACAGACGTTGAACGTCCGGTTCCGGTAGACGTAATTAGTGCTAAAGAAATCCAAGCAACCGGACAAACTGATTTAGGGCAGATGATTCAGTTTTCGTCGCCGTCTTTTAACTCTGCAAAATATGGAGTGAACGGTACAACTAACTACGCCGAACCGGCTACGCTTCGGGGCATGTCGCCCGATCAATCTTTGGTGTTGATTAATGGGAAACGCCGCCACCAATTTGCTGCGTTAAACCTAAATGTTTCGCCGGGAGCAGGTACAGTTGTAACAGATATGAACTCGATTCCCTCGTTGGCACTTAGTCAGGTTGAAGTTTTGCGGGATGGGGCCGCCGCTCAATATGGTTCCGATGCCATTGCGGGAATTGTCAATTTGGCGTTGAAAGAAACTGTGAACGAAGGAACGCTGGAAACACAGGCGGGAATCCACAAAGCGGGTGACGGCTTTACGTTTAAAACGGCTTTGAACTACGGTTTGGCTCTTGGTAAAAAAGGGGGGTTCGTTAACTTTACCGTTAATTATTTCCGCATGAACCAAACCAACCGTACTGATAATTACACTGGCCGGATTTACAACGCCGACGCTACAAAAGATGCAGCAGTACGAGCAACAAGAGGCGTTTATCCAAAAGACCCTTTCCCAATTGGTGTGTATGGTAGCAATCAAAATGATACCTACCAAACATTTGTGAATGCAGGTTTGCCGTTGGGCAGAAACTGGAAATTTTACACGTTTGGTGGTACATCCCGCAAAAATATTTTGGCATACGGTTTCTTCCGGCCAGCATACGGAGCTAATTCAGTTCCTGAAATTTATCCCGATGGATACGTACCTGAATTACCTGGCACGTCCATCGACTATTCTGTGGTTGGGGGCTTGAAGAGAACCACAAAAGACGGCTGGAACTTGGATTTTAGCTATGGTTACGGTCATAACCATTTAGATTTGTCGGCGAATGGTACTACTAACCCATCGATGGGAATTGCGTCACCGACCAACTTTTACGTAGGAAGAAATGCCTTCGGACAAAGCATTTTTGAAGGAAACGTTGTTAAAAACATTCGCAACATCGGCAGTTTAAAGTCACTCAACTTAGCGTTTGGAACGGCTTACCGTACTGATTATTTTGACGTAACTTCCGGCAGTAAAGAATCTTACGAAGTAGGGCCATTGGCATTCACACTCGGAAAAGCAGTTGGCTCGAGTGGTCGTCCCGGCATTGCCCCGAACGATGAAGTAAGCATCAAACGCAGCAACATTGGTATATATGCTGACGTAGAAAGCGACGTGACTGACCGTTTGTTGGTAGCTACTGCACTACGTTTTGAAAATTACAGCGACTTCGGCAGTAATATTTCGGGAAAAATTGCCGCCCGCTACAAAATCACGGATAATTTCTCCGTGCGGGGTTCAGTAAACAAAGGCTTTCGGGCACCTTCTTTGGCACAGGTTGGTAATCGGGTGAACACTTCAACAGTTCAAAACGGACAAATTATTATTACGCAACAGTTATCAAATGACAATCCGGGTTTGGCCGCACTGGGAATTGAGCAACCCAAAGCAGAAACCTCTTATAACTACAACGTTGGCTTAACTGCCACAGCTCTCAATGGGGCATTATTATTCACGTTAGATGCATTTTTAATCAATATTCAGGATAGAATCGTAATCACGGATCGTTTACAGGCTTCCCGCATTCCGGCCGTAAAATCAACGTTCCCGAACTCGGCAGAGGTGCGGTTTTTCACTAACCACATTGACACCAGGACCCGTGGTATTGATTTCGTTACTTCCTACAAAAAATTCCTTAACCAAGATAGCCGCATTAATGCCAGTTTTGCTTTAACATTAAATGAGACAAATGTTCTTCGTCAGAAAGAAACACCCGTAAATCTACTTAAGGGCGTTGCAACACCGTTTCAGTTGCTGGGCGACGTAGCTTTATCGTTAATTGAAGTAGCTCAACCCCGTAGTAAAATGCTGGGTTCGTTCGGGTATAATTACAAAAATGCTGGATTTATTGTACGGGCTACCCGCTTTGGTTCGGTTCAATCTATTGATAGTAATAAAGAGATTGGAGATAACGGTGTTCAAACATTTTCCGCAAAAACGCTGACGGACTTATCGGTGAACTATACGCTTAGTAAATCGCTGATGATTTCGTTAGGAAGCAATAATATTTTTGACATTTATCCCGACCGGTGGGATATTCGTTCGGCATCTTATTCAAGTGGTCAGATTCCCTTTACGCGGAATGCCAATCAGTTTGGTTTCAACGGAGCATTCTACTATTTAAATGCAACTATCAGTTTATAAATGCTGAACTTACTGTTCATCGTGGTGAGTTTGGGAATCGGGTGGTTTTTCGCAAAAAATGCGTTTGTGCCACCCGATACCCACAAACTTATCAACAAACTGTTGATTTGGATTTTCATTCCCGCTCTCAACATTAAGTATTTGCTCACGCTATCGTTCACGTCGGCGTACCTATACCCAATGCTAACTCCGTGGGTACTTTTTTTCGGGGCGATGCTGTATTTCTACGTAATAAACCGGTCGGCAAAATTCTCACGGGAAACGCTGGGAGCCTTGATTTTAACGGGCGGTATCAGCAGTATTTCCTTCGTTGGCTTTCCAATATTTCAGCTTTATTACGGAACTACCGGCATGTCGATGGGCATCATCATGAGTCAGTTAGGCACCTTCCTGATTGTGATGACATTGGGCATTGCGTTGGCGACCACTTTAAGTGAAAAAAAGGCGAATCTCCGCCTTATTCTAAAGCGAATGGTTCGGTTCCCTCCTTTCGGGGCTACGCTTATATGTCTGTCTATTAATGCATTAACTGATGAAATTCCACCGGAAATCACCGATTTAGCCACGTTGATTAGCCAACCTTTCGCTTTTTTAGCTTTATTTGCTGTCGGTTTACAAGTGAATTTTTCCAACATTTTGCGGGATAGCAAACCGCTGTACACTGGGCTTTTTTATAAATTAATCATTTGTCCGTTGATTGTGTTTCTGTTTTTTTACGTGAATGGCACGCTGACAACTACCGAGGCGAAGATTTCACTGCTCGGTGCGGCACTCGGTCCCATGAATACCGCCGCCATTATTGCGGACGATTTTGGTTTGGATGGTTTATTGGCCGCCAAAATGGTGAGCGTCGGCATACCCGTTTCGATTTTCAGTACGCTACTCATTCAATATTTACTATGAAAAAAATATTCACTAACCTTACCTTTTGGGTGCTGACCGCCATCACCGCCGGTGCGTTACTTGGTCATTTTAGCCCTGAGTGGGGCGTAAAGATGCAACCGTTGGGAAAAGGCTTCATTGATATTGTAAAGCTGTTTATCAACCCAATTATCTTCCTGACTATTTCACTCGGAATAAGCGGTATGGGTGATTTGAAGAAAGTGGGTCGGGTTGGGGCAAAAGCGTTAATCTACTTTGAAGTTGTTACAACACTGGCGTTATTGATTGGTCTCGTGGTTGCCTACACAATTCGTCCCGGCGATGGCGTTTCTACTGCCCAAGTCACGGGCGGTGATGTTTCGCAGTACGCCACCCAATCGGCGGGTTTCAGTTGGTGGCAATTTTTGAAAGATAACCTGACCATTCAAGTGTTGCTGTTCTCGATTCTGTTCGGGATTTTCCTTAGTAAATTTCCGAAACGTGAGACGGTTATCAATTTCCTCACGCCGATCTCAAAATTTGTGTTTAAGATGCTGCACTACGTCATGATTTTTGCCCCTATTGGTGCGTTCGGAGGTATGGCATTTACAATAGGAAAATACGGCATTGCCACCTTGTTTCCGCTGGCAAAACTGATGGCAACGGTTTATATTACCATGGCGGTATTCATTTTGGTCATATTGAACTTGATTTTACGCTATTACAAAATCAGTATTTTCGGTTTTCTGCGGTACATTCGGGAAGAGTTATTGATTGTGTTGGGAACTTCGTCTTCCGAAGCGGCACTTCCCTCTTTAATGGAAAAACTGGAACGCATGGGCTGCTCAAAACCCGTGGTAGGTTTGGTAGTTCCGGCGGGGTATTCGTTTAACCTTGATGGTACCACGATTTACCTTTCAATGGCAACGATCTTTCTCGCTCAGGTTTTTGGTGTCGAACTTAGCCTTCAGCAAATGTTGACGATAATCGGTATCCTATTGGTTACGTCAAAAGGTGCGGCGGGTGTTACGGGTAGCGGTTTTGTGGTGTTGGCGTCAACACTGACGGCTGTAGAGGTTATCCCGCTGGAAGGTTTGGCGTTGCTATTGGGGGTTGATCGTTTCATGTCGGAAGCCCGTGCCATTACCAATTTCATCGGGAACGGCGTTGCTACCATCTGGATTGCGAACAACGAGAAGGAATTCGACCGCAAAATGATGGACCACGCATTTAATAACCTCGACGAAACAGAAGATATTATGCAGGATAATTTGCGGGATTTGAAGGTTTGATTGTCCGTATGCAGCAAATGAAAACGCCAGCGGTTTGGGATAATCCCAAACCGCTGGCGTTTTTTATCCATAATCGAAAATGTCGCCGCTACGAGGCTTATAAAAAATCGATGTCGCCCCGATAGGGCTTACGACGCATATTGCGACGTTTTTCTACCAAAATATCGCCGCTCTGCGGATAATGGGTTAAACCATCACATTTTTTCTATTGATATTTCGCCTCTCTGAGGCTATTCTCAACTTCCCCAATCCCTACCCAATCCAACCTTCTACTTCTTCCTTTGATGGCATTTTTTCGTCAATTTTAAGTTTTTTACGCATTCCCCCAAGATCGTTAAAAACCTTATTGGGGTTGGCTTCCTTCAATGTTCCGATGGTCATAAATCCCATTTTCTGCAACGCCGGAATCCAAACGGCGGGTACGCCTTGTGCTTCGTACTCGGTATTAGTCGCCATTTCAATTTTCTTTTCAGGACGCATTTGCGGGAAGAAAAGAACTTCCTGAATACTCGTCTGATCGGTCAACATCATAGTCAAGCGGTCAATTCCGATTCCGATTCCCGATGTAGTTGGCATTCCGTATTCGAGGGAACGGAGGAAATCTTCGTCCATTGCCATTGCTTCATCATCACCACGTTCAGCGAGTTTGAGTTGCTGATCAAAACGCTCTCGTTGGTCAATTGGGTCGTTTAATTCTGAGTAGGCATTCGCTACTTCTTTTCCGTTAATGAACAACTCAAAACGTTCTACCAAACCGGGCTTGCTGCGGTGCTTTTTGGTAAGCGGCGACATTTCCACGGGATAATCTGTGATGAAAGTTGGTTGAATAAGATTTGCTTCCACTTTTTCTCCGAAAATTTCGTCGATTAGTTTCGCAACGCCCATTGTTTCGTCCACTTTCACGCCCCACTCTTTGCAGAGCTCTTTGAGTTCGGTTTCTGACTTCCCTTCTACGTTTACGCCCGTGAATTTTTCGATTGCACCAAGGATACTCAACCGCTCGTAAGGACCACAGAATTCTATTTCGTTCCCCCAAGAATTCACTTTTGACGAACCGTTTACCGCAATCGCCACTTTTTCAAGTAAATTTTCGGTCATTCCCATCATCCATTCGTAGTCTTTGTAAGCTACGTAAAGCTCCATCGCCGTAAATTCGGGATTGTGCGTACGGTCCATGCCTTCGTTACGGAACATTTTCCCGAACTCGTAGACTCCGTCGAAGCCGCCGACAATCAATCGTTTCAAATAAAGCTCGTTAGCAATTCGCATGTAGAGCGGCATGTCCAGTGAGTTATGGTGCGTTTCAAACGGACGAGCCGCCGCACCACCGTGAATGGGCTGCAAAATCGGCGTTTCAACTTCCAGCCAACCTTTGTCGTCAAAAGTGCGTCGCATAGTGCTGATTACTTTTGCCCGTTTCACGAAAATATCTTTGACTTTCGGATTCACTACTAAATCCACGTACCGCATTCGAAAACGCAGCTCAGGATCGGTGAAGCCATCATATACATTTCCATCATCATCTCGCTTTACAATGGGTAACGGGCGGAGCGTTTTACACAGAATTTTGAACGAGGTAACGTGAATCGAGATTTCACCAACCTGCGTGGTAAATACGTAACCCGTTACGCCGATAAAGTCACCGATATCAAGTAGCTTTTTGAATACCGTGTTGTATAACGTTTTGTCTTCATCTGGGCATAAATCGTCCCGACGAAGATAGATTTGGATTCTACCAGTACTATCCTGTAACTCCGCAAAAGCGGCACTTCCCATAATTCGGAAGTTCATCAACCGCCCGGCAATGCTGATATTTTTGTAATCTATTTTACGCTTCTCGTAATTCTTTTCGATGTCAGCCGCCGTAACGTTTACTTTAAATTCTTCGGCGGGATACGGATCGATGCCCAAATCCATTAATTGTTGGCGTTTTTTCCTTCGTAAAATCTCTTGTTCGCTTAAAAGCATATTCTTCAGTCTTTTGGTCAATTAGTCAAAAATCAGTGAGTTGTTTATTGAGGGGTTCAGGTTTCGAGTTCAGAATTTCCGAACTATTTCACATTTCACTGAATTTGCAAAATTAAATAAAAGTGTTTGAACAACCGTTTTAAAACCAACCGTTAAATCAATTGTTTCCAGATATTTGGACTCCAAAACATAAAAAATGGTACTTTTACCATTAACTTCTGAAAATAGCCATTCGCATGCCCGTTCGTTTTTTATACATTTTACTTTTTGCGTTGGCACTCCAATCCTGCGATTGGTTCGACAAACCGCCCGTTGATCCGCAACCAACGGACAAGCTTCCCGTATTTGACAGCACACCCTTGGTTTTTCCGTTAAATCGTGGCATCGTGGACGAAGCTTCTGGCATTGCCGACAGCCGAAATATTCCCGGCAACGTCTGGATACACGAAGATGGCGATAATCCCGCAGCGATTTATTTATTCAATCACGAGGGCGAATTTCGGGGAAGTATTAATCTACCACTCAAAAATCGTGACTGGGAAGATATGGCCATCGGAGCGGGACCAGAAGCGGATAAAAACTACATTTATATTGGTGAAATTGGCGATAACGCCACGGTACACGAGGAATATATAATTTACCGTTTTCTTGAACCCACGAGCGTAGAAGAAGTCCCTGCTAAAATTGATGCGTTGAGGTTTGTTTACGACGACGGAAATAAGTACAACGCCGAAGTTTTACTACTCGATCCGCTCACCAAAGACCTGTATGTGATTACGAAAGGGGTTTTTACAGAAAAGATTTTTAAGTTAAAATACCCACAATCAACCACGGAAAGGAACACGGCAGAGTTCATGGGAACGACGCAACAATTTGTACTTACGGCGGGAGAAATTTCGTCAGATGGTCAACAGATTTTGTTAAAGAATTACGACACCATTTTGTACTGGAAACGTACAGAAAACGAAAGCATTACGCAGGCGTTGGGCAGATTACGGGACATCACGGCTCCGTACATCCGGGAAGTGCAGGGCGAGGCAATTTGCTTTCCTATAAACGGTAAGGGATATTTTACGGTGAGCGAACGAGCCAACCAAAACATTAATATTCCACTGTATTTTTATAAGGTAAAGTAGGTCAGGAAATAGCCTTCCGAACAATTCTGATAATTCCCCACGTAGAAATAACCACAAGTAGCAATACAACGACTTGTTGCCAATCTGCCGTTTTGGGGCTTTCGAGCAGGGTTTTGATATTTGCTCCGTTTGAGCCAACCCAAACCGCCAATAACGTCCGGGGAATCATTCCCAAAAAACCACCTATAAATACATTTCGGAAAGTTGCTCCCGAAAGGGCAAATACGAAATTAGTCAACGCAAAAGGTAAGACCGGAGAGAGTTTCGCCAAGAAAACCACCCTTAATTCATCGTTTTTTAATTGATCAAGTAATCGTTTACTTTTGGGATGACCGTCAATAAAAGATTCCAACGAATTACCGAAGCCTTTTTTCGTTAGGAAATACACTGCGGTAATTGCTCCCATGTTCAATAGGAACAAATACGGGATTGCCAACGCACTCAAGAAATAACCGTAAACCATTGCCAATAACGTCGGCGGCGATAACGCAATCATGGAAGTGCACGCAAAAACCAACGTTACGAACGCCCATTCTGCCCAATGCAGATTGCCGAACGTACTTTCATTTTTTATCAGAAAGTAAACAATCGCCGAACTACTAAGCAGCGGTACAACCGTAAGTAAAACCGAGATAATTGCGGGACCCCGCAGCCGTTTGAAAGTATCCAACTGTGTGAAATTTTGTCAAATTTACGCTGAATTCTCGTTCTCGACTCAATTCCGTTCAGCATTTTCGTTATTCTGCCTTATCTTGCGAATAAGTAATACGAAACTTATCACTTTCAGTAATGCAGATAAAAGGAAGAAACATCATTGGTTTTAAAACATATTCAGAGGGCTTGGTAGGCGTGGCGGCTCAAAACCCCGCAACGGGCGAAAAAATCGGACCATTATTCTACCGAGCTACCATCGGTGAATTAAATTTAGCCGTTGAAAAAGCCGTCGAAGCTTTCACAGTTTACCGAAAAAAAACGGGCGAAGAAAAAGCAACCTTTTTGGACGAAATCGCTACGCAAATTGAAGCGTTGGGCGATACATTAATTCAGCGGTACGTAGCAGAAACAGCACTTCCCGAAGGTAGAGCCGCTGGAGAACGTGGCAGAACTTGCGGACAACTTCGCTTATTTGCCCAATTATTACGTGATGGAAACTGGGTAGATGCCAAAATAGACGAAGCCCTCCCCGACCGTCAGCCGCTTCCCCGGGTCGATATTCGTTCAATGGAACGCCCATTAGGACCCGTTGGCGTTTTTGGAGCAAGTAATTTCCCATTGGCTTTTTCAGTCGCTGGTGGTGATACGGCTTCCGCATTGGCGGCGGGCTGTCCCGTAATTTTTAAGGCACACCCCGCACACCCCGGAACGTCGGAATTAGTAGGAATGGCGATTCAAAAAGCGGCAGAACTAACCAATATGCCCGATGGTATTTTCAGTATGTTGCACGATGATGGTATTGAAATCGGACAGGCGTTGGTAAAACACTTCAACATTAAAGCGATTGGTTTTACAGGTTCGTTCCGAGGCGGAAAATCACTATTTGATGCCGCTAATCAGCGTTCCGAACCAATTCCGGTTTACGCCGAAATGGGTAGTACAAACCCCGTTTTCATGTTACCCAAATCGCTAAAAGAACAATCGAATTCGTTGGCTCAGGGTTATGTTAATTCATTGACGATGGGCGTTGGGCAATTTTGCACCAACCCAGGTTTACTGATTATTCAAAAAAACGACGAATTTGTTCAGAACGTAAAAGACAAAATAGAAGCTGCCGTTGGCGGAACGATGCTTACTCCCGCAATGAAAGATGCGTTTGATTCAGGAATTGAAAAGCTACAAAAATCTACCGAAACGGTAGGACTTGGCATAACGACCGAAGCAAAAAATGTAGCAATGCCGACCGTCTTGCGGATTGATTATCAGAAATTTGCTACTGATGAAGAACTGGCGGAAGAAGTATTTGGACCATCGAGCGTAATTGTGGAAACACAGAACCGCGAAGAAATTTTAGCCACCGCTAAAAACCTGACCGGACACTTAACCGCAACCGTTTACGGCTCAGAAGAAGAATTGCTCGAATACGCCGATTTACTCGAAATATTAGAACAAAAAGTTGGGCGATTATTAATAAATGGCTTCCCAACGGGCGTGGAAGTTTGCCACGCCATGGTACACGGCGGACCATTTCCCGCAACGACTAATTCGCGAAGTACTTCCGTCGGAACAGGAGCAATTACGCGTTTCACTCGTCCGGTTTGTTTTCAGGATATGCCAAACGCTTTACTCCCCGATGAATTAAAGCACGAAAACCCTTTAGGTATTTTTCGGTTGTTAAATGGGAAGTTTGATTGTTAACGTAATCATAGCGAAATCAATTTTCGGTGCGGATGGCAACAGAACACCAGCATCGGCTGCCGCCCCATCCCTTCCCTTAAATGGGAAAGGAGCTAAGTCAAAATCTAAAATCTATTATCTAATAAAATGAACCTAAATCTGCGGGAAAAAGTAATTATCGTTTCGGGTGGAGCGAAAGGAATTGGCGAAGGAATTGTTTCGCGGTTGGCATTGGAAGAAGCCTATCCCGTAATCATCGGTAGAAACGAAGCCGACAATAAGAAAACGCTGGAAATGATTGGGGCAACGGGTGGTTTCGGGCATCAAGTTGTTGCCGAATTATCCGACCCTGAGCAATGCAAACGAGCCGTAGACGAAGTATTGGAACGCTTCGGGCGAATTAACGGACTCGTAAACAATGCGGGCGTAAACGATAGCGTCGGGCTTGAGAATGGTAGTTACGAAGACTTCATTGCTTCGATAAATAAAAACCTGACGCATTATTATTTACTGGCTCATCACTGTTTGCCTTGGTTAAAAGAAACTAAAGGGTCGATTGTGAATATCGGCTCAAAAGTTGCCGAAACCGGACAAGGCGGAACTTCAGGTTACGCCGCCGCAAATGGCGGGAGAAACGCTTTGACTCGTGAGTGGGCGGTTGAACTGGCAGAATACGGCATTCGGGTAAATGCCGTAATCGTGGCAGAATGTTACACGCCGATGTACGAAAACTGGATCAAGACATTGCCAAATCCAGAAGAAACGTTAGAAGAAATAAATAACCGAATCCCGCTCGGAAACCGCATGACAACCGTTGAGGAAATAGCCAATACGGTAGCGTTTTTACTTTCGAAAAAGTCAGGTCATACCACGGGGCAACTCATTCACGTAGATGGCGGGTATGTTCATTTGGATTGGGCTCTGTTGAAAAGATAAACAACCGTTATAAACCTTCGGAGGTTGGAATTTGTTCGCTTACTTACAAAACCTGCAAGGTTTTTTCTCTAAGACCAAAACTATCAAAAATCTACTCAAAATATTCCATTACCTCAGCCTCGACGTTGTGTTCGGGGCGGTTTTCAGCAGCTGGGCGTTTTGGAAACTTCCCGACGGCAACGCTACGCCCAACTTGTTGACTCTTCTTGTCTTGGGAAGCACCACGTGGATTCTCTACATTCTAGACCGTCTGCTTGACTTACGCATTTACCCGCAAGATCATACTGCCCGGCACCAGTTTCATTTTACGCATCAATACGACTTACAAATCACCTTACTCTGTTTAGTCGTACTGAACGGGGTGCTGCTGTTCTTTCTTCCCGAGACCATCATTTGGTACGGGGTTATTTTAGCGGTTGGTGTAGGGTTTTATTTTTGGATATTGAATCGCTTTTTCAGGAATAATAAAGCTCAGTGGGTCAAAGAACCGACTACCGCAATCTGCTACACCCTTGCGGTAATCGGAACGGCACTCGTAAATAAGTCTTCCATCAATTTAAGTGCGTGGATTCTGAGCGTTTTATTCTTTCTGATTGCCCTGCAAAATCTTTTGATTTTCTCATACTTCGAGTTCAGGCGATCTGTTAATAATCAGAATATGGTCAGTATTATCGGAGAGAATTTGAGCAAGCGGCTCATTTACGGAATCACGTTTGTGAACGTTTTCATAATCGTACTTTTTTTCGTCAACGGAGCCGAGTACGTAAACTATTTTGCAGGAATAATGCTGTTGATGACCCTCTCACTTTCGTTCCTGATTGCCATTCCCTCATGGGCGTTGACAAACGACCGTTATCGCTGGCTCGGTGATGGTGTTTTTTTACTTCCGGCGTTGCTTCTTTTTTCTTGAAACATTCGCTTTTGAAGTAATACCAGCTTTAACCGTCGGTTTCTTTGTCGGTTCTGCGTTTTTATTCTCCTCTTTTTCTTTCTGAATGCGTTGTCCACGACGATAAGTATAGAACAGAAATCCCGCCAAAGCAAACATCAAAAAGAAGTACGAGTCTTTGATATCAGCACCTTTGTACAGAAACTGATCCACCCACATTACCAAAAAGGCAAGGCTTCCGAATAGTAAGAGTGTTTCAATGATCTTGTTTTTATTCATCTTTTGAGATGTGATATTTTAGATTTAGCATAAACGGCATTAGTTGTTTTTTATCGAACAAATTTCGCTTTCCCTCTATCCAGAAATTTAATAAATTCTTCCGTAGAAACGTACCCTAATGGCTTAACCAACGATTTACCCTCAGTGTCTACAATGGCGTAATAGGGTTGAGCATTATTGTTAAACTTCGTAATTTCCAAATCCATATTCTTTTCTCCGACGGTCGTCTTCAACTCATCGTCATACGAAGAGACATAGTGCCTTTCAGTTAGCATTTCAGTTTTATCATCCACGTAGAGTGAAGCGATCACAAAGTTATTTTGCATCCGCTCCAATACAGCTGGTTCGGGCCAAACATTCTCTTCCATCTTGCGGCAATTAGCACAAGCATAACCCGTGAAATCAATCAAAACCGGCTTGTTCACCGTTTTAGCGTAAGCAAGGGCGTCGTCGAAATCGTGAAAGCCTTGCAATCCGTGCGGTAGGTTGTGCATTTTTTCGTTTTCGAGGTCTTTAGCTACGAGTGTTGTGGCTTGCATTGGGGGTAAAATCCCAGAAAGTAGCGGTAACGTTCTGCCCGCCGTGCCGGGAATCATGTACGCTGCGAATACGAAAAATACCACGGCAAAACCGATTCTGGAAAATCCCCGTTTCGTTACGGGACTGTCTTTCGGCAAACGTAAATATCCTAATATGTAGACGCCAATAAGTACAAAAATAACAATCCACAGAACTAAGAAAATATTACGGTGCAGTAAATTAAAGCGGTATGCCAAGTCAATATTGCTCAGAAATTTTAACGCCAACGCAAATTCGAGGAATCCAAAAACAACTTTCAGTTCGTTTAACCAACCGCCAGATTTCGGTAAATTTTTCAGGAATTGCGGGAACGTAGCAAGCAACGTAAATACCAACGCAAACGGCAAACCAAACGCTAACATTCCATACAATGGACGCAATACTTCACCGCCCGCCGCTAATATTAACAGTGAACCCACAAACGGTACGGTGCAAGAAAACGAAACAACCACGAGTGTCAGTGCCATGAAGAATATTCCGACAAATCCGCCCCGGTCAGACATCCGGTCAATTTTGTTTACGGCTTCGTGGGGTAACACAATTTCAAACGCTCCGAAAAGCGACATTCCAAACAAAATGAACACGAAGAAAAACAGCAAGTTGGGAATCCAGTGCGTACTTATAAAGTTCAGAAAAGGTGCACCAAAGGCCATCGTGACCAAACCAATTACAGCAAAAATTGCCATGATGGAAATACCGTAGAAAACTACTTTAGGAGTGCCATTGGTCTGCTTCGTGAAGAAACTGACCGTCATGGGCATAATGGGGTAAATACACGGCATGAAAATCGAAGCAACTCCCGCCAAAAACGCTAATAGCAAAAATTCCCAAAGCGACTTTTGAGATTCTGAAGCTCCCGCCGGAGTTACGGAGTCCACTAAGCTTGCCTGAGTTTGCGTTAAAGAATCCAGGTTGGTCTCTGCGACTGCCGTCTCGTCTAAATTTTCTTCGTCAGTCGGTGCTTCGTCAATAGCAGCTTTCGATTTAGCTTGCGTATTTTCAATTTCAACACCCGAAATATCAATATCTTCTTCGTCAACAACTTCTTCTGCGGCAGCTTCAAACTTATAGTTAAATTTTTCTTTTCCCGGAATACACGAACCGTCTTTTATCGTACAAGTCTGGTAATCAATTATTCCCTTTATTTCGACCTTCTCTTTCAGAATTTTTACCCGCTGAACAAACTGCCCTTTCTTCGTAAAATAGGTAATATCGCCGTCCCAGATTTCATCGAATTTCTTCTTCGGGTTAATGGCACGTAACTTCCCAATCAGTTCGTACGAATTATCTTTATTAAAATCTATTGTAGTTAGAATTGGTCCTAAATCGGAATCAAAATCATTTGAGTAAATGTACCAGCCACTTTCTAAGGTCACCTCAAAAACTACATCTACTACATCACCCACGGCAACCTTTTCAGACTTTGTGGCGTAAGACCAAGTTGCGGGCTTTAGAACCTGCGAGAAGGTACTCGTAAAAGTAAAAAGCAGTAAAGTAAGTGACAAAATATGTCGCACGCTCGAAGAAGTATCTTTCATGTAATTTTGGACGTAAATCATTGAAAAAGCAAAGCAAAACCGATAACTAATGTCTGAATTTTGCCTGTCATTTCGTTAGTAACAAAAAACTGCCTGAAAGTATTTCACTTCAGGCAGTTTACTGGTATTTTAAGTCAACGGCAGATTACGCCGTTTCTTCAAGAACTTTAATTTCCTTAATGACATCGCCTTGTTGGATTGTGTCAATAATATCCAACCCTTCAATTACTTTGCCAAAGCAAGTATGATTACGGTCAAGGTGAGCGGTGTTTTCACGGCTGTGACAAATAAAGAATTGCGATCCGCCTGTATCACGGCCACGGTGAGCCATTGATAATACCCCACGATCGTGGTATTGGTTATCGCCGTCAAGTTCACAGTCAATTGAGTAACCTGGCCCGCCGGCACCCGTACCAGTTGGGTCGCCGCCCTGAATCATGAAATTAGGAATCACACGGTGGAATTTTATACCGTTATAATAGCCTTCTTTCGAGAGTTTTATAAAATTATCAACGGCAATCGGAGCATCTTTATCGTAAAATTCGATGGTCATGGTGCCTTTATCAGTAATCATTTCTGCTTTACGCATCGTAAAAATAGTTTTGTTTTAAAAAAAATGAGTCACAAAGGTACAGTTTTTTTACAGAATTTACTGAATTACCCAAGAGTTGGGTACCGTATTAACTTCATGCATAACCGAACATATTTTTTGTGTTGCGTGTTTAGCAAGGGTATACGTTTCAAAATTCAGAATAATAAAACTTAAATAAACTATGGCATTTACATTAGATCCACTTCCTTACGCATTTGACGCTGTTGAGCCAAATATTGACGCTCAGACCATGGAGATTCACCATGACAAGCATCATCAAGGATACGTCAACAAATTGAACGCCGCGATTGAAGGTACTGACTTAGCTGATAAGTCAATCGAAGAAATTTGCAAAGTTGCCATGAGCAAATCAACGGGTGTACGTAACAACGGCGGTGGACACTTCAACCACTCTATGTTTTGGTCAATTATTAACCCAGAAAATAAAGGTCGCTTGTCTGGCGAATTAAAAGATAAAATCGAATCACAATTTGGTTCAGTAGACGAATTCAAGAAAGAATTTTCTGACGCGGCAGGTTCTCGCTTCGGGTCTGGCTGGGCGTGGCTTTGTGTAAAAGCTGACGGTAGTCTGTGCGTTTGCTCGACACCAAATCAAGACAATCCACTTATGGACAACGAAGATCCACGCACCCCAATCATGGGACTTGACGTTTGGGAGCACGCTTACTATTTGAAGTATCAGAACAAGCGTCCTGATTATATTCAGGCATTCTGGAACGCAGTAAACTGGAATAAAGTAGAAGCTAACTACGCTGCGACGAAGTAAGTAGTAGTATATTTTTTATATCAAAAAGCGGTGAATCAATTTTGGTTCGCCGCTTTTTGCGTTTATTTGAAATAACAATGCAAAGCATGACCCCAAAAGACATCCTCCTCCACTTACGTTTGCCATTTTCACTTTTTCTGATGCCCGTTTATTGGTTTGCGGTCAGTCAGTTAACAGAAGTTGACACAACGAAAGCAATTTGGGTATTCGTCATTTTGCATTTACTGATTTATCCCGCCTCCAACGCGTACAATAGTTATTTTGATAAAGACGAGGGCAGCATCGGTGGGCTTGAAAAACCTCCAGCGGTTGGAAGAGAACTGTTTTGGGTCGCTACGGCTTTAGATATTATAGGCTGTTTACTCGGGGTTTTCTTCGTGAGTTATATTTTCGGAATCATGGTATTGATTTACATCAACGTGTCACGGGCGTATAGTTATGATGGCATCCGATTGAAAAAGTATGCCATTTTAAGTTGGATAACCGTCGGGTTATTTCAAGGAGCGTTTACGTATTTGATGGTTTTTCGGGGCGTTGACAAATTAGTTTTACCGTGGAACGATTTATTACAAGTTACATGGCTACCGATGCTAATTTGTAGTTTGATACTTTGGGCAGTTTACCCAATGACGCAAATTTATCAACACGAAGAAGACGCCGCCCGGGGCGATATTACCTTGAGCCAAAAACTCGGAATCAAAGGTTCGTTTATTTTCACGGGGTTGTTGTTTGGCGTAGCGTTCTTTGGGTTTTATAATTACTTAACTATCAATAATTTTATTGTGTTATTGTTGATAAATACGCCCACAGTATTATTTTTCGGGTGGTGGTTTTTGAAAGTGCTGAAAAGCGAAGCAAATGCTAACTTCAAGAACACGATGTGGCTGAATCTACTCGCATCTTTCTGCATGAACGCATTTTATATTTACTTAGTAATTATGCGTTGAAACCAAAAAAAAGCGAACCCGTCTGGATTCGCTTTTCTGGAAGTCATCGGGCTAAAAGCCTGAGGCTAATAATTACAATTCGATTACGCAGTTTTGCTCATCGTTGATGCCAGCAGCTACGAAGCTATCAGCTTCTTCTTCGTTCATCCATGAATCGCCGTCAACTAAATAACGGAATTCTACTGACTCCCCAACTGGGAATTCTAAAGTAGCTTTGAACAAACCGTTCTTCTGCTTCTTCAATAGGTTTGCCGAGGTATCCCAATTATTGAAGTTACCTACTACGGCAACCGCCGAAGCATCCTGAACCTTATCAACAGGTAATTCAAAAGTTACCTTACAAACGGGTTTCGATTTTAAAAATTGTTTCTTTAATGCCATTATTGAAAATTAATTTGGTTAACGGAACATCGCAAAATTATATTATTTTTTTGTATAAATAGTTGATAATAAACTATATGCAAAATACATTCTTCAAATAATACAATTAACATCCAATAAGCCGAGCATTCAAATTCTATAATCTACAAAAAGTGCAACTTTATCTTGATTAGTAAAAATAACGTCGATTGTTTGATTGGAAATGAATAGTTGAAAGCCTAAATTTGTTCGTAAACACTTCAAAATAAACACAGAAACAATGGAAGCTTATATCTATGACGCAGTCAGAACACCCCGCGGACGCGGCAAATCTGACGGTTCTCTCCACAATATCCAACCACTTACGTTACTCTCAACAGTTCTAAAGTCAATCAGAGATCGCAACCAACTGGATACTTCTCTAATAGACGATGTCATTGCCGGATGCGTTTCACCCGTGGGTGAGCAAGGGGCAGACATTGCCCGCACCGCCGTTTTGGACGCAGGTTACGATCAGCAAGTTTCCGGAGTTCAAATAAACCGTTTCTGCTCTTCGGGATTGGAAGCAATTAATATGGCATCGGCTTACGTGATGTCTGGTCAGGCAGATTTATTTGTTGCCGGAGGCGTTGAAGCAATGTCAAGAGTTCCGATGGGTTCAGACGGCGGAGCTTTACTCATGAATCCGCAACTAATTTCAAAGCACAAACTCGTTCCACAGGGAATTTCTGCTGACTTGATTGCCACAATACAAGGCTATTCCCGTCAGGACGTTGACCAATTTGCCGCGACTTCTTATGAGCGTGCCATCATTGCCCAAGCCGAAAAGCGATTCCAGAAATCAATGATTGCGATAAAGGACGAAATCGGAAACCTCGCCCTTGATTACGACGAAGGTGTACGACCTGGTACAACCGCCGAAACATTGGCAAAGCTGAAACCTGCTTTCGCCGCTCTCGGTCAAATGGGAATGGATGCCATGGCATTGCAAAAATACCCCGCTATTGAAACCGTAAATCACGTTCACCACGCCGGAAACTCCTCGCAAATTGTGGATGGAGCCGCTGCCTTATTAATAGGAAGCAAGGAAATGGGCGAACGTCTCGGCTTAAAACCAAGAGCAAGAATAAAAGGCTACGCAATGGTGGGTTCTGAGCCAACCATCATGTTGACTGGTCCGGTTGCCTCTACAGAAAAAGCTTTAAAACGCAACGGAATGACCATTTCGGATATCGATTTATTTGAAGTGAACGAAGCATTCGCCTCCATCCCGATGTACTTCATGGATAAACTAAACGTACCACACAGCAAAGTGAACGTAAACGGCGGAGCAATTGCCTTGGGTCATCCGCTCGGAGCTACGGGAGCAATTTTGATGGCAACACTACTTGACGAAATGGAACGCACCAATAAAGCTACCGGACTCGTAACGCTTTGCGTAGGCGGCGGTATGGGCGTAGCAACGATTATTGAGCGAGTTTAGTAAACGGAATACAATTTTAACGGTGCGTGCTCACAAACACTCACGTCTTTAAAACGTTTACATGAATTCAGCAGATAATAAAGTTTATTCTACTAAAGCTATCGAGGTCCTCACTGATTGGATGGACACTAAACTTCGTATTCCCGGAACATCCATTCGCTTTGGGTTAGATGCTATTCTTAGTCTCATTCCGGGCGTGGGAGATGTAGTAAGTACAGGAATAAACCTTGGTATTTTTGGCATGATTTTGGGTAAAGGCGTTCCATTTGGTACGGCAATCAAAATGATGGGAAATATCATATTTGACTTCATCATTTCTTCCGTTCCTATTATCGGTACGTTTTTCGATATTGGTTTTAAATCAAATGTTAAAAATCTGAATCTTCTTCAGAAGCACCTAAATAATAACCCAACCGGAAAATACTATAAAGGAATCTGGATGGTCTTTGGCTTAACCGCAGTTATTCTTTTGTTGTTAATTATTGGGTTATTCTGGTTGTTAGCAAAAGGGTTAAACAGCATTCAATTACCAATAATTGGGTAAAAAACAGGTTTTAGCGGATTGATATATACAAAAAAAGGCTTCGTCGATTTATCAGCGAAGCCTTTTTTACTTGCTACTTTCTCTGAAATGCTACCCATTGAGTTAGTCCTGATAATTATCAGGACTAACTCCTAGCTGTGCCCTTGCTTTCCAACTAAAAAATCTTACCTTTGCACTCCCTTTTTGGGAAAATACATTTTTTATCATTTTTTAACGTTATACAATGCCTACTATACAACAGTTAGTAAGAAAAGGACGAAAAGAACTGACATACAAGTCGAAGTCTCCTGCATTGGATTCATGCCCACAACGTCGTGGGGTTTGTACACGTGTTTATACTACTACGCCTAAGAAGCCAAACTCGGCTTTGCGTAAAGTTGCCCGTGTCCGCCTTACGAACCAGAAGGAAGTGAATGCGTACATTCCAGGTGAAGGTCACAACCTTCAGGAGCACTCTATCGTGTTAATTCGCGGTGGTCGTGTGAAAGATTTACCTGGTGTTCGTTATCACATCATTCGTGGAGCCTTGGATACCGCCGGTGTTAGCAACCGGATGCAGAGTCGCTCTAAGTACGGTGCAAAACGCCCGAAAGCAGCAAAGAAATAATAACAAGACATTCCGCCGAAATACAATATATTTCAAAGGGAAGTAATGTTATTGGTTTTTAAAACCGACAACGTGAATTAGTTTTAATCGCAAAACGAAACCTCCTTAAAATTCAAAAGAAATGAGGAAAGCAAAACCAAAAAAACGCTACGTACTGCCTGATCCAAAATTCAGAGACACGAACGTTACAAAATTCGTAAACAACCTAATGCTTCAAGGAAAGAAAAGCCTTGCGTACAGCATTTTTTACGGTGCACTTGACATCGTAGAAGAGCGTACTCAAGAGAACGGCCTTGAAACGTGGAGAAAAGCGTTGAACAACGTATCTCCGGGTGTTGAAGTAAAAAGCCGCCGTGTGGGTGGTGCTACTTTTCAGGTTCCAACTGAAGTACGCCCTGAGCGTCGTCAGTCATTGGGCATGAAGTGGCTTATCAGCTACGCACGTAAGCGTGGCGAAAAAACCATGACTGAGCGTTTAGCCGGCGAGATTATCGCGGGAGCTAAAGGTGAAGGTGCAGCCGTTAAGAAAAAGGACGACACGCACCGCATGGCAGATGCCAACAAAGCATTCTCACACTTCCGTTTCTAAGGAACCGGACTTGTTGAATCTTGAAACCCCCGTTTCGCAGTACGCGAGGCGAGGGTTTTTGTTTTATATTATGTTACGCAGCAATTAAAGGTATTTATGAGAAAGGGAAACTCACGTTTCTTGAACCCGCTCCAACTATCGAAAAGTCAGAAGTAATCGTCACTTTTATTACTCCTGATTCATCTCAACCTGCAAAAAAACGTATTCCAGGAGTTCTTAAACGTTTAGGGGAAGTCGAAGGCAAAACATACAGCATCCCCGATGATTTTAACGATCTAAAATATTGAACATGGAAAGCAAACATAGAAAATATTTCGTCATCTACGAACGGAGTTCGGATGGTTATAGTGCTTACGTTCCAGATTTACTGGGTTGCACTTCCGCAGGTGAAACACGAGACGAAATAGAAGAGAATATTGTGGAAGCTATAAAATTTCATTTGGAAGTTATGGAAGAAGAAGGTCTGCCAATACCAAGTCCCATCTCAGATTCCCAAATGTTGGTTATCGTTTAGTTGAGCTATGAAGTACAAAGAAATTGTCAAGACAATTGAAAATGACGGTTGATACATGGTGAGGCAGAAAGGAAGCCACAGGGCTTATAAGCACAACACCAAAACAGGAATTATTACCATAGTATATCATAGACTTGGTGACGAGATTCCAAAAGGAACCTTGAACAGCATTTTGAAGCAGGCCCAGTTGAAGTAATAATAAAATCACCTTATCTCGCACTTCCGCTTCTAAGAAACCGGATTTATTGAATCTTAAAAACCCCCGTTTCACAACTTGCGAAACGGGAGTTTTTATTTATTTACGGTCTGAAAAATCGCCGATAACCTCGTATTTGTTACAAAGTATAGTTTTCACTCCCCCAACCCCGCCTCAGCAATTAAAATGAGCATCGAGAGTTTGATGGCTAATGCTCCACTTTCGTCGTTTAAATACCATTCGTCAAGTGAATGGGCATTGGCACTTTGTCCGCCCCGCCCAATCGTTATTGCGGGAATTCCCAACGCAATCGGAATGTTAGAATCCGTAGAGCCACGGGTGAGCGTTGGTTTAGCATCGAAGTAGTTCGTAGCGGCAATGGCTTTTAAAATTAACGGCAGATTTTCGCCTAATTCCCCCGAAGGTCGGTCGCCGATTTTTTCAACGTTTACAGTTAAGAGATCGCCTTTATTTACCGTTTTATTATAATCAGCTAATGCTCTTTGCATTTGTTCGTTAAGGATACTCTCCATATTCAAAAGCCTTTGCGGACTCACTGATCGCATATCAATTTCCATCCACGACTCAAACGGAATGGAGTTTATGGATGTTCCTCCGCCAATTCGTCCAACGTTATAAGATGTTTTCGGTCCGTTGGCAACGTACGCTCCGGCGGCTTCGTCGAAATAATTAATGGCTTTACCAATTGCGTGATGAGGATTCGCTAATCCGAATGCTCCCCACGAGTGTCCACCCGGACCGTTGAACGTGATTCTGTATCGCAGCGACCCTAAGCCCATATTATTTATTCTACCAATATCACCACCGTCAATCGCAATGTAGGAATCTATTTTACGGTCACCATTTTTGAATAAATGCTTCACACCTCGCAAATCTCCTAACCCTTCTTCCCCTACCATTCCCGCAAATAATACATCGGCTTCGGTAGTTACTTTTGCTTGGTTCATCGCTTCTAATACAGTTATGACCATACTCAGTCCACGCGTATCGTCGCCTATTCCCGGAGCGTAAAGCGTATCACCTTTCATCTTGACTTTTACGTCGGTTTCTATCGGAAATACCGTATCTAAATGGGCTTCAAACACAACCGTTTTTCCTCCTTTCTTTCCTTTTCGTAGAGCTAACACACTTCCTACTTCATCGATCCAAACGGAATCTACGCCCGCCGTTTTAAGCATTTCCATAAATCGCACTCCTCTTTTTTCCTCCATAAATGGCGGTGCCGGAATCTCGGTAAGTTCAATCAAATTCTTCATCGTGATGAACTCCATTTCTTGAATAAGTCCAAATGCTTTTTGAACCCTTTGATCAGAAGCGATAACGTCAATTTCTAACTTATAAGCGTTTTGCACGGAAGGCTCTTGTGCGGCAGAAGTTATGGCAATAATAGATAGTAGAAAAAATAAGCTAAACTTGTTCATATTTTCGGTTAGTAGTTTGTCAAAAATAAGCTAAAAGTACAAGCAAACTCTTTTTATCATTGATAAAATTTTGAGCAAATAGTATTTCTACCTCCCGAAACTTTTACTTTCAAGGAAGCAAACTGACTGACAAGCTTTCCAACTGAAACATATTTGTCCCCAATCATTTTTACCCTAATTTTGAGGCTCATAAAACATCATTCAAAATGACTACCGCATACGCCCTTGAAATTTTAAAAATCACCCGAAATAATATACTAAAAACCTTCGACAGTCTGACCATCGAGGAATTAAACCAAACTCCTGATGGATTCAATAATAATTTGATTTGGAATTTCGGACACGTCATTGCCACACAACAGCTTCTGTGCTACGGGTTATCGGGAAATAAGACATTTGTCTCGAACGAACTCATCACTGCGTACCGCAAAGGCACTAAGCCCGAAGGTTTCGTTTCGAAAGAAGCGTACGACGAGTTGAAAAAGCTTTCGGAAGCTTCGCTTTTACAAATGGAGAAAGACTACGCCGCTGGCTTATTCAACGAATACAAAGCCTATCCAACAAGCTTTGGTGTTACGCTTTCTGAAATTGAAGAAGCTATTATGTTTAATAATGTACACGAAGGCATGCACCTTGGATACTGTATTGCGTTGAGAAAAGTTTTATTGAGTTGAGCAAAGAAAAAAGACGCAAGACATAAGACTTTTTACAGGTTAATTTTGTTCTATTTTGTACTCAGACAGTTTAGTTGTAATCGGGCGGGCGATCCCGTCGTACATCTTATATCGTAATTCAATTATGGGGTTATTTGACTTTTTCAGTAAAGAAAAAAAGGAAACACTTGATAAGGGTTTAGAGAAATCCAAGACCAATATTTTTGATAAGTTATCGCGGGCAGTTGTTGGTAAGTCAACCGTTGACGAAGAAGTTCTTGACGAACTCGAAGAAATTCTCATCAGCTCAGATGTGGGCGTCGGTACGACTATCAAAATCATCGAACGCATTGAGAAACGTGCCGCCGAAGATAAATACACGAATGTTCAGGAACTTGACCGTATTTTGCGGGAAGAAACTGCCGCTTTACTCTCCGAAAATAACTCGCAGGACGTAGAAAATAGTTTTGAAACCGAATACTTACCAAAGCCTTACGTCATGATGGTGGTGGGCGTAAACGGCGTGGGTAAGACAACCACAATCGGAAAGCTGGCGTATAATTTCAATAAAGCTGGAAAAAAGGTAGTACTTGGTGCTGCGGATACATTCCGAGCCGCTGCCGTGGAGCAGTTAAAGTTGTGGGGTGCCCGCGTGGGAGTTCCAGTCGTTGACAGAGGAATGAACACCGACCCCTCTTCGGTAGCTTACGATACGATTAAACAAGGCATTGAAATGGATGCTGATGTCATCATTATTGACACCGCTGGACGTTTACACACAAAGATTAACCTGATGAACGAGTTAGCTAAAATCAAGCGGGTAATGCAAAAGATTCTGCCTGATGCTCCGCACGAGGTGATGTTGGTTTTAGACGGTAGTACCGGACAAAATGCCGTTATTCAAGCCCGTGAATTTACGAAAGTGACAGAAGTGCATTCTCTCGCCATTACAAAACTTGACGGCACAGCAAAAGGTGGCGTGGTCATAGGAATTTCGGATGAATTCAAAATTCCCGTAAAATACATTGGGGTTGGTGAGCAAATGACTGATTTACAGGTTTTCAACAAGATGGAATTTGTGAATTCGCTGTTTAAGAAATAGTCAGTAAGTTCTTAATTATTATTTTACAAAAATGCCCTTTCAGAAAATCCTGAAAGGGCATTTTTTATTTGTTAATTAAATAGAATCTTACGGTCGATGTTTAACGCAATGAGTTTATATATCCCGCAATTTTCATCGCATCTGGCTTAGGCACTTGCGGCATTGCCATCATTGGTGTAGAATAATCTGGCCAATTCTGCGGCTCAGGCTGATAAATTAACTCTACGATACGCTCGTCGCTATATTTACGTTTGGCAATATCCGCAAATGATGGCCCGATAACCTTTTTACCTTCGGCGTGACAGGCAAGGCACGTGTGTTTCATAAGCAATGGTTTCATGCTATCATAAGTGGGTTTTACGGCGGCAACAACTTTCGAAGCAACGGCTCCCGGAGCGGCGGCTCCCGCTTGATTTTGACCATCTGGCGAAACAAGTTTTTTTACACTTGCCGAAGCCGAAGCAGCTTTTGCGGCACTTGAGTTTATAGTTGAATACGTTGAAAGCTTAGCTTTTTCTCCCGTCGGGATATTGTTCAACGTGTAATAAACTGTTGGATGAACGAGGTTATAATACGTATTTGCAGAACGCAGTCCGGTAAGGTTCAACTCGTGTAAATAGTATTCTCTTAAACCGTCCAGGACGATACGCACTTTACGACCATCTTCCGAGACTTTGACTCCTTTAATTTCCAGTTCTTCCCGATTGATTGGCGGCGAACCATAAGCTGCGTGGTGCTTGTAAATAAAGCTACTAGCATTGTACGACGCTAAATCTTCAGCAGATTTACGATCAACGGGCATAGTGAAGTCTATTTCAAAACCGTCTGATGTTGCTTTACAAGTTAACATTTCAAATGGCACTTTCCCGTTCCAAACTAAACGTTGTAATCCTTGATTAGCATCACCCGCTGAACCCCAACCGCGGTTGGTTTCTCCAACGAATAATGAGCCGTCTTTTGCCCAAACCATTCGCATGACACCAGATTGAAATCCCTTGCGAAAATCCCAGGCGGCTCCCTGATATTCACCGTCTACCTTTTCCATGAAAACTCGCATAATTTTGGATTGCCCCTGATCACCGACAAAAACTTGACCAGCGAAAGGTCCGAAGCCGCCCATTGTGCCATCTTTGACAAGTTCAGAATTTGAAATTCCTAAGATTCCGTGTGGTAACCAAACGGCAGGCGTTTGTACCATTGGGTACTTTTCTTTGAGTTCAAAAAGCATTACGTGTTCTTCGTCCACTACGTTTTCGGGTTTAGAAAAACCACCGTTTCCGTTGTCTGCCTGACGAATATCACGCTCGGCGTAAAATTGCTCTTCGGTTAGTTTTACGGGAGAGTTCTTATCTCCTGTCCATGCTAATCCAGCAGGATGTCCCATAAAAGCACCTTTTTTCACATGCCAAATTCCACCTGATCCAACCCAGTCACCCTGGTTGTCAGTATAAAATAACTCACCGTCAATCATACCCAACCCAGCGGGTGAACGTACGCCCGTTGCCCACGGAATAATTTTACCATCGGGCGTGATTTTTTGAATCCAACCACGGGTACGAACGCGGCTTTCGCCCCGCCACCATTCTTGATTTCCGAATGCTACGTTTCCACTCACAAAAAAATTGCCGTCGGGGGCAACTTTCGGTCCGAAAGAATATTCGTGATAATGTCCTGAAACTGGCCAGGCATGAACCGTCTGATACAAATCAGCTTCTCCGTTTCCATCGGTGTCAACTAACTTTGTTAATTCTCCACGTTGGGCACAGTACAAAGCACCGTCTTTATACTCAAGACCTAAAATCTCGTGCAAACCCGAAGCGAACTTTCTAAAATACGGCTTCGGACTGGTAGGATTATCAACAACCCAAACGTCTCCGCGACGAGTAGAAATTGCTAAAGAACCGTTTGGTAATGTTACCAATCCGCCTACTTCGAGCAGAATGCCTTCTGGTACGGCGGGCGTTACAATTTTGTAGAAATCTTCTTCCGTCGGCGATTCCTGAGCCATTAGATTCGATCCGCTAAATCCGATCAGCGAGACGAGTAAATATTTGATTATGTTTTTCATTTTTTATAGCTAATAGCCATTGGCAGTTACCTTTGGCTGATCTTTGTTTAATATTTCTATGTTTCTTCTCCGACGGGAGTAAATTGGCCGGGCTGAAAGCGAGTTGTTAAAACATCAACTCGTAAGTTATTGCCCCGTTACTTATCGGTAATACCAACTGTTGTTTCCCATTCACATTTCTGATTTTAGCGTTCGCTGCTTTCACGAAATATGATTTATCATCAATGGCGTATAAATCGCCGCTTACTTTTTCGATTTTCATTCCGTCGGCTATTTTTGCCATCAAGCCATTTGAAGCTTTTTCAAATATTAGCGTCCGCTCAAGTATCTTTCCGTCTTTTACCCGAATTGCATCCGTCGCCGAAGCTCCGTAAGCATTGAACATAAACGTCGGAATTCCAGATTCCATCATTTTGTAACCAAGTGGCTTGTAATCACTTCCGGTAGTATCAGCTTTCCAAGCACCGTCCGCTGAAGACTTATTCACTAAAAAGTCAACGCTCAACGGCAAGGCTTTGCCCATTGGGCGGGACGAACCATCGCCACGGTTTTCCCACATTGGCGTAGCATCTAAGAAATCTCCCCGCCACGCTTGCACTAACGATGCGTTGTCCATGTCGTAGGTATAATGCAGCCCAGAAGGATGTCCTACTGAAATGGCGTGTACAACCCGATGGTTTTTATCTTCCGGTGATTTTTTAAAATCCATGAAGCTTCGTAAGGCAATCGGCTTATCTGCGTGAACCAAAATCGGGTCGGCAGGTTTACCCGCTAACATAGAACTGATGCTGTGAAAAGGTGTTGCCCGAAAACCCGGTCCGCTAATCCAAAACCCAATGGCGGGCTTTAACCAACCATCACGTTTATTATTAATAATTTCTATTGAGTGCATTCCTTTTTCTAAATCAACAGTTACTTCGGCGGGTTCAGTAGCTGTTGACCAATCGTTTTTAGTAACGGCTTTTCCATCTACTTTTAACAACGTATTTCCTGATATTTGGTAGTGAAAAGTATATTTCCCGTCAACGAGAGCGTCCATTTTTGCCTTATAATCAATAATATAATTATTAGACTCTTTACTTACTTCCCACGTCAGTTGTTCAACCTTTCCACGGTCTTTAGCTTCTAGCGTTGATAAGTCAACGTTTTCCATCCAGCTTCCGTAATAAACGTTGTACCGGATATCAGACATTGTAGCAGAAGGCTGATTATAGTTACTGTACTTAATATTTCGGAGGGCTACCGAGCCGTGATCTCCCTGAATCCGTAACGGGCCAGTTGCCACTTCGTTAGCTTTCATTGGCCCACGAGTAGGACCCGTAACTTCCACGTTTTCGTGAAGCGTTGTGCCGTTAAGTTCTACTTTTACGAATTTAGCGTTCTGAGTTTTCTTTCCTGAAGCATCAAATCTTGGAGCCTGAAAAGATATTTTGATGTGCTGCCACAAACCCGGAGCTTTCGCCGCATTTGTGCGGGGAGCAATTCCCTCGTAGCCTTTTTGACCTTCGGGCATATCATCGTTCCAACGTTCGTAGATTCCCCCAACGTCGTTATACTTAGCCGTTGGTTTTCCCCAGCTATCGTAAAGTTGTAATTCATATTGACCTTGTAAATAAATGCCTGAATTAGCTCCTTTTGCCAATAAGAAGTCCATTTCGATATCTAAATCACCGTGTTCAAATTTGGAATAAAGTTCGTATTCAGCACCGTATTTCCCTCTTTCGTGAATACAAGCCAAAACGCCCGTTCCGGGAGAAGTTATCATTACATTCTCTTTTGATAAATCTACATTTACGTCGCTGACTATTCGCCAGTTATCCGCAGACTTTTTGAATGCCGACAAGTCATTCAGCGGAATTGTTGTTTGTGCAAATGCGTTTGTCAAAATGACAAATACAGCTGCCAAACTAATGAGTTTTTTAAACATTTGATATTTAATTTTATACGTTAGGATTCAAGAGTTACGAAATTACTAAAAAAATTTAAAAATGCATCTTCATCCTTTCCCCAAAGCGGCTTTAGTTTAGAATTGCAACTCATTTTAGGTTGAAATTAGCTCGCAACACAAATCTATTCACCTAATTTAACGAACTTTACCGCAAGTTGCCGAGCGTAAACAAACCGCAACGCCGCCACATTTAATGAAAACGTACCTAAAGTTATTAGCTTACGCCGGACGTATCCGTCAGTTTTTGATTCCTTTTATTCTCACTTCGCTCATTGCCAGTGTTTTCGGAATTTTAAACCTGGTTTTGCTCAAACCGCTACTTGAAATTCTTTTCAATCAAGTTGGAGCGGATGCTCTCGCAACCATGTCAGTTAAACCAAACGGTTGGAATCCGCTGGATTACTTCCAATACTACTTCGCATTGATTATTGAATCTGAAGGAAAACTGAAAGGTTTGCAGTTTGTGTGTGCCACGATTATTGTCAGCATTTTTATCGCAAATATTTTTCGTTACCTAAGTTTACGATTACTTGAGGGTTTCAAGGTAAATATGGTTTCTAACCTTCGGCAGGAAGTCTTTGAAAAAACCATGTATTTACACTTGGGTTACTTCAGCAACGAACGCAAAGGAAGCCTAATCTCTCATATCATAACAGATGTGCAGGAAGTAGAAAACTCTATTGCCAATACTTTCTCGGCGGCTATAAAAGAGTTATTTCTGCTAATTGGTTACATCATTGCGTTGTTTAGTATTTCTGTACAGCTCACCCTTTTTGCACTAATCGTGATACCCATTACAGGAATATTTCTGGGCGTTACCCAAAAGCGGTTACGCCGCGATGCCGGTGACAGTCAAACCCGTCTGAGTAATTTGATGAGTATCATGGACGAGGCTTTTGGCGGAATGCGGATAGTAAAAGCTTTTTTTGCGGAAACGTTTATCGGAGAAAAATTCAGAGTAGAAAATGACGCCTATAAAAAATCTAGTTTTTCTTACGCCGTGCGTCGTGAATTATCAAGTCCTTTTTCTGAAGTAGTTGGTGTTACCATGGTTGCCTCATTGCTTCTTTTCGGCGGAAGTCTGATTTTATCGGAAAGTAGTGATTTATCCGCTTCTTTATTCATCGCTTACATTGCGTTATTTTCACAGGTGGTTCGTCCGGCAAAAACAATCGCACAATCAGTTAGCACTTCACAGCGTGGTATCGCTTCCGGCGAACGCATTTTGAAAATCATTGAAATGCGGCCCGATATTCAAGACAAGAAAAACGCCGTACAAATTGAAGAATTCTCAAAAAACCTTACTTTTAGGAACGTTTCGTTTGCTTACAATGCCGATACAACGGTTTTGAAAAAAGTGAATTTTGAAATTACTAAAGGAAAGACCGTTGCTCTCGTAGGACCTTCGGGCGGCGGGAAGTCTACCATCGCGGATTTGATACCGAGGTTTTATGATCCGACAAGCGGACAAATTTTGCTCGACGGAATTGATATAAAAACCATTTCACAGGAATCTTTACGTAAACAGATGGGCGTGGTTACGCAGGAAGCTATTCTGTTTAATGATACGATTTTAAACAACATTGCTTTCGGAAGCGGAGCGACAAAAGAAGAAATTATTGCAGCGGCGAAAATTGCGAACGCCCACGACTTTATCATGCAACAGCCAAACGGTTACGAAACTTCTATCGGCGATCGTGGCGGAAAGCTTTCGGGCGGTCAGCGACAACGTATTTCAATTGCCCGGGCGATCCTCAAAAATCCTCCAATATTGTTATTGGACGAAGCCACTTCAGCGTTGGATACGGAATCCGAAAAGCTGGTGCAGGACGCATTATTTAAATTGATGAAAAACAGAACATCGTTGGTCATTGCTCACCGATTAAGCACCATTCAAAACGCCGACGAAATACTGGTTATTAAAAACGGAGAAATTGCCGAACGCGGAACGCACCAAAGCCTGTACGAAGTAAAAAGTGGTATTTATCGAAACTTAGTACAGTTGCAGGAAGTGTAAGTTGGGCCTTCTACAGCGTGTCCCGGACAGTCTCAGGCGGACGGACATGTTTGTCGCCTTTCGATTAACAAGAGCAACTCAGAAACTTTCACTTCCTTGCTCCGAAGATGGAAGTTCCTACTCGAATTAGAGTACTTCCTTCTTCAGTTGCCATTTGCCAATCGCCGCTCATTCCCATAGATAGAACATTCCATTCGGAATGCGAGCCTTTACCTTCGTCGTACAGCTTTTTTAAGTGACGAAACTCACGAGTTACCACTTCCTTATTATCGGTAAACGTGCTGATTCCCATCAATCCTACAACTTTGACATTCGGCAAATCCGAGAGGGCAGCGAGAGCTTCGGGCAATTCGTTTTCGTCCATGCCCGTTTTGGAATCTTCTTCGGCAATAAATACCTGCAATAAGCAGTTAATTACTCGCTCATTTTTAGCAGCTTGCTTATTGATTTCCCGTAGCAATTTTAAACTATCAACTGAGTGAATCAAATTTATAAACGAGGCGATGTATTTTACCTTGTTTCGCTGTAAATGACCCAATAAATGCCACTCAATATCTTTGGGCATTTGCTCATGCTTCTCCGTAAGTTCCTGCACATAGTTTTCACCGAAAATTCGTCCACCGATTTCATAAACCTGCATCAAGTCTTCCACTGGCTTCTTTTTTGAAACCGGAACGAGCGTTACATTCTTACCTACAAGTTGATCGGCTATCGCCTGATATTTTTCCTGAATTTCAGTCATTTTTCAATAATTGTCTTTAAATCAGCTGTTGAGTAGTTAATGCTTTTCAACGTTTTACGATCAGCAGTACGGAATACTAAAAACTTGTCTCCGTCTTTTTCGTATTCGCACGGAAAACCTTTGACTTCATAATGCTTGACGGTGGCTTGTGCCTCTTCCTCTGTGTTACACGCCTTGCTCATATTAGAGCGTTGAACTTCATCAAATAATTCCCGAAATTTATCACCCAAACCAAATTCTAAAATAGCTCCGGCTAATACATATTGAATATCGCAGAGTGCATCAGCTACTTCTACAATATCTTTGGCTTCAATTGCCTCTTCGAGTTCTTTTAACTCCTCAGCAATTAACGCAATTCTGAGCGAAGCCCTCTTATCCGACGGAATTTGAGGATTTTTTAAGATTGGATGGTGAAAAGTTCGGTGAAATTCGGCAACTTGCGAGAGAGCGTCTATTGTTTGCATTATATTATGACGAAATGTGGTCTAACATTATTTTAACCGTTAAATAAATAATAGCGGTTGTGTGTTTGCAAAGTTGTAAAATAATAAATAATATTGCTAATAATCTCATAGTCATAATAATTTATCTCATTCAAACTTTTGAAAATTATGAAGAAAGTGTTTAAACTTTTATCTGTGTTTCTTCTATCTGCGGCAGTTTCTTTAACATCATGTGAAGGCCCCGTTGGACCCCAAGGTGATCAAGGATCTCAGGGAGCACAAGGACCACAAGGTGGACAAGGTATCGCTGGTGCTGTCGGACCTGCTGGTGCTATCGGTACTCAAGGTACTGCTGGAACAAACGGAACCAATGGAAAAGATGGTAACGCTAACGTAACCAGTAAAGAAGTATCAGTCAGCCCAGCTGACTGGAAGCAGGTACAAATTGCAGGTATTGGCACAAACACATCAAGTACTTGGGGTGGAGTCTTAGTTTCAGACGCTATGATCACAGCCGATAAAACTGTTCAGGCATTTGTGAAATTAGGCACAAAATGGCAAGCTCTTCCAATCGAATTCATCAAGGATGGAGACGGTTCAAAAGAATATATGAGCTTCGGTTACCAAACTGGTTCGGTACAATTTAACTATCGTCAGGTAGCTCTTAACGGAACCCGTACTTATGCTCCAACAAATTCAGTTGACGTTAAATATATCACTATCCAACAAACGTTCGGACAAGCGATGCAAAACGCCGGAGTAAATATGAGAAACTACAACGAAGTGGTTGATTATATCAACACACACGGTGGTCAGTTGTAATAAATAATTAAAATTATATTTTGCAAAAATAGCCCTCTTAACGGAGGGCTATTTTTTATTTAACGATGCGAATATTTTTTACCTGCTTTCTTATTTTCTCGCTGATTGATTCAACAATATCAGCTCAATTACTTACAGACGAATCAACTCGTAACAAGATTGTAGCCGGCTTGGATGCACTCTATAATTTAGACTTCACGACCGCAGAGAGTAACTTCAACAAGATACCAGCTGCGTACGCCAATCATCCCGTAAAAGACCTACTGAAGGCATTTACGCTACAATGGAAGTATTTACCCATTGAACAAAATTCTGGCGTTTTGAATCAGTATATAAAACATTTAGAATCCTGTCAACGCAAAGCTGAAGAACTCGCCAAACAACCAAAATACAAAGCAGAAGCTACGTTCTTTCTACTGGCTGCACACGGATACATTGCCCTATCTTATAACTACCGTAAGGAATACACGAAAACCGTAATGGATACCTCACACGCTTACGGATATTTGAAAGACGGTTTCGGTTTTTTGAACGAGAATATTGAGTTTAATTTCACCACGGGAATTTATAATTATTACCGCATTCAGTATCCTGAAACTCATCCAATCATTAAGCCGTTTATTGTTTTCTTCCAATCCGGTGACAAATCAAAGGGAGTAAGTCAGTTAAAGAAAGCAGCCGATAGTGCGATATTTTCCCGCATTGAAGCCACAACTTATTTAACTAATATTTACCTAAAGTACGAAGCTGATTTCCCGAAAGCACTTATTTACGCTCAACGTTTAGGTAAACGCTATCCCAGGAATCACATATTTGGACTAAGGTATACTGAGACACTTTTACTAAACGGGCGTTTCGAGCAGGCAAATCAACAGATTAAAAACCTGTCGAGAAGAAACGATACTATTACATCGTTATCAGTAAATTTCTTTGAAGGTTATTACGCTGAAAGTTACTTAAAAAACGACGATTTGGCGGCTCAAAACTACACTGCGGCACTTTCTTCGACGCCTAATAGCAGATACACGCAAGAGTATTACGCCATGGCTTGTCTGGGGATGGGAAGAATAATGCAACGTGCAGGAAATAAGTCTAAGGCAAATTACTTTTTAAAGAAGTGTTTAGATAATGCTGAGTACAGTTGGGTAATCTCCGAAGCGAAGTCGATTCTTTAATAGCAAGGTATACCCTCGTCAGAAATACCATTTTTCGCTCATAATAACTACCGCTGCTCCCGCCGCTAAACCTGAGAGCCAAATACTCCACAATTGATGTTTAACTTTTGCCACTTCAACGACTACGAATGTGATAGTCAGCAACAAAGCAACTATGATTAGCTGACCAATTTCTAATCCTACATTAAAAGCTAACAACTGCGTGATTATATCGCTGCTTTTACCCAAAAGACTACGCAAATAATTTGAGAAACCCATACCGTGAATAAGCCCGAATGCGGCAGCTAACCAATAAGTGAGCGTTCCAAAGCTACGTTGGCTTTTTACAGGTTTACGTAAATTGAAGAGAGCGGTTATAACAATAGTCACGGGAATCAAGAACTCGACTAACTCACTCGGAACCTGAATTATATTCAAAACCGCTAACGCTAATGTAAGCGAGTGCCCTAACGTAAAAGCCGTTACTAATATCAATAACTTCCTCCATTCGGTTGGTCTGTAAACCGCACACAAGGCTACAATAAACAGAATATGATCGTAACCATTGAGGTCTGTAATGTGATCGAATCCTAACTTAGCGTACAACTGAAATTCTTCCATTCGTCGAAAAAGTATTATTTCAAGCAAAAATAGAGTTTAATTTGTAAATTTGGATAGGAAAGCAATTTCCCTTTTTCTATTTATCTTAACAAAGCCCTTATGTCGATTTTAAAGAAGATAGGATTCTTAGGTGCTTACTCAATGCCACTGGTAATATTGTTAAGCTATTATTTAGGTGGAGCTTCCTGGACATTCACGGCGGTGCTCTACGCTTACATTTTTATTCCTTTAGTGGACGAATTGATTGGAAAAGATGCTCATAATATACAGAAGGAAGCTTTTCAAGAAATAATTGACGACTGGTATTTTGATGTTTTAGTTTATTCGCACATCTGGATTCAGTACGGACTTATCGGTTGGGTTTGCTATGTTCTTACTTTTGATAACTTGTTAGTTTGGCAGCAGATTGGATTAGTGATAAGCTTGGGAGTTTACGCTTCCACGATTATAAATGTATCGCACGAGCTGGGTCATCGTCATAATTCGATTGCTCAATGGCACGCGAAAGCGGGACTTATCTCAGTTATGTATTTCCACTTTATTGTTGAGCACAATCGTGGGCACCATGTCCATGTAGCTACGCCACAAGATCCGGCAACTTCTAAAAAAGACCAAACGGTTTTTGGTTTTTGGTGGCAATCACTAACTGGTAGCTTCCGCAGTGCGTGGAAAATTCAGGAAAAATTGCTGACTAAGAAAAAGCAACCCGTTTGGAGCTTGAGGAATGAAATAGTCTGGGGTTCTATCGCCCCTTTTGTATTAGCCGGAGTATTGTTTGTGACTTTCAGTTTCTTAACAAAAACACCACAATGGATTATCCTGATTGCTTTTTTTGCTCAGGCAGTTATCGCTATTTTATCACTGGAATGTGTGAATTATATTGAGCATTACGGGATTGTGCGGCGGGAGGTTTCACCCGGGCGTTACGAGCGGGTAAATCCGCTTCACTCGTGGAACGCGAATCACTTTTACAGCAACTTACTACTGTTTCATTTACAACGCCACTCAGACCACCACGCTTACGCTTCCCGTCCGTATCAGGTTTTACGACACTTTGACGAAAGCCCGCAACTGCCGTTTGGTTATCCCGTAATGATATTAATGTCACTAGCTCCGCCACTTTTTTTCAAAGTGATGAATAGTCGCCTCGAACGTTGGCAGACACTATCTTATGATTCCGAACACATCAAAAGTGTTGTGAAGCAGTTTGCGTAAATAGTTAACTCCAGCGAAGCATTTTAATTGCGGTGATTGCAGCTTCATCTCCTTTATTTCCGTGAATTCCACCGGCTCGATCAAGAGCCTGTTGATGTGTATTAGGAGTGAGAACTCCGAAGATAACAGGTTTGTCGTATTTCAGACTAACACTTGTGAGTCCCTGAGCAACGGCGTGGTTGATATAATCATTATGCTTCGTTTCTCCCTGAATCACACAACCAATGGCAATTACTGCGTCAATATCATCCCGTCGGGCAAAAACCTGCGAGCCGTAACTCAACTCGTAACTTCCCGGAACGTACGTTTTGAGAATATTCTCCTCTTTCACTCCATATTTTATTAATGTATCGTAAACTCCTTGAGCAAGAGCTTCCGTTACTTCTTCATTCCATTCCGCCACGACTAATGCGAAACGTTTTTCCGAGACATCAGGAATATCTTTTGTATTGTAAACGCTGAGATTCTTGTGAGCTGATGACATTGTTAGGTATTTGTGATTAGATGAAGTTACTACAATTCATTAAAAGAAAAAAGTCGTCCATTTGAATGAACGACTTTCCATAAATTATTTCGAATAAGGTATATTACTTAGCAGGTATTTCTTCTAACATCGCTCTGTATTTCTTGGCGTTGATAGTTTCGGTAGCCGCTGGATAGTCCTGAATTAATGCATCGTAAGTTTTAACGGCGGCATCTGTGTCTCCGGCAGTTTCCTGAGCCAAAGCTAATTTCATTAGATAACCTGGAGTCAAAAACTTGTTCGACTGATAGCTTGCCGCTTTTTTGTAAAAACCTGCCGCTTCTCCAGCATCATCTTTTTCCATGTAGGCATCACCGATAAGTACGTAAGCTTTACCTTGCAATACTAAATCTTTTGATGAGAAGTCTGACAAGTGCTCAATGGCTTCGTCAAACTTACCTTGCTTCATAAGTGCCGTTCCGGCGTAGAAGTTAGCGAGGTTACCAGCTTTTGTTGAGCCAAAATCTTCCGCAATGGTCAACATACCATCACCACCACCAATACCGTTGAGTGATTGACTTAATGAGTCAGACTCATAAGCAAATGTAGCATCAACCATAGCAACTTGTGCTTCTTGGTTTTGCGTATTCATCCAATAGTTGTAAGCGAAAAAACCAAGAACTGCGACGACAATCGCACCTGCGATAGCTGCTAATAGTTTCTGGTTGCTCTTTAAAAAACCTTCCGCCTTGCTGATTTCCACCTGAAGTGCCTCAGCACTTTCAATGATTTCTATACCAGAGTTATCTTTACTTGCTGTTTTCTTTGCCATGTTTCGGAACACTAAAAATTTTTGGAGTGCAAAGTTATAAAATTGATTAACAACTTCTTACATAGTCAAATAAAAATTGTACCAAAAAGTCTCTTTATACCAATATTCTTAGAATCGCATTGACCAAAAAGGGTTTCTTTGTGTTACCATGCTATTTTTCATGTGTTCCTGAATCAACGATTGATATGTATCAATGTTAATTTCTCTCCCTTTCATTTTACGCGGAAGCTTTAGTTCTTCCGCTACGCTTCGTAGTTCAATATTATCAGCTTCTATAATGGCATCTCCTCCATTTATTTCAACACCTAAAATCGCACCAGGGAGCCCATATAACCGCTCTGGACCAACCGGAACCGAAATATCAGCAGCAAACCACGCCGCAATAGTTTGCTTTTTAACCGTATCTTCGGTGATAGCTTTCATGCATAAATGTCCCTGAATTTCTTTGAGTTCATTCATAACCCGCCACTTATAGGGGTTTAACTCATCCTCAATCAGGTAGGTTTTGCCGAGCATTTCCTGCAATTCTTTAACTTTCTTCTCGTCGAAGTCGCGATAAATTAAATAATCGTCTTTACGCCACGAATAAGTTGATTCGTTTTCAGATTCCTCCGAATAAGTGTACAAACTTGCCGTTGGACTGAAAAATAGCTGCATTTTCGTGGTGTAGCCTTCTTCATTATTCCAAGTTAGCTTTACCCTGTCTTTCTCAGATTGGCTGAGGAAGTCAAGTTTCGCATAGACTTTGTCCCAAAAAATAGTGTACTTATAAGTGATCTTACCCTCGGTGGCTTGAGAAAAGGCAAAGGTAGAGATGAGGAGTAAAAAGGGAATTATCGTTATTTTTTCATGTCTTTTTATTGAAATTATATTTTGGTAAATACTCAGCAGAAAATTGTAACAAGCCCTTTCAGAAATATCGCTTTCTGATGTTCTTTTCTACCCCCCGCATGTTGTACGTAAAACTGAGCATGAAATACTGGGCCAAGGTTTCTACCTGACGGGTAGAAACGAAGTTTTGCGACGCATTTTGAGATATTCCCTGACTTTTGTTTAGAATATCGTAGGCCGAAAGCCGGACTTCAGCACGTTTTTTCTTACCAAATTGCTTCCACACGGCAGCACCCCAAATTGGTAACTGCAAATCAAAGCCAAAACGCTCGTTTTTAAACGATTGGTAGTTCAGGTTAGTCGAAAAGTAAAAACCTTTTGGAAGCTGTAGGTTCATTTCTCCCGAATAATTGGTATTGAGAATCTGCTGGTTTTGGCCAGTATTGATCGAGTACTCAGTATTGCCAATCCCCCAACTTGTTCGTAAGTAAAACGTGAACCAGTCTATCGGTGTGAGGCTAACCCGTGTGCCAATGTCGTACTGGTCGGTTTGGGTTGTGTTTAGTACATCATTGACGAAACTTAGATACTTTCCGAAATTGACGTTCCCATCGATATTGAGCGTTAGTTTTGTTTTTATTATCGGGAAACCGAAGCTACTATAACTACCTATATTTTGCCCACCGGTAATATTGACGGGTTGGGTTGTGGTTATAAAAGATTCGGGGTCTATTGTCTGGTTATAAACTACCTGATTGATGTTGTAAGAATAGTTAAGGCTAACATAAATATCGGTAAAATTAACCGGGTTGAACTGGTTGAACGACATGTTGATTCGGTGGCTAGTTGATGGTAACAAATCTGGGTTTCCTTGTGTAATGAATAGCGGATTGCTATTATCAATTACCGGTTGTAAGTCCCGAACTTGCGGGGCATCAACTCCAACGTTATATGAAAGCCCAGCGTAACGATTGTTTTTCATGGAGTAGCTTGCAGACGCATTGGGTACAACAGACGCAAAAGTACGCTTGATGCGGTTGATGATTAGGCCGTCATTTTGTACCCGAACGTCTCCCGTAATATTGAATTGTTGAGCTGCTACCCCAGCCGATAGGTTCAGCCCTTTCCAACTGTAACGAAACCCCGTACCGAGGCGGTTGTACAGAATCTGATTGTCGTAGTAACTGCTGAGTGCTTCGTTTCGGGTATCGCCAGTATCTAAGCGGTCAAAAACGCTGCGGTCAACTTCGTCTGTCCGCAAGCTGACGTTGTAAAAACTTTCCCAATAGAACTTATCTCCAAGTGGTTCGAGAAACAACAAGCTGGATTTTATTTCGTTCGTTTTGTTGTCTGTTGTGTTTAGTTGGTTGAGGGCTTGAAGTGATTCGTTAACGGAGGTTGCGTTCAAAAACTCGTTGATTGATTGCTGCCGAGCCTCCTCATCCGACTGACTTGCACTGTAGGTACTGCTAACCGCTAAATTTCGTTTTTTCTTTTCAAACTTTCGCCGATAAATTACCGATGCGATTACCGCATAAGACTGACGATCGGACGCATTATTGATAGTGGTGCGGTTAGTTAACTGATTCTGTTGTAAAAACTCTTGGAAACTGTTCAGGCTGGCATCTCGGTTACCAAGCCGTCCGTTTGCGATAACGGTAACGGTATTGAGCGAGTCCAGCTCTTTTGATGCCCGTAGCGATGCCCGGTGGCTGCCGCTAAAATTTAGCTGGCCGCTGCGGGTGTTGTTAACGAAGGATTGGTTGTTGTCCAAGAAATTTTCTCGCTCCTGAACCGCATCAAAGATTTGTTCGCTTTGGTTGTAAAAATAGCTGGTGCTGAGTTCTGTCTTTTTGTGCGTATAGTTATAATTTATCCCGCCAGCGGCGTTATTCGAAAGGCCATCGCTGGGGCTACCGCCAATCGGGATGGAAAAACTTTCATCATCGCCTCCGAAAGAGTAATACCGCATTCCTGAACCACCACCAAACCCAAAGTCAGCATCGTCATTTCCTTGAAAGGCATTACTTCCTCGAAAGTCTTGATAATCATCAAACGACATCCCCGTTTGGTTGATATTGTTCCCAAAACCAACTACAGAGAATTGGTTTTTCGCGTCAAATTTATTGTAGTTCCCCGTAATCATGGCTCGGTTGTCAGTTCCTACGCCCGCCGTAACTCTACCAAAGCCACCTTTTTTTGCTTCTTCTTTTAACTCAAGGTTCATCGACTTTTCCCGCTTGCCATCGTCTATTCCCGTTAGTTTGGCTTGCTCTGATTTACCATTATAAATTTGCACTTTCTTGATAGCATCAGCCCCTAAGTTTTTAGTTGCCATTTTCGGGTCGCCGCCAAAGAAGCGTTTTCCATCAACGGTTACTTGCCTAACCTCATCGCCTTGTGCTTGTACGGTTCCGTCTTGCAATACTTCAACTCCCGGAAGTTTTCGTAATAAATCTTCCACCGTTGAGCCGGGCGGCACCTTAAATTTGCTGGCATCATACTCTACAGTATCTCCTTTAATACTAATCGGGGCTTTTGCCGTACGTATTACCACTTCGTACAGTTCTCTGATTAGAGGTTTGAGAGCTATATTTTCCACGGTCAAAATGGATTCAGCCGTAGGAGTAATCAGTTCCTGATAGGGTAAGTAGCTAATAAATGTAGCTTTTAGTAGATATGGTTGCCGCTGAACGTTTTTAAAGGTAAAAGCACCTTCATCGTCTGCTAAAGCATAAGTTACCAAAGTTGAGTCTTCAGGTATTAGCAAAAGTACTGACGAGAAAGCCAGCGGATTACCAGCTGTATCGACTACAATTCCTTTGATAGTAATGTTAGCCGATTACCCATACGCAAAGGCGGAAGTCAGGAATAGGATAGATAAAAGAAGTAGTTTTTTCATGTTGCTATTGTTTTCAGTTGTCTTAATCTATAGAAAGGTTGCTTTTTTGTACAAATAATTGCGACCGTTCAGATTATTTAGCTAAATATAACTAAATAATTAGTTTACAAAATAATCAACAAGCATTTTTTTGAAAATACGAGCTCATTGCTTACGATTGATATGTGGAAATTTTTCCTCAAATCTATTGGGAATGCTATTTGCAAATAGTGTAATTCGCTGACTAATTATTAGTACACCTAAGTTTACCGAATGGAACAAAATGAACGCCCGTATCTGATTTCAAAACGAATAGACGGATTACTGTTAGGTTTGAAAGACGGCTTCGACTTTTTTATCCGCTTTTTTCGGGAGTTGTTTTCAAATCCGTTTGAATTCAAAGAGATTGTTCGGCAGTGTTACCGCATCGGACTACAGTCGCTATTTCTGATTTCTTTGACCGGATTTATTACCGGAATGGTATTCACGAAGCAATCCAGACCTTCACTTTTAGATTTTGGGGCCGAATCATGGCTTCCTTCTTTAGTTTCAATCGCGATTATTCGAGCATTAGCCCCTCTTATTACATCTTTAATTAGTGCCGGAAAAGTGGGTTCAAGTATCGGAGCTGAACTTGGCTCTATGCGGGTTACCGAACAAATAGATGCCATGGAAGTATCGGCGGTAAATCCGTTTAGCTTTTTGGTTGTCACCCGTATTTTAGCAACTACCATAGCCATTCCTATTCTCTCCTTTTATTGTGCATTTGTGGCTCTTATGGGTTCATTCTTAGACGTGACACTTAATGAGAATACTAACCTCGTAGCTTTCTTTGAAGATGCTTTCGAGCAAATTACCTTTTTGGATATTAACTCCGCTTTGGTCAAA